>JAIXTY010000304.1 GCA_027483705.1 Rubrivivax sp.
CGGCCCGACGCGCGCATCAATGGCGTCACGGTGCAGAAGATGGCGCGCGCGCGGCGCGGCCACGAGGTCTGCGTGGGCGTGGTGACCGACCTGCCCTTCGGCCCGATCATCGTCTTCGGCGCCGGCGGCACGATGATCGAGCTGATCGCCGACCGCGCGATGGAGCTGCCGCCGCTGAACCTGTTCCTGGCGCGGCGGCTGGTGGAGCGGGCCCGGATCGGTGCCATCGGCGCGGCCGGCATCGACGGCCTGCCGCCGGCCGCGCGCGAGGCCATCGAGCAGGTGCTGCTGCGCGTGAGCGAGATGGTCTGCGAGTTCCCGCAGCTGCGCGAGATGGACATCAACCCGCTGATCGTCGACGAGCACGGCGCCGTGGCGGTGGACGCGCGCATCGTGGTGCAGACGGCGTCGATGGCCTCCGGCGGCGGGCGGGCTGCCGACTACCACCACCTCGCGATCCAGCCCTACCCGGCGCGCCACGAGCAGCGGCTGCCGCTGGCCGGTGGCGGCGAGGTGCTGGTGCGGCCGATCCAGCCCGATGACGCACAGATGCTGCAGACGCTGGTGCGATCGCTCTCGCCCGAGAGCCGCTACATGCGCTTTGCCAGCGCCATCACCGAGCTGCCGGCACCGCTGCTGGCGCGGCTGACGCTGATCGACTACGACCGCGAGATGGCGCTCGTGGCCGTGGCCACCGAGGTGGATGGAGCGGAGCGCATCGTCGGCGTCTCGCGCATCATCACCAACCCCGATCAGGCCAGCTGCGAGTTCAGCCTGCTGGTGGCCGACGACTTTGCCGGCCGCGGCCTGGGCTCGCGGCTGATGGAAAGCATCATCGAGGTCGCGCGCGAGAAGGGCCTGGCCGAGATCGACGGCCTCGTGCTGGCGCAGAACAGCGGCATGCTGCGGCTGATGAAGAGCCTGGGCTTCGCCATCAAGCCCTTTGCCGAGGACCCCGACTTCCGGCTCGTGAGCCGGGCGCTGTGAACGCCCCGGCGGCACCCAGCCTCGGCGAAGCGCTGCGCTTCTGGTTCAAGCTCGGCTGCATCGGCTTCGGTGGGCCGGCCGGGCAGATCGCGCTGATGCACGACGAGCTCGTCGTGCGCCGGCGCTGGCTGAGCGAAGGCCGCTTCATGCACGCGCTCAACTACTGCATGCTGCTGCCGGGGCCCGAGGCGCAGCAGCTCGCCACCTACCTGGGCTGGCTGCTGCACCGCACGTGGGGCGGCATCGTGGCGGGGCTGCTGTTCGTGCTGCCGTCGCTGGTGCTGCTCATCGCGCTGGGCTACGCCTACATGCGCTTTGGCCAGCAGCCGCTGGTGGCCGGGGTGTTCGACGGCCTCAAGCCGGCGGTGCTGGCGCTGGTGCTGCACGCGGCCTGGCGCATCGGCGGCCGCACGCTGCGCACGCCCTGGGCCTGGGGCATCGCGCTCGCGGCCTTCGGGGCCACTCTGGCCGGTGTGGCGTTTCCGCTGATCGTGGCCGTGGCCGCGGTGCTCGGGCTGGCTCTGGCGCGCTGGCAGCCGCAGGCGCTGCAGGTGCCGGCCGGCCACGCGGCGGCTGCGGCGGCGAGCGCGGGGCCGGCGCTGATCGACGACGACACCCCGCCGCCGCCGCATGCGCGCTTCACGCGGCGCGGCCTCGTGCTCGTCGTGGGCACGGGCCTGGCGCTGGGCGGGGCCGTGATGGCGCTGCTGGTGGCCTTCGGCGGACCGCAGGGCCTGCTCGCGCAGATGGGCTGGTTCTTCACGAAGGCGGCGCTCGTCACCTTCGGCGGGGCCTACGCCGTGCTGCCCTACGTGGTGCAGGGCGCGGTGGAGCAGCACGGCTGGCTCAGCGCCGCGCAGATGATGGACGCGCTGGCGCTGGGCGAGACGACGCCGGGACCGCTGATCATGGTCGTGGCCTTCGCCGCCTTCATCGCCGGCTGGCTGGCGCCGCCGTTGGGTGGCGACGCGCTGTTTCTCTCGGCCGCCACGGCCGCGGTGGTGGTGAGCTTCTTCACCTTCCTGCCGAGCTTCGTGTTCATCCTCGCCGGCGGGCCGTTGGTGGAAGGCACCCGCGGGCGGCTCGGCTTCACCGTGCCGCTGGCGGCCATCAGTGCCGCGGTGGTGGGGGTGATCGCGGACCTGGCCCTCTTCTTCGCCGGCCACGTGCTGTGGCCGGCCGGTGGCGGCTTCAACGCCTTCGCGGCGCTGCTGGCGGCCGCCGCCGCAGTGGCGCTGGTGCGCTTCCGCGTCGGCGTGCTGCCGGTGCTGGCTGCCTGTGCCGCTGTCGGCTTGCTGGCCCGGCTGCGGGCGGCCTGACGCTCAGTCGACCGTCTGCACCTTCACCAGCGCGGCACCGAAGGCGTCGGAGCAGGGCGGCTTCCCCGCCGTGCCGCAGCCCGCGGCTGGCGTGCCGTTGGACAGCACGAACTGCAGCCGCGAGCGGCCCTCGCCGTCGAGCAGCGACTTCATGAACGGGCCGGCCTTCTCCTGCGCCAGGCCCGAGAGGTCGCGCGGGGCGTCCGTCACCATCACCAGCAGCGTCTCGGTGCCGGCGGGGCCGCCGGCGACGATCTCCCAGCCCTTGGACGGCAGCGAGATCTTCTGCCCGGCCTTGACCGCGTTGTCCTTGGCGAGGTCGTTCGGGTAGAGCAGGTACAGGCTCTTGCCGTCGGAGCCGGCCAGCGCGATGTACAGGTGGCCGTCCTTGGCCGGCGTGATGTCGAGCTGCAGCAGGTCCTTGCCGATCTTGAGCTTGGGCTGGCGCGACGCGGCCGTCACGGCGCGGGCGCCGTCGCGCTGCGCGTGCAGCTCGGCCAGGATCTCGGCCGGCGAGGCCACGCGCACCGGCGCCGGGGCGGGCGCCGGCGCTGCGGGCGGCGCGGCCGTGGGCGTGGCGACCGGAGCGGCGACTGGCGCGGCGGTCGGCGCCGCAGTCGGTGCGGGGGCCGCCGGTGCCGCCGCCTCCGGCGGCTTGGCCGGCGTGAATGCCGCGCTCATCCAGGCCGGCACGAAGCTGCGATTGCCCGCCACGGTCATCTGCTGGCCGCTGATGCCGGGCTGGCCTTCGAGGCCCTTGTTGACCTTGGCCTGCGCGCACTGCGTGATCTCGTCCACCGTGACGGCACCGCTGCCGTCGCGGTCGCGTGCCTGGCCGAGCAGGCAGTCGCGCCAGGCCGTGGTGGCGAAGCCGCCGCTGGCGCTGTTGTCGAAGCTCACCTCGTCGGGCCGGCTGGCGGCGATGTGCACCACGTTCTGCGGCAGCGCGCGACTCACCGTCATCTGCGAGTCGAGCGAGCGCGTCTTGAAGTTGCTGGGCTTGGCGCAGGCCTCGGGCGCCCCGGCGCGCGTGAACTTGGGCGCCACCTGGTTGGCGCCGAGCGTGAGCGAGCGCGTGCGGAACGGCTCGCTGGCCACGCCGCCGGAGAAGCAGGCGTCGTAGAACACCAGCACCTTCTCGGCCTTGCGCGTGATCGGCGCGAGGCGCTCGCCCAGCTCCACGTTGGTGAGCACCTTGCCGTCGGCGGCGAGCAGCCCTTCGGTGCAGCCGTCCTTCTTCGTGGCTTCGTCGTACCAGCGCGTGCCGTGGCCCGAGAAGTAGACGAAGAGCCGGTCGCCTTCGCTCATGCGCTGCTGCAGCGCGGCGATCTCCTGGCGGATGCGGTCGGCGGTGGCGTCGCCATCGCGGATGACGCGCATGTTGGCGTCTGGCACCGACATCGCGCGGGCCATGCGGCGGGCGCTGTCCATGTCGTGCACCACGCCCTTGAGCGCCGGCACCTCGGGGTCGCTGTACTGGCCGATGCCGATGATCAGCGCGTGGCGCGTGTTGCGTTCGCCGCCGGCCGGCTGGGCGTTCGCCACCAGGCTGGCGGCGGCCAGGGCCAGGGCGGTGAGGGTGCGCAGGGTGTTCATTCGACGGTCACCACGCGCACGCGGCGGTTTTCGGCGGCCAGCGGGTCCTTGCTGTTGGCCGGCTCGCTGGAGCCCTTGCCCACGGCCTTGAGGCGCGACGCATGCACGCCCAGCAGGATGAGGTACTGCCGCACCTCCTCGGCCCGCTCCTGCGACAGGCGGCGGTTCGCGGTGGCATTGCCGCGCGCGTCGGTGTGGCCTTCGATGACGAAGCGGCTGTCCTTGAGGTCGGGCGAGATCATCGCGGCCACGAGGTCGCCGAGCAGCGCGCCGCTCTCGGGCCGCACGCGCGACGAGTTGCTCTCGAACTGGATGGCCAGCGACAGGCTCGGCGCCGCGCCGGCGCCCGCCGTGGCAGCCGGTGCCGCCGACGCCGCCGCAGCCGGCGCCTCCGACGACTGCCGCACCAGCAGGTTGCGGCCGCGGTTGCCTGAGGGCTTGAGCGCGTCGATCATCTGCTGCGTGCCCGGCGCCGCGGTGGCCGGCTGGGCCCAGGCGGCGCCGGTGGCGGCGGCCAGGCCGAGCGTCAGCACGGCGCCGGCCAGCGCGCGCCGCAGCGACGGCACGCTCACAGCGCGCCCCCGACCCGGAAGCGCACTTCCTGCTCGGCGGTGTTGCCCTTGTCGTCGGCCACCTGGATGAACATGCGGTGCTGGCCGTCCGGCACCTTGGCGCCGTCCACGACGAGGCCGTTTTCCGTGACCGTGGCGTGCTGGCGCAGGCGGTCGGTGAGGTCGATCTTCAGCAGGCCGTACAGCACGCGGAAGCTCGAGGGCACGATCTTCGCGCCGGCGGCCGGCTGGAAGGCCACCTCGATGCGCAGCGGCGCCGCCACCGGCGTGCCGGGCGCCGACGGGCTGACGACCTTGATCGCCGGCGCGTCGGGCTTGGGCAGGCTGCGCGTGCGCACGGGCGGCGGCATGGTCCGTTCGGCCTGTGCGGCCTGTTGCGCTTCGGAGGCGGTGACCAGGTCGAAGCCCGCGGCCTCGGCCAGACCCGAGCTCGCCCACAGCACCGCGACGGCGGCACCGCTGACGGCCAGTCCTCGCAACACTTGCTTCATCATGATCGGCTCCTGGTTCTGTCCCGGCTCCGGTGCCGGGTGGTGAATGCGGGGGCGGGTGGGCTCCCGGCATGACCGGATGGCGCCATTTCACCGCCAAGCCCGAGTGTGCCCAATGATCCCGACGGATACGTCCTGTCCGACACCCCGTGACGGGTGTTTTGTCGCGTTCAGGGGCCGTCCGCATCCACCGGGATGTCGACGGTCGTGGCCCCGGCGCCGCCGCCGGCCGGCCGCTGCAGCCGTCGCAGCGTGGCCACCAGCGTGGCCAGCGCCACCGGCTTGGCCAGCAGCGAGCAGCGCTTGGGCAGCGTGATCGTGCCCAGCGCGCCCACGCGGCCGGTGACGACGACCGCCGGCACCATCAGCTCCCACTCGGCACGCAGGCTCAGCACGGCGGCCACGCCGTCGGGCTTGCCGATGCCGAGGTCGTGGTCGACCACCAGGGCATCGGGGAAGCGCGGCTCGTCGTCGAGCTGCAGCTTGAGCTGGTCGAGCGCCCCGGCGTCGACGATGGTGGCGCCGGCGCCTTCGAGCGCCGCGCGCAGCGCGCTGCGCGGCGCGGCCTCGTCGTCGAGCAGCGCCAGCAGCCAGCCGTCCAGGCGCGTGGTGTCGACCTCGGGCGTGGACAGCGTGCCCGGCGGGGTCAGCGAGGGCAGGCCGGCGCGGCGCTGCTCGGCCGGGATCAGCACGCGAAAGCGCGTGCCGTGGCCGACCCGGCTCTTCAGCGGCGCGATGCGCAGCTCGAGCTGCGCCGCCAGCCCGCGCACGATGGCCAGGCCCAGCCCGCGCCCCCCGCGCGAGGCGCCGGCCGGCGCGCCCGTGGCGCCGTCGGTGAGCTGCACGTAGGGCTCGAACACCGCGTCGAGCTTGTCGGCCGGGATGCCACGGCCGTTGTCCACCACGTCGATGGCCAGCCCCTGCGCGCCGCCGCTGGTGTGCGGCCGCACCGCCAGCACCACGCGCGCCGGGCGGTCGCGGCGCAGGCCGACGCTGTAGCGCACGGCGTTGCCGGCGAGGTTCTGCACCAGCCGTGCGAGCTGCGTGCGGTCGGTGTGCATCCACTGGCGCCGGCCGTGCACCGACAGCCGCAGCTGCGCCGGCGACTGCGTGGCCTGCAGGCTGGCGGCCACCGCCTCGAGGATGTCGCGCACCTCCACCAGTTCGGGCCGCGACTGCAGCGCGCCCTGCTCGATGGCGCTGAACTCGCTGAACTGGTCGAGCATGGCGGTGGCGTCGTCGGCGGCGCGCATCTGCTGGCGCAGCAGCTCGCTGCGGTGGGCGCGTGCCTGCGTGGCCTCGGGGTCCCGGCGCTCCAGCGGCTGCGCGGCTGTGGGCGCCTCGGCGGCCTGCATGGCCTCGGCGTACAGGCGCACGGCCTGCAGCGGCTGGCGCAGATCGTGGCTGATGCTGGCCAAGAGCCGCGTGCGCGCGCCCTGCAGCGCGGTGAGCTCGGCGGTTCGCTGGTCCAGGCTCTGGATGAGCTCGTCGCGCTCGGCCAGTGCGCCGAAGAGTCGGCGGTCGTTCACGCGCATGTGCATCAGGTCGATCCACACGAACACCGTCACCAGCACCGGCGCCACGGCCCACAGGCTGGGGAAGTCCGACACCATCCACTCCCAGCCGGTGCTGGCCAGCGCGGTGGCCAGCAGCAGCGAAAGCCCCCCCTGGCGGCCGGCGTGCCAGCCCAGGCTGGCCACGCCCACCAGCAGCAAGAGCGCCAGCGAGGCCGCGCCACCGCCGGCCGCGGCGTGCACCGAGCCCAGCGCCAGGCCGGCCAGCGGCGGCAGCAGCGCCGGCGGGCGCTGCGACTGCGCCATCGTCGCCAGCAGCGCCAGGCACAGCAGCGCCCAGCCCCAGGCCAGTTGCTGCGGCGTCAGCGTCGGCGAGCCGGTGAGCTGGCGCACGGCATCCAGCGAGGCCAGGTTGTAGGGCAGCAGCCACTCGCTGAAGCTCTGCATCGCCAGGCCCACCACGCCCACCGCCACGAGGGCCAGGCCCAGGCGGCGGCGCCGGCGCGGCAGCTGCTCGGCGATGTGCTCGGCACTGCCGGGCCGCGGCGGCTCGGCGCGGCGCTGCTTCATGCGTCGTCGGTGCCGGCGGCGTCGCCGTCCTGGCCGGCGGCGCGCATCGAGGGCACGCGGTAGCCACGCTGCGACAGCAGCACCAGCAGCTTGGTGCGGTTGGGCGCGCCCAGCGCCTGCAGCGTGGCCGTGACGTGCTTCTTGACGACGACCTCGGAGCGGTCGAGCAGCCTCGCGATCTCCTTGTTGCGCAGGCCCTGCACGACGTAGCCGAGCACCTCGATCTGGCGCTCGGTGAGGCCCAGCGCGGCCAGCTCCGAGAGCTCGCGGCCGCCGCCCTCGGGCACGGCGGCCATGCCGCCGCTCACGCTCTGCGGCAGGTGGATGCGGTGCTCCACCAGCACGCGCGTCAGCGCCTCCTTCAGCTCGCTGGGCGCGGCGGCCTTGCTGATGAAGCCCATGGCGCCGGCGTCGAGCGCGGCCAGCACGGTGTCGCGGTCGTCCTGCGCGCTGAGGATGACCACCGGCACGTACGGGAACTCCTCGCGCAGCTTGCGCAGGCCCGCGAGGCCGTGCACGTCGGACAGCGTCAGGTCCAGCAGCACGAGGTCGAAGCGCCCGGCCGTGGCCAGCGCCTCCAGCGTCTCGGCCAGCGAGCTGGCCAGCTGCACGCGCAGCTGGGGCAGCACCTCGGCCAGCAGCAGCTGCAGGCCGTGGCGCACGAGGCCGTGGTCGTCGGCCAACAGCAGGGAGCCGTGCGGGTTGGGGGCGGTGTTCATGCGTGAAGGATGCCGCATGTCGCCGGGGGCCGGAAGCCGTTCGGCCGCGGTGGTGCATCCCTCGGGATACGGATGCCGGCCCGCCGCCTATACCAAGGTGTCCTGTTCAGGACGGCCCGCGAGGTCCGTAATCCATCCCATGCCGAGCGACACCCCCGCCGCAAAGCCGACAACCAGCCGACCCGAGGAGCCCACCATGAACCGCAAGACCTTCAACCCCGCCGCCGCCCTCGCCACCCTCGCCACCGCCGTGGCCGTGACGCTGGCCGTGATGTCGAGCACCCCGGCGCAGGCCCAGAGCGCCGATGCCGTCAAGCGCGACTTCGCCCGCACCGTCTACCTGCACAGCGCCACCGACGTGCACAACGAGCAGCCGCAGGCGCTGCTGCGCGCCGTGGTGGTGCTGCGCGTCAAGCTCGACGAGCAGGGCCAGTGGAAGGCCGAGGTCTTCCGCGACAACCCCGAGCAGCCCGAGATGACGCAGCGCGCGCTGGCCAGCGTCGAGCGGCTGCCGGCGCCGGTGGGCCTGAGCGCCCAGGCCCGCCAGGTGCTGCAGAGCCAGGGCGTCGTCGAGGCCTGGCTGTTCCAGAACGACGGCCGCTTCGCGCTGAAGACCCTGGCCAAGCCCCAGAAGACCGTCTGAACACCCGAACGGGGGCGGCGCGCGTCAGCCGACGCGGCGGCCACCCGGCGTAGCATTGCCGGACGTCCCCGCTGCCCCTGAACCCCCTTTTGCTGCGAGAGAGACCATGAACCTCACCGCCCGTTCCCCCGCCACCGCCCTGATCGCTGCCCTGCTGTTCGCCGTGGCGGCCGGCAGCGCCACCGCACAGACCGCCGAACCCGAGAAGGAAAAGGTGCTCAAGGAGGGCCAGGTCAGCGAGCAGACGCTGATCGACGCGCTCACCCCGCCGGTGCGCACGCGCAGCTGGAAGCCCGGCGTCGCCGCGGCCGGCACGGCCGGCGCGGCCGCACCGTCCACTGCAAAGGCCTCGATCCTGGTCACCTTCGTCACCGGCAAGGCCGACCTCACCGCCGAGGCCAAGAAGGCGCTCGACGTGCTGGCCGGCGCGATGAAGAGCGAGAAGCTCGCCACCGTGAAGTTCACGATCGAGGGCCACGCCGACCCGCGCGGCAGCGAAGAGATGAACCTCAAGCTGAGCCAGTCCCGTGCTGAGAGCGTGCGCGACTACCTCACCAGCAGCCACGGCCTGGCTGCCGACCGCGTCAACGCCGTCGGCAAGGGCTCCAGCGCGCTGATGAAGCCCAGCGAGCCGGCCGCCCCGGAAAACCGCCGCGTGACCATCGTCTCGCAGACGAAGGAGTGAGCCCCGCGCCCGCCGGGCGCCCCTCACCAGCCCACCGGCCGCAGCCTCAGGCTCCGGCCGGTTGGTCTTTCTGGGCGGCCTTCGGCTGCAGGCGCGGCCCCAGCTGCGCCGCGTAGGCCACGAACCACGCCACGCAGTCGGCGTTGGCCATCGCGTCGCGGTTCATCACCTTCGAGGCGTCGGCGCCGAGCAGCAGCTTCTTCACCGGCAGCTCCATCTTCTTGCCCGACAGCGTGCGCGGAATGGCCACGACCTGCACGATCTCGTTGGGCACATGGCGCGCCGACAACGCGTCGCGGATGGCGGTCTTCAGGCGCTTCAGCAGCGCCTCGTCGAGCACCAGGCCCTCGCGCAGCACCACGAAGAGCGGCATCCAGCTCTCGCGGCCCAGGAACTCGAGGTCGACGACCAGGCTGTCCAGCACCTCGGGCTCGGCCTCCACCGCGCGGTACAGCTCGGCCGTGCCCATGCGGATGCCGTGGCGGTTGATGGTGGCGTCGCTGCGGCCGTAGATCACGGCGCCTGTCGAGCCGTCTTCGGGGTGCGGCACGAGCTTGATCCAGTCGCCGTGGCGCCAGACAGGCCCTCGACCGGGTTCCCCGGGGAACATGTCGAAGTAGCTGTCGTGGTAGCGGCGGCCTGCTTCATCGCCCCAGAAGTACAGCGGCATCGACGGGATCGGCTTCGTGCAGACCAGCTCGCCCACCTCGCCCAGCAGCGGCCGGCCATCCTCGCTCCAGGCCTCGACCGCGGCGCCCAGGCTGCGGCACTGCATCTCGCCCTGGTGCACCGGTAGCTCGCGGTTGCCGGCCACGAAGGCGCCGGCGAAGTCGGTGCCGCCGCTGATGGGGTTGATCCACATGCGCTCGCCCCCCGGCCGCGGCATCTGCGCCCACAGCCAGGCGTAGGCCTCGTCGGACAGCGGGCTGCCGGTGCTGCCCACCGCGCGGATACGCGACAGGTCGGCCTCGGCCTGCGGCACCACGCCGGCCTTCAGGCAGCTGGCGTAGAAGGCCGCGCCAGCGCCGAACCAGGTCACCTTCGCCGCTGCCGCAAAGCGCCACAGCACGCCCCAGTCGGCCGGCTTGCCGCTGCCGGCCACCGGGCCGCCCGGGTTGCCATCGAACAGGCAGATCGTGGTGCCCGACAGCAGGGCGCCGACCTGCGCGTTCCACATGATCCAGCCGGTGCTGCTGAACCAGTGGAAGCGCTCGCCGAACTCGACGCTCGGCGCCACGTCGTTGTGCAGCGCGCCGCCCTTCAGCATCTCCAGCACGATGCCGCCGTGGCCGTGCACGATGGGCTTGGGCAGGCCGGTGGTGCCGCTGCTGTAGACGATCCACAGCGGGTGGTCGAAGGGCAGCCACTCGGGCTGCCAGCCGGCGGGCGCGTCGTCGGCAGTCCAGTCGGCGAAGCGGTGCGCGGCGCGGCCGGGCGCGGCGAAGGCCTGCGC
The DNA here is from genome assembly GCA_027483705.1 of Rubrivivax sp. GTDB lineage: Bacteria > Pseudomonadota > Gammaproteobacteria > Burkholderiales > Burkholderiaceae_C > Rubrivivax. The sequence goes on from JAIXTY010000304.1 coordinate 10,550, forward strand.
ATCGGCGGCCGTGTCGACGTCGGCCCAGAAGACCAGATCGCGAACCGACGGCAGCCCCGCCAGCACCTCGTGCAGCACGGCGCGGCGGTCGTGCGCCACGCCGCCCCAGACCTGGCCGTCCACCGCCACCAGCACCTTGGGTTCGATCTGGCGGAAGCGGTCGAGCACGGCCACCGGGCCCATGTCGGGGCTGCAGATGCTCCAGACGGCGCCCAGGCTGGCGGTGGCGAGAAAGGCCACCAGCGCCTCGGGCCGGTTGGGCAGGATGGCGCAGACGCGGTCGCCGCGCTGCACGCCGGCGGCGCGCAGCCGCGAGGCGAACACCGCCACCTGGCGCTGCAGCTCGGGCCAGGCCAGCTCGGCCGGCGCCGCCATGCGCTCGCTCTGGAACACCACCGCCGGGTGGCCGGCGGCGTGGGCGGCGTCGGCATGGCGCAGCGCCTGGCGCGCGAAGTTCAGCTGCGCGCCCGGAAACCACACCGCGCCCGGCATGCGCGCCTCGGCCAGCACGGCGGTGTGCGGCGTGGGCGATTCGATGTCGAACCAGCGCCAGAGCGAGCCCCAGAAGGCATCGAGATCGGTCGTGCTCCAGTGCCAGAGGTCTTCGTACGTGGCAAACCGCAGGCCGTGCTGGGCGGCCAGCCACTCGCGGTATTGCGTCAGGCGCGGAACGGGCAGGGTGGCCAAGGCGTCAGCTCCTCAGGTAGCGCTTCACGTCGAGACATCGGCGTACAGGAACCGCATCTCCATCAGCGGGTGCCGGAGCCAGCCGCGCACCGAGGGTCGGCTCACGTCGTTGAGCACCTGGTGCACATGCGGCAGGTAGGGCATGTAGGCCAGCATCATGCGCTGTGCCTGGGCCATCACGGCCAGGCGCTCGGGGCCGTCGGGCATGGCGCGCTGGCGCTGGTAGACCTCGTCGTAGGCCGGCAGGCTGAAGCGGGCGTCGTTGTTCTGGCTGGCGTTGGGGCCGTAGGCCAGGCTCAGGTAGAAGTCGCCGTCGGGCCCGGCGTTCCAGCTCATCATCCCCATCTGCAGGCTCCCGGCCAGGGTGCGCCGGATCAGCTCGGGGAACGGCATGAAAGCGAAGCGGAAGCGCAGGCCGATCTCGGTCATGCGGCGCTGCCAGATCTCGGCCAGCTGTCGTGATCGCTGGTCGGCCGTGGCGGCGTACTCGATGACCAGCGGCGAGCCGTCGGGGCGCTCGCGGAAGCCGTCGCCATCGCGGTCGGCGTAGCCGTACAGGTCGAGCAGCGCCCGCGCCCGCGCCGGGGCGTGCGTCCCCAGCTCCGACACCATCCGCTCGTCGTACCCGCTGTTGAACGGCGCCACCATGCTCTGCGCGACGATGCCCTGGTCGAAGTAGCCCTGCTTCAGCAGAGCCGGGTTGTCGCAGCCCAAGGCGATAGCCCGCCGCAGCGCCACCTGCGCCGGAGCGTTCCCACCGACGACCGCGTTCTCGCAGTTGAAGAAGCTGAAGGTCACGCCCGCCATCACGCTGCGCGACAGCTGCACGCCCTGCTGCGCCAGGTAGGGCGCGAGTCGGCCACCCGGCACCACGCGGGGCGCGAAGGTGCCGGGCACCAGCACCGCGTCGATCTCCCCGCCCTCGAAGGCCAGCCAGCGGGGCTGGTCCTCGACGATGACCGACAGCTCCACGCGGTCGAGCAGCGGCAGTGTCTGGCCACGCAGCTGTTCCGCCACCGCTGCCGCCTCGGCATCGCCGGGCGCGGGCTGGCCGTCGAACAGCGGCCGGCGGTAGCGCGGGTTGCGCTCGAGCACGATCTTCGAGCTGCGCCGCCATTGCGCCAGCCGGAACGGCCCGGTGCCCACCGGGTGCGCCATCGGGTCGGCGGCGTAGCGCTCGACCACCTCGCGCGCCACCGCGCCGAAGGTCGCCGGCGCGCTCATCTGCTGCTCGAAGCGCGGCGTCGGCCGCGCCAGCCGCACCTCGAAGCGGTAGCGGTCGAGCGCGCGGATGCCCGGCACCTCGACGTCGTACGGGAACGGCGTCTTGCTGGCCAGGGCCGCCTTGCGCAGCTCCGACAGCCCCAGCAGCCCGGCGTTCTCGAAGATGTAGAGCCGCTCGGTGACGACGGCTGGGTCGTAGAAGCGCTTGATGCTGTAGACGTAGTCCTGCGCCACCAGCTCCCGCGGCTTGCCGCCAAAGGCCGGGTCGTCGGCGAAGAAAATGCCCGGCTTCAGCGTAACGACATAACGCGTGAAGTTGTCGTGCACCTCGGGCAGCGCCACCGCGGTGCAGGGCTTCAGAAGCGACGGCCGCGCCAGGTAGTCGTAGGTCAGCGGCGATTCGAAGATGGCGCCCAGCACCGCCAGCGACGAAGCGTCGCTCACGCGCGGCGGGTCGAAGCCGGCTTCGGCCGAGGGCAAGGCCATGCGCAGCACCTTGGGGCCGCGGGCCGGGGTCGCGGCCGCGGCCCCGGCCGGCAGGCCAGCCAGCGCGGCCAGGCCGCCCTGCAGCAGCGGTCGGCGCTGCACCATGCTCACGTTCAGGCGGGGTTGTCGCCGCCCGGCAGCACGTCGACCATGTGGTACCAGTTCAGCCAGAAGATCGGGCGCTTGAAGCCGACGACGCGGTCGGTCATCAGGTCGGCCACGTAGCGGTGCACGCCCAGCTTGTAGGGCATGTAGGCCACCGCCAGCTTCTTGATCTGCTCGAACAGCGCCAGCCGCTCCGGGCCGTCGGGCAGCTGCGACATGCGCTGGTAGATGCGGTCGAGCTCGGGGTGCTTGAAGCGCGCGATGTTCTGCAGCCCGCTCTGCGGCCCGTAGAAGCGGCTGAAGATGTCCTGGCCGTCGGGCTGCGACGACAGCGAGGCCAGCGACCAGACCTGCAGCTTGCCGGCACGGCCGGCCTTCAGGTTCTCGGGCCACTTGGCGGGCTTGAACTCGACGCGGATGCCGATGGCCTGCAGGTTCTTCTGCCGCAGCTCGTCCTGGTCGCGGCTGGTCTGGTCGGGCTGCGTGGCGATCTGCAGCACCAGCGGCTTGCCGTCGGGCTGCTCGCGCCAGCCGTCACCGTTGCGGTCGGTCCAGCCGTACAGGTCGAGCAGCGCCCGGGCGCGCGCCGGGTCGTAGGTGCTCATCTCGCTCTTGAAGTTCGGGTCGTAGCCGGTCAGGTGCGGCATCACCGGGCTCTGCGCCGGGATGGCCATGCCCTTGCGCAGCGTGCGGATCTCGCGCTGCGTGTCGGTGGCCAGGCCGATGGCGCGGCGCAGCGCCACGCGCTCGGGCGCCAGGCCGCCGACCACCGGGTCTTCCATGTTGAAGTAGAGGAAGGTGACGTCGGCGGTGAGCGTGCGCACGCCGCGGATGCCGCGCTTGGCCAGGTGCGGCGCCGTTTTGCCGCCCGGCATCGCGATGTCGATGAACTCCGGCGGCATGCGCTCGATCACATCATGCTGGCCGTTCAGGAAGGCCAGCCAGCGCGGCTGCGTGGCCTCGATGATGTCGATCTCGACGCGGTCCACCAGCGGCAGCGGCCGGCCCGTGAGCTTCTTGGCCGCGGCCTGGCCTTCGGCGTCGTCGGCCGCGGGCTCGGCCTGCCACAGCACCTTGCGGTAGGTCGGGTTGCGCTCCAGCACGATGCGCGACGAGCGCCGCCACGCGGCCAGCCGGAACGGCCCGGTGCCGACCGGGTGCTCCATGATCTTGTCGCCGTAGAACTCCACCACCTCGCGCGCCACCGCGCCGTAGAGATCGCCGACGCTGAGGTTCTCGACGAAGCGCGGCCGCGTCTCCTTGAGGCGGAAGCGCAGTGTCGTGCGGTCCAGCGCCTGCAGGCCCGGCAGCGGCGTGTCGTAGTCGAAGGGCTTCTTGTTCTCGATGGCCTGCTGGCGCCGCTCGTCCAGGCCGACGATGCCCCAGTTCTGCACGCTCGAGAACAGCGGGCTCTTGGTGGCCGGGTCGGCGAACCGCATGATCGAGTAGACGTAGTCCTGCGCCACCAGCTCGCGCTTCGTTCCCTTGAAGGCCGGGTCGTCGGCGAAGAAGATGCCTGGCTTGATGCGGATCGTGTACTCGCGCCAGTCGTCGGCCACTTCGGGCATCGCGGCGGCCGTCACCAGCACCGGCTTGGCCGGCCGCGCCAGGTGGTCGTAGCCGAAGAGGCCCTCGAAGATGCTGGCGGTGAGCGTGCGCGAGTAGACGTCCGACACCTGCGCGGGGTCGATGCCCGTTTCGGCCACCGGGAACGAGCAGCGCAGCACGCGCGCCGCGCCGGCCGGACCGTTGCCGGCGGCATGGGCCCAGTTCGTGGCCAGGCCATTCATGCCCAGACCGCCGATGCCGGCGGCGGCCAGGCCCAGGGTGTCGCGGCGCTTCATGGCGTGCGCTCCTCAGTGTGCGGCGGCGGCGCCGGGCTCGATGTCGATGTAGCGCCAGTAGTCGCGGATGAACGGGTGCGGCACGTAGCCCACGACGCCGGCGTGCGTGAGCCAGCTGTTGATGGGGTGCGTGGTGGCCTTCATCGGCATGTAGGCCACGCCCAGCTTCAGCGCCTGCTGCACCAGCGCAAAGCGCTCGGGGCCGTCGGGCATGACACGCTGCTTCTCGTGCAGCGCGTTCAGCTCGGGCAGGTTCATGCGCGCGTGGTTGCTCATGCCCTTGTTGGGGCCGTAGACGACGTCGAGGAAGTAGCTCGCGTCGGGCAGTGCGGCCACCCAGCCGGTGCTCCACATCATCAGCTGGCCGGCGCGGCTGGCCTTGATGTTCTCCTGCCACTGCTTCACGGTGAACTCGCTCTTGATGTTCACCGAGGTCAGCGCCTTCTGCCACAGCTGCTGGGACTCGCGGCTGAGCTGCGTGGTCTCGGCGCGGTGCTCCAGCACGAGCGGGCTGCCGTCGGGCCTGTCGCGCCAGCCGTCGCCGTTCTTGTCGACGTAGCCGTACAGGTCGAGCAGCGCCTTGGCGCGGGGCAGCGAGTGCTGGCTCATTTCGGTGCGGATGCTGGCGTCGTAGCCCGGGATGCCCGGCGGCAGGATGGTCTGCGGGTGGATGCCCTGGCCGCGGCGCAGCAGGCGGATCTCGCGCTCGCCGTCGTAGGCCAGCGCGATGGCGCGGCGCAGCGCCACCTGGTGCGGCTCGTAGCCGCCGGTGACCGGGTGCTCCATGCCGAAGTAGGTGTACCAGGTGCTCACCGCCACTTCCTGGTGCAGCCGGATGCCCTGCTTGGCCAGGTTGGGCGCGACCTTGCCGTTGGGCGCGGCCAGGTTCACGAACTCGTTGGGCAGCGCCACCATGTCGATCTGCCGGTTCAGAAAGCTCAGCCAGCGCGGCTGGGCTTCCTCGACGATGGTGATCTCGACGCGGTCGAGCATCGGCAGCGCGCGGCCGCGCAGCTTGGCCGCCAGGGCCTGGCCGGCGGCGTCGTCGGGGTTGGGCTCGGCGTCGTAGACGGTGTGGCGGTGCACCGGATTCTTCTCGAGCACGATGCGCGCGCCGCGCTTCCAGGCACCCACCTTGAAGGGCCCGGTGCCGATGGGGCGCTCGCCGATGGTGCTGGGGTCCTGCTCCACCACCTCGCGCGCCAGCGCGCCGGCCAGCGCGCCGGTGGCCAGCACGTAGGGCAGGCGCGGCGCCGGGCGCGAGAGCTTGATCTCGAAGCTGTAGCGGTCCAGCGCGCGCAGGCCCTCGACGGGGGTGTCGTAGTCGAACTTGCCCTTGCTGTCGATGGCCTTCTTGCGCAGCTCGCTCAGGCCCAGCAGGCCGGCGTTCTCGTAATGGAACAGCACGGGGCTGCGCGTGGCCGGGTCGTAATAGCGCTTGATGGAGTAGACGTAGTCCTCGGCCGTCAGCTCGCGCGGCTTGCCCTTGAAGGCCGGGTGGTCGGTGAAGTGGATGCCCGGCCGGATGCGGAACACGAAGCGGGTGAAGTTGTCGTGCACCTCGGGCAGCGAGGTGGCCGTGTTGGGCTTCAGGCGCGCCGGGCGGGCGAGGTGGTCGTAGGTGAGCGGCGCATCGAAGATGCCGGCCACGAGGGCCGCCGAGATGACGTCGGACACCTGCGCCGGGTCGAGGTTGTTCTCGCGGCTGGCCAGCGCCAGGCGCAGCACCTTGGGCGCGGCGGCGTCGGCGGCCGGGGTGGGGGCCTGGGCCTGGGCCACCGGCGCGAGCGGCAGCATCAACACGCAGGCGATGGCGCTGAGCGCCCTTGAAAGGATCGGCTTCATGGGGTGCGGGCCCGGCACGCCTTGTGGGCGTGGGCGGGCCGGTCAGGCGGCTTCTCGGGAAGGCGCCGAGTCTAGTGCCGCGCGGGCACGCCGTTTGCTGGCGTTCCCCCGGGGCCGAGGGGGGAAATCACCGGCCGGCAGCGCGGGGAGCCCCCCCTACACTCGCGCACTTTGCAAAACGGGCCGGCGCCGCGCCACGAGGCGGCCCCCGGCGCCGACACCGACATCACCTGGGAACCCCCCGATGGCCGCATACCTGATACGGCGCCTCTGGCAGATGGTGCCCACGCTCCTGGGCGTGGTGCTGCTTGTCTTCTTCCTCTTCAAGTGGTTCGGCGGCGACCCCGCCGAGGTGCTGGGCGGCCTGAACGCCAGCCCCGACCAGATCAAGTCCATCCGCACCCAGCTGGGCCTGGACGAGCCGGTCTGGTACCAGCTGTGGATCTTCGTCAAGCAGATCGTCACCTTCGACTGGGGCAAGAGCTGGGCCACCAACGAGAGCATCAGCAACCTGTTCGCCACGCGGCTGCCGGCCACGCTGACGGTGATGGTGCCGATCCTCATTCTGGAAGTGGTGCTGGCCATCCCCATCGCGATGTGGGTGGCCTACCGCCGCGGCAGCCTGACCGACCGCACACTCACCGTCGTGACGACCGTGGCGTTGTCGATCAGCTTCCTGGTCTACGTGATCGTGGGCCAGTACGTGTTCGGCTTCCAGCTCGGCTGGTTCCCGGTGCAGGGCTGGAGCGACAGCCTGGCGACGAACCTCACCACCTACGTGCCGCTGCCGGTGTTCCTGGCGCTGCTGGTGAGCCTGGCGCCGCAGACGCGCCTGTACCGCAGCTTCTTCCTCGATGAGCTCGGCCAGGACTACGTGCGCACCGCGCGCGCCAAGGGCCTGACGGAAGGCACGGTGCTGTTCCGCCACGTGCTGCGCAACGCCACCATCCCCATCCTCACCAACATCGGCCTCTTGCTGCCCGGCATCTTCGTCGGCAGCTTCCTGATCGAGGTGTTCTTCTCCATCCCCGGCATCGGGCGCGAGGTGCTGCTGGCGGTGAACCGCAGCGACTTCCCCGTGATCCAGGCCGTCACCGTGTACCTGGCCGTGCTGACGATGTTCATCAACCTGCTGACGGACCTGGCCTACAAGGTGGCCGATCCGCGCGTGGTGCTCAAGTAAGGCGGGCCCGACATGAACACCGCAACCATTTCAGCCGACGGCGCCGCCAGCGGCGCGCAGCAGCAGAGCGAAGGCGTCTGGGCCGCGGCCTGGCGCCGTTTCAAGAGCGACAAGGTCGGCCTGGCCAGCGCGTTGATCGTCATCGCGTTCCTGCTGCTCATCGTGCTGGCCGCCACCGGCCTGGTGGCGAAGAACTGGCAGGCCGAGATCGGCGTGCCCAATGCGCCGCCCACTTTCCTGGGCCCGGCCGCGCCGCAGGCCGCCGCGGGTGCCGACCGCGCCACCGGCCCGAACGTGGATCTCTCCGCCGTGGACCCGCTGGCCCCGCGCTACAAGGAGTGGGACGAGCGCGCCAAGCAGTTCGCCACCGCCGAAGCGCCCAAGGCCGAGACGCTGCCGCTGGGCGGCGACCGCCTCGGCCGCGACGTGCTGGCCAAGGCCATCAAGGGCACCGAGATCAGCGTGTTCGTGGGCCTGGCCGCGGCGCTGGCGGCCACGTTGATCGGCACCATGCTCGGCGCCTTCGGCGGCTTCTTCGGCGGCAAGATCTCCGACTTCCTGGAGTGGGTCTACAACGTCTTCGAGAGCATCCCGAACATCCTGCTCATCTTCGCCTTTGCCGCGGTGGTGGGCCGGGGCGTGGGCAGCGTGGTCATCATCCTGGCGCTCACCGGCTGGACGGGCATGTACCGCCAGGTGCGTGCCGAGTTCATCAAGCACCGCAGCCGCGAATACGTGCGCAGTGCCGAGGCCATCGGCGCCAGCAGCTGGAGCCGCATGTTCAAGCACATCCTGCCCAACGTGAGCCACGTGGTGCTGGTGCGCATGAGCCTGCTCACGGTGGGCTTCATCAAGGCCGAGGTCATCCTGAGCTACCTGGGCCTGGGCGTGCGCGTGGACCAGGTCAGCTGGGGCACGATGCTGGCCGAGGCGCAGAGCGAGCTGATCCTCGGCCACTGGTGGCAGCTGGCCGCGGCCACGCTCTTCATGGCGGTGTTCGTGACCGCCTTCTCGATGATGGCCGATGCGCTGCGCGACGCGCTCGACCCCAAGCTGCGTGGGCTGGAGTGAGCACGCGATGAGCCAACTGCTTTCCATCCAGGACCTCCGCGTCGCCTTCCGCATGGGCAAGGGCGTGCGCGCCGAGGCCGTGAAGGGCGTGTCCTTCGACATCGACGAGAACCAGACGGTGGCCCTCGTGGGCGAATCCGGCTCGGGCAAGAGCGTCACCGCGATGAGCGTGCTGAACCTGCTGCCTGACAACGCCGAGCGCACCGGCCGCATCCTCTGGAAGGGCGCCGACCTGCTGGGCTTCGGCCTGGCCGATCTGCAGAAGCTGCGCGGCAAGGAGATCGCCTGCGTCTTCCAGGACCCGATGAGCTCGCTGAACCCGGTGCTCGACGTCGGCAGCCAGCTCTGCGAGCCGCTGATGAAGCACATGGGCCTGTCGAAGGCCGCCGCGTACAAGCGGGCCGAAGAGCTGCTGGGCGAGGTCGGCATCCCCGAGCCCGCGCGGCGCATGAAGAGCTACCCGCACGAGATGTCCGGCGGCCAGCAGCAGCGCGTGATGATCGCCATGGCGCTGGCCTGCGAGCCCAAGCTGCTGATCGCCGACGAGCCCACGACGGCGCTCGACGTGACCATCCAGCGCCAGATCCTCGAGCTGCTCGGCAAGCTCAAGACCACGCACCGCATGAGCGTGCTCTTCATCAGCCACGACCTCGGCCTGGTGGGCGAGATCGCCGACAAGGTGGTGGTCATGCGCCACGGCCAGATCCGCGAGCACGGCCCCGTGAAGCAGATCTTCGAGAGCCCGCAGGACGCCTACACCAAGGCGCTGCTGGCCTGCCGGCCCAGCCTGGAGGGCAACCCGGCGCGCCTGATGGTGATCGACGACCACATCGCCGGCCGCCGGGCGCAGCAGGTGGGCAAGGCCAAGGACCCGAACGCAGCGGTGGTGCTGGAGGTCAAGGGCCTGGCCAAGAGCTTCTGGCTCAAGCAGGGCCTCTTCGGCAAGCGCGAATTCAAGGCGGTGCAGAACGTCAACTTCAAGCTGCGCAAGGGCCACACGCTGGGCGTCGTGGGTGAAAGCGGCAGCGGCAAGACGACGATGGGCCTGACGCTCCTGCGCCTGCACGAGCCCACCAGCGGCGAGGTGCTGTTCGACGGCCAGAACCTGCTGAAGCTGTCGGACCGCGAGCGCCAGCTGATGCGCCGGCGCATCCAGGTGGTGTTCCAGAACCCGTACGCCAGCCTGAACCCGCGCTTCACGATCGGCCAGACGCTGGTGGAGCCGATGGCCATCCACGGCATCGGCAAGGATCTCGCCGAGCGCGAGCAGCGCGCCCGCACGCTGCTCGAGAAGGTGGGCCTCGATGGCCGCGCCTTCGGCAAGTACCCGCACGAGTTCTCCGGCGGCCAGCGCCAACGCGTGGCCATTGCGCGCTGCCTGACGCTCAACCCCGAGGTGCTGGTGCTCGACGAGGCCGTGAGCGCGCTCGACGTGAGCGTGCAGGCGCAGGTGCTGAACCTGCTGAAGGACCTGCAGGACGAGTTCGGCCTGAGCTACGTCTTCATCAGCCACGACCTCGCGGTGGTGCGCTTCATCAGCGACGAGGTGCTGGTGATGAAGGACGGCCAGGTGGTGGAGCAGGCCAGCGCGGAGCAGATCCTGGCCGCGCCGAAGCAGGACTACACCAAGCGGCTGCTGGCGGCCATCCCGCGCGGGTACCGCGCGGCCGCCTGACCCGCGCGCGGGCACCGCGCGGCGTGCATATTCCCCACCAGCCCCCGCACCCGGGGGCGGGCGGGAACCGGCCGGTGGGCGCGGTCACTCACCGGGTTCTTCCGGAGAGCCCGCGATGAACCCCACCCGCCCCGCCCATCCCGCTGAAACCCGGCTGGCCAGCCTGGCCCGCATCCTGGCCACCGCCGCGGCTGCCTCGGCTGTGGCGCTGCTGGCCGTGCCGGCCGAGGCCGCGCCCACGCAGATCACGTTCAACCCCTCGGGCAACACCTTCGGCGCGTCGGTCAGCGCCGACGGCCAGCGCATCGCGTTCTACTCGGCCGGCGACATCACCGGCGACAACGCCGACCGCAACTTCGAGATCTTCCTGTACGACCGCCCGACGAACGCGATGACGCAGGTCAGCCGCAGTGGCCCGGGCATCTTCCACGGCAGCCAGGTGCCGCAGATCAGCGCCGATGGCAACCGCATCCTCTACCAGCAGTTCGCGCCCACCGGCACCGGCTCGGTCACGTTCCAGAGCCTGCTGTACGACCACGGTACCGGCCTGACGCGCAGCTTCGCGGGGCCGGCCCTGGCCGGCGAGACCAACACTCTCAGCGGCGACGGCCGCACCGTGCTGCTGGCCACCGGCAACGTGGGCTCGCAGATCTTCAACGCCGACACGGGCGTCGCCGCGCCGCTGATCGCCGGCAACACGTTCAACAACGCGCTCAGCTTCAACGGCCGCGTGCTGGCGGCCGAGGGCTTCGGCCGCCTCGACGTGCTCGACCGCGACACCGGCGTCTGGCGCAACATCGCACCGGCGGGCTCGGGCTTCAACATGCGGCCCGACCTCAGCGACGACGGCCGCTTCCTGGCCTACACCTCCACCTACGACCCGCTGGGACTGAACGCCGACCGCAACAGCGAGGTCTTCGTGTACGACCTGCAGACCAACCTGGTGCGCCAGGTCACGCAGTCCACCGCCGGTTTCGGCAGCAGCGACCAGGTCACGCTCAGCGGCGACGGCACGCGGCTGGCCTTCGTGTCGGTGGCCGACCCGCTGGGCACCAACGCCGACGGCAACCAGGAGATCTTCCTGTTCGACCTGGTCGACGACGTGCTGACGCAGGTGACGCAGACCAACGGCTTCGCCAGCTACAACCTCAATCCCTCGCTCGACCGCGCCGGCCGCACGCTGGCCTGGGTGTCGGCGGCCAACCTGACCGGCACCAACCCGTCGGGCATCCCGCAGCTGTTCGTGCTGGATCTGGACCCGCGCACGGCGGCCGTGCCGGTGCCGGGGACCTTGCCGCTGCTGGCGCTGGCCGGCGTGGCGCTGCTGGCCGTGCGGCGGCGGTGAGGGGTGATCAGAGGCGCCGCAACGCCGCCAGCGCCTCGGCGCGCTTGTCCACGGCGCGCTGGCACTCGCGCTCGATGGCGCGGTAGATCGAGAGCACCTGCTCGCCCGTCGCGGTGAGCCGCGCGCCGCCGCCGCCGCTGCCGCCGCGCTGGCGCTCCACCAGCGGCTCGGCGAAGCCGGCGTTCAGCGTCTGCACCAGCGACCACGCGCGCTGGTAGCTCATGCCCATGCGCCGGCCGGCCTCGGCGATGCTGCCGGTGGCGGCAATGCCCTCCAGCAGCTCGGCCTTGCCCGGGCCGAGCATCAGCTCGGCGTCGAGGTGCACCCGCACGCGGGCGCGCGGGCCGTCGGCAAAGGCGTCGGGATCGGGCATGCGGCATTGTCTCGCGGCGCGCGCGGCAAGCGCCGTGTGCGGCCGATATACTTTGCCGGCGATATCCACCACGGAAGATATCAACCGGAGCCGCCGCGATGATCGACCGCCGTTCCCTGCTGGGCATGCCGCTGGCGGTCGCCTTCGCGGGCCGCGCCGTCGCCCAGGCCCCGGCTACCGTGGCCGCCGCGGCCAACGTGAAGCCGGCCATCGAGGAGCTGGCCGCGCTGTTCGAGCGTGCCGGCGGCGGCCCGCTGCGGCTGGTGTTCGGCTCCTCGGGCAACTTCGTCGCGCAGATCCTGCAGGGCGCGCCCTTCCACCTGTTCGTCTCGGCCGATGAAGACACGGTGTTCCGCGTCGCCGACGGCGGCCGCACGCTCGGTGGTGCGGCCGACCGCGGCCGTGTCTATGCCCTCGGCCGCCTGGCGCTGCTGGCGCCGAAGGGCTCGCCGCTAAAGGTGGACCCCGAACTGCGCGACCTGGGCGCCGCGCTGCGCGACGGCCGCGTGAGCAAGTTCGCCATCGCCAACCCCGAGCACGCCCCCTACGGCCAGCGCGCCCGCGAGGCGATGCAGCACGCCGGCCTGTGGGCGCTGGCGCAATCGCGCCTGGTGATCGGCGAGAACGTCTCGCAGGCGGTGCAGTTCGCGCTGTCGGGCTCGACCCAGGGCGGGCTCGTCGCGCACTCCCTCACGCTGACCCCGGCCGTGGCAGCGGCCGGCACATCGGCGCTGGTGCCGGCCTCGTTCCATGCGCCGCTGCTGCAGCGGCTGGTCCTGCTGAAAGGCGCCCCGCCGGCGGCCCGCGCCTTCCACGACTTCGTGCTCGCCCCCGCCGCGCAGCCGGTGTGGCAGCGCCACGGCTACACGCCGCCCGGCGCCTGAAGGGCCGGTACCCCCGCGCATGATCGACTGGCAGGCCCTGGTCCTGAGCCTGGAGCTGGCGGCGGTGACGCTGCTGGTGCTGCTGCCGCTGGGTCTGCTGCTGGGCCGCTGGCTGGCCTACACCAGTTGGCGCGGCAAGGCCTGGATCGAGGCACTGGTGGTTCTGCCTCTGGTGCTGCCGCCCACGGTGCTGGGCTACTACCTGCTGGTGGCCTTCGGTGGCGCCTCGCCGCTGGGGCGCGTGTTCACCGAGCTGGGCCTGCCGCTCACCTTCAGCTTCGGCGGGCTGGTGCTGGCCTCGGTGATCTTCAACATCCCGTTCATGGTGCAGCCGGTGCAGCGCGCCTTCGAGGCCATCCCGCGCGACCTGGCCGAGGCCGCCGCCTGCAGCGGCCTGGGCGCCTGGCAGACGCTGCGCCGCGTGGAGCTGCCGCTGGCCTGGCCCGGCATCCTGTCGGCGATGGTGCTCACCTTCGTGCACACGCTGGGCGAGTTCGGCGTGGTGCTGATGATGGGCGGCAGCATCCCCGGCGAGACCAAGACCATCGCCATCGCCATCTACGACCGCGTGCAGGCCTTCGACCTGGCCGGCGCCGACCGCATGGCGCTGGTGCTGCTGCTGCTGTCGCTGCTGGCGGTGGCGGCCTCGTTCTTTGCCACGGCACGGCTGTCGGCCGCGGCACGCCGGTGATGAACGCCGCCGCCCAGGGCCTGGTCATCGAGCTGCAGCAGCAGCACCCCATGCCGCTGCACGGCCGCATCGAGGCCGCGCCGGGCGAGCTGCTGGCGCTCGTCGGCCCCTCGGGCGCCGGCAAGACCTCGCTGCTGCGCGTGGCCGCCGGGTTGATGAAGCCGCAGCAGGGCCGCGTGCAGGTGGCTGGCGAGACCTGGTGCGACACCGCACAGGGCCTGTGGCGGCCGCCGCAGCAGCGCCACGTGGGCCTGGTGTTCCAGCACTACGCGCTGATGCCGCACCTCAGTGCCGTGGACAACGTGGCGCTGTCGCTGCTGCAGCGCCCACGCGCCGAGCGCGAGCGCGAGGCCGCGCGCTGGCTGGCCCATGTGGGCCTGACGACCGAGTTGATGAACCGACGGCCGGCGCAGCTCTCGGGCGGCCAGCAGCAGCGCGTGGCCGTGGCGCGGGCGCTGGCGCGCGAGCCGCGCCTGCTGCTGCTGGACGAGCCGTTCTCGGCTGTGGACATGATGAACCGCCAGGGCCTGTACCGCCTGATCGCCGACCTGCGGCGCGAGCTGGCGGTGCCGATGGTGCTGGTGACGCACGACCTGCACGAGGCCCGGCTGCTGGCCGACCGCCTGGTGGTGATGGACGCCGGCCGCGTGCTGCAGAGCGGCCGGCCGGAGTTCATCCACCGCGCGCCGCGCACCGCGCGCGTGGCCGAGCTGGTGGGCATCGCCAACCGCTGGCAGGGCTGGTGGGAGGGCGGCGATGGCAGCGAGACCGGCTGGGGCTGGCTGCGCTGGGGCGACGGCGCCGCGGCGCGCCGGCTGCGCGTTCGCGACAAGGGCCGCATGTCGCCGAACCGCGCCGTCACCTTCGTCATACCGGGCGATGCGCTCACGCTGGCCGATGCGTACACGGCGCACGAGCCCGGCCACATTGCCGCACACGTGGACAGCGTGCGCCACCAGGGCGAGATCACGCTGGCCACGCTGACGCTGGCCGTGGCCGGCGGCCAGCCGCTCACCTTGACGCTCTCCGGCCGCGAGCGCCGCGGCCTCGAAGCCGGCCAGGCGCTGGCCGTGGCCTTCGACCTGGCCCAGGTGCACCTGATGCCGCTGCGCGACGCCCCTGAGCCGCCCGAAGGCGCTCCAGCCTCGCGCCCCGCTCAGGCCGCCACGTAGGCCGTCTTCACGACGGTGTAGAACTCCGCCGCAGCCCGCCCCTGCTCGCGCGGCCCCAGGCTCGAGGTCTTGCGCCCGCCGAAGGGCACGTGCGGGTCGACGCCTGCCGTGGGCGCGTTCACCATCACCATGCCGGCCAGCAGCTGGCGCTTGAAGTGAGCGGCCATCTTGAGCGAGGTGGTGCACACACCGGCCGACAGGCCGTAGGCCGTGTCGTTGGCCACCGCCAGCGCCTCGTCGGCATCGGCCACGCGGATGACGCCGGCCACCGGGCCGAAGATCTCCTCGCGGTTGAAGCGCATGCCGTTTTGGCTGCCGATGAACAAGGCCGGCTCCAGGTAGTGGCCGGGCTGGCCGTCGAGCTCGGCGTGGTGCCGGCCGCCGAAGGCCAGCTCGGCGCCTTCGTGTCGGGCCAGCGCGATGTAGTCGAGGTCCTGCTGCAGCTGCCGCGCGTCGACCACCGGGCCCACGGTGGTGCCGGGCTTGCGTGCGTCGCCCAGCACCAGGCCGCGCAGGCGTGCCACCAGCGCGTCGACGAAGCGGTCGTGGATGCCGGCCGTCACCACCAGCCGGGAGCTGGCCGTGCAGCGCTGCCCCGTGCTGAAGAAGGCACCGTTGAGCGCGCAGGCTACGGCCCCATCGAGATCGGCGTCGTCCAGCACCACGAGCGGGTTCTTGCCGCCCATCTCGAGTTGCACGCGGGCCATTGCACCGGGCCGCGCCACGGCGCTGGCGGCCACGCGGCGGCCGGTGGCCTCGGAGCCGGTGAAGCTGATGGCGGCCACGCGGGCGTCGTCGATCAGCGCGGGCCCGAGCTCGCGGCCCGTGCCCATGACCAGGTTGAAGGCGCCCGCCGGCAACCCGGCGCGGCTGATGATCTCGGCCAGTGCCCAGGCGCAGCCCGGCACCAGCTCGGCCGGCTTGAACACCACCGCGTTGCCATGGGCCAGCGCCGGTGCGATCTTCCAGGCCGGGATGGCGATGGGAAAGTTCCAGGGCGTGATCAGGCTCACCACGCCCACCGGCTCGCGCGTGATCTCCACGGTCAGGCCCGCTCGCGTGGATGGCAGCAGCTCGCCACCGGCGCGCAGCGCCTCGCCCGCGCAGAAGCGGAAGATGTGCGCGGCCCGCAGCACCTCGCCACGCGCCTCGGCCAGCGGCTTGCCTTCTTCGCGCGCCAGCAAGTCGGCCAGCTCGGGCAGGCGCTGCTCGATCTCACGGCCGATGAGGTCCAGCGCATCCGCCCGCTGCTGCGGCAGGCTGGCTGCCCAGTGCGGCTGCGCCGCCGCGGCGGCGGCCACGGCGTCCTGGGCCTGCTCGACGCTGGCGCGGGCGTAGAGGCCGACCACGTCGCGCGTGTCGGAGGGGTTGATGTTCTCGGCGGCATCCGGGCCTTGCACCCAGGCACCGCCGATGAAGTTGGCGTGGGGCTTCATCACCGACGGCTGGCCTGCAGGTTGGCCTTCAGGTGCTCGGGCACGCGCTCGTCGAAGCCCAGCGCCACGCGGCGCACCTCGGGTGTGTCGGTGGGCGCGTGGCCCACGCCTAGGGCCGCGGCGCGTGGTGCGTCGATGGCCACGACAGTGCCGCCGACGCGGCCGATGCCCGTGATCTCGCACTCGACAAAGTGCCCCGGGTCGACGCTGCGCGAATGGCAGGGCGTGCCCATCAGGATGACATCGCCCGCGAGCAGCGTGATGTGGCGCGCGAGGTCGGCGATCACGTAGTGCGGGCCCCAGATGGTTTCGTCGCCGATGTGCGCCTCCTGCACCACGCGGCCGTCGACATAGGTGCGCAGCGTCTGCTCGAACAGGTTCACGCCGCGCACGAGGCCGGGGCCGATGGGCAGCAGCGTGTCGGCGCCCTTGACGCGCAACATGCTGCCCTGGTCGGTGTCGCGGAAGTCCTGCAGGCCCATGTCGAGCGCGGGGCAGAAGCCTTCGATGTAATCCCAGGCCTCGTCGGGCGTGACGTTGCGGCAGGTGCGGCCGATCACCACCGCGTACTCGCCCTCGTAGTTGAGGTACTGGCAGTCGGCCGGCTTCAGGATCTGCCCGCCGTGGCCGTTGAGCGAGGTGGGCGGCTTGGTGAAGTAGGTCGGCGTGTCGGTGGGCTTGGGTTTGTTGCGCGTCTCGATGCTGCGCGAGCTGTACGAGATGTGCACCGCAATGATCTTGCTGGGGCTCACCGGTGGCAGGTAGCTGGCCCCGGCGGCGTCGATGTGGCGGCCGTCGTCCAGCCGCAGCGTGGCCTCGTTCTCCATCGTGCCCCAGAACGCGCTGCCGCCGATCAGCACGCGGCGGCGCTCCACGCGCGGGCCGCGCATCACGGCCGGCAATTCCTTGAACGGGAATTCGAAGTTCATGCGGCCACCTGCTCGGTGTCAAACCAGATGTGGATGTTGCCGGTGCCGCGGGCGTTTTCGTAGGCCGACAGCGGCTCGCCACGGGCGCTGCAATCAGCGCCGCCCATCGCGCCCACCATCTGCAGGTAATGCGCGCCGAAGGCCTCCCAGGGTTTCTTGCGGTAGTCCTCGTCCCAGCGCTTCAGAACCTCGTCATGCCGGCCCTGGCAGAACAGTTCGATGGCCTGCTTGTCGCTGGCGATGTTCTCGGGCCGCGAGACGTTGCTCTCGTGGAAGATGCGCGGGTGCTTGGGCTTCCAGTCGATGTTGTTGAACTTGTGGCTCAGGGCGCCCGAGGCCAGCAGCACGGCGCGTTGCCCGCTGCGGCGGATGGCTTCACCGATGGCCTCGCCCGAGGCCAGGAAGTGCTGCCAGTCGCAGTTCTGGCAGGAGCTGACGGTGACCACCGGCAGCCCGGCGTGCTCCAGCCGCAGCTGCTTGACGAGGTTGATCGTGGCGTACTGCTTGCCCAGATCGGGGTGCGAGATCACGCGGTTGTAACCGCCGCGCTCGCGCGAGACGGCCTCGATCAGCGTGGCCAGGCCCGGGTGGCCGCGGTAGTCGTACGGCACGCCGTGCAGGTACCAGGGCATCTCGTCGGAGATGTAGGTGCCGGTGAAGCGTTCGCCGCCGTCGACGAGGTGGTAGCCGGTGGTGAACCAGTGCGAATCGAAGATCACCACCACCTGCGGGTTGGCCTCCGCGATCTTCTGGCGCAGACGCGCATAACCTGCGATCAGGTCGGAATCCGCACCCGCGCCCTGCAGCACGCGGAACTCCTCGCACTGCATCAGCCCCGGGTGGTGCGACACCAGTGCCGCGCCAACGATCTTGCCGTCCATGGTGTGTTGTCCTTCTCTATCGGTGGCTGAAGCTCGGCTTGAAGGGCTTCTTCGGCAGCACCACGTCCTTCACGTCGCAGAAGAACTCGAAGCTCCAGTCGCCGCCCTCGCGGCCCACGCCGCTGCGCTTGATGCCGCCGAAGGGCGCTTCGAGATCGCGGATGCCGAAGCTGTTGATCCAGATGAAGCCGGTGCGCACGCGCTCGGCCACCGCCGCGGCGTGCGCCGTCTCGCCATAGCAGACGCCGCCCAGGCCGTAGTCGGTGCCGTTGGCCAGCGCCACGGCTTCGTCGTCGCTGGCAAAGGTCTGCAGCGTCAGCACGGGGCCGAAGACCTCGTTCTGCACGATCTCGTCGCTCTGCTTCAGGCCCGTGAGCATGGTGGGCTGCACGTACTGCGCGCCGTAGGGGTGCGGGCCGCCGCCCCACAGCAGTTTTGCGCCGCCATCCACCGCGCGCTGCACGTAGCCCAGCACGCGCTGCACCTGGCGCGGGTGGATGATGGGGCCCACCTCGGTGGCCTCGTCGCGCGGGTCGCCCACCGTCAGGCGCTCGACCACGGCGCGCATGGCGGCCACGTAGGCCTCGGCCACGCGCTCGTGCACCAGGAAGCGCGTGCCCGCCAGGCACACCTGGCCGGCGTTGCGGTACATCAGCGCGCCGGTGGCGGCGGCGGCCTCGATGTCGGCGTCTTCGAGCACGATGAAGGGGCTCTTGCCGCCCAGCTCCAGGCTGCAGGGCACGAGGTTGGCGCCCGCTGCCTGCGCGATGAGCTTGGCCGTGGGCACGCTGCCGGTGAAGGACACACGGGCGATGCGCGGATCGGCCACCAGCTGCGCGCCGGTGGTCGCACCGGTGCCCTGCACGACGTTGAACACGCCCGGCGGCAGCCCGGCCGCGTGCGCCGCGTCGGCCAGCAGCGAGCACGTCAGCGGCGCCCACTCGGGCGGCTTCAGCACGCAGGTGTTGCCGGCGGCCAGCGCCGGGCCCAGCTTCCACGTCGACAGCATCAGCGGCGCGTTCCAGGGCGTGATGATCACCACCACGCCGGCCGGGTCGTGGCGCACGCGGTGCAGCGCCTGCTCGGTGTCGATCGGCCGCTCTTGCAGGCCCAGCGCGTGCTTCGCGAACCAGCGGATGTTCAGCATGGCGCGTGGCACCACGCCGTGCCGCATGCGCGACAGCAGCACGCCGGCGTCGTTGCTCTCCAGCGTGCAGAAGGCGTCGGCGCGTTTGCCGATCTCGTCGGCAAAACGCTCCAGCATCGGCAGCCGCTCGGCCGCCGTCAGCGCGGCCCAGGCGGGGAAGGCGCGCTGCGCCGCGGCAATGGCGGCGTCCACATGCTCGGGCTCACCCTCGGCCACGTGGCCGAGCAGCCGCTGGTCGATGGGGCTGAAGAGTTCGAACTGCCGGTGCGAGGGCATGCGCCGGCCGTCGATGTAGTGGTCGGGCGAGACGGCGATGCCCGCCACCTCCAGAGGGGCGCTGGCCATGTCAGGAGTCCGCGGTGAAGCCGATGGTCTTGACCAGCGGCGCCCAGCGGTCGGTGTCGCGCTTGAGCAGCGCGGCCAGCTCGGTGGGCGTCGACGGCCGCGCCTCCAGGCCCATCAGCGCCAGCGCGTCGACGACATCCGGCGCGCTCAGCGCGTTGCGGATGGCGGTGCTGGTGCGGGCCAGCGCATCGGCCGGCACCTTGGCGGGCATGTAGAAGCCGAACCACTCCTCGAACACGATGTCCTTGAAGCCCTGCTCGGCATACGTGGGCACGGTGGGGGCGAACCGGTTGCGCGCGCTGCCCGAGGTGGCCAGCAGCCGCACCCGGCCGGTGGGCAGGTGCTGCAGGAACTCGCCCACCGGGCCCGAGACCGAGGCCACCTGGCCGCCCATCAGGTCGGCGATGGCCGGCTGCGTGCCGCGGTAGGGGATGTGCTTCAGGTCTACGCCGGCGGCACGGCCAAACAGCTCGGCCACGAAGTGCGGCACCGAGCCGGCGGCCGGGCTGCCGAAGTTCGCGTCCTTCGGGTTGGCCTTGCACCAGGCCAGGAACTCGTTGAGCGTCTTCACGGTGGCCGGCACCATCGGCCCGACCGCGAAGCCGAAGTCGAAGCGCACGGCCTGCGACACCGGCTGGAAATCAGCCAACGGGTCGTAGGGCAGCTTCTTGTAGGTGTGCGGGTAGATCCCGAGCATGGACATCGGCGTCACCAGCAGCGTCAGGCCGTCGGGGGCAGCGGCCTTCAGCGCCGACAGCGCAATCTGCCCGCCGGCGCCGGTGCGGTTTTCCACCACCACGCTCTTGGCCAGCACGTCGCGCAGCTTGTCGGCGACGCGGCGCGCGGTGGTGTCCACGGTGCCGCCGGCGGCGAAGCCGGCAAAGATGCGCAGCGTCTCGGGCAGGGTCTGCGCGCGCACGGCGGGCCAGGCCAGCGCCAGACCGGCGGCGGAAGACGAAAGAACGAAGTGACGGCGTTGCATGGTTTGTCTCCAGGGTGTTGTGGTGGGTGTGCGCAGCGGTGTTCAGTCCGGGCCGAGTACCTTGCCCGGGTTCATCAGGTTCAGCGGGTCCAGGGCCGTCTTCACGGCCTGCATCAGCCGCCGTTCGACGGCTGTCTTGTAGCGGGCGGCTTCGTCGCACCGCAGCACGCCCAGGCCGTGCTCGGCCGAGATCGAGCCGCCCGCGGCGTGCACCGCGTCGTGCACCAGGCGGTTCACCGGGCCTTCGAGTGCGGTGAAGGCGTCGCGGCCCATGCCGGCGGCGGGTGGCGAGACGTTGTAGTGCAGGTTGCCGTCGCCGAGGTGGCCGAACACCACCAGGCGCAGATCGGGCCAGTGCCGCGCCAGCGCCGCGCCCGTGGCGCTGATGAAGGCGGGGATGCGCGCGATCGGCAGCGCGATGTCGTGCTTGATCGTCGGGCCCTCGGCGCCCTGGCTTTCGGAGATGTCTTCGCGCAGCGCCCACAGGCTGCGGAACTGCGCCAGGCTGGCCGACACGGCGGCGTCGCTGGCGTGGCCGGCCTCCAGCGCGGCTTCGAGCAGGCCTTCGGTGGCGGCGGTCGCGGCGGCCTCGCCCTCTGCGCTGCTCAGCTCCAGCAGCACGTACCAGGGCGCGGCGTCGGCCAGCGGCCGGCGAGCGCTGGGCACGTGCCGCAGCACGAGTTGCAGGCAGGTCTCGCTGATCAGCTCGAAGGCCGTCAGGTCGGACGCCTGCCGCTGCTGCGCCAGCGCCAGCAAGGCCAGCGCGGCTTCGGGCGTGGGCACGGCCACCCAGGCCGCCACCTGCGCGGCGGGCCGCGGAAACAGCTTCAGCACCGCCGCGGTGATGACGCCCAGCGTGCCTTCGCTGCCGATGAACAGGCCGCGCAGGTCGTAGCCGGTGTTGTCCTTGCGCAGCTCGCGCAGGCCGCTCCACAGCTCGCCGTCGGCCGTGGCCACTTCCAGGCCCAGGCACAGCTCGCGCGCATTGCCATAACGCAGCACCTGCACGCCACCGGCATTGGTGGCGAGGTTGCCGCCGATGGTGCAGCTGCCCTGTGCGGCCAGGCTCAGCGGGAACAGGCGGTCGGCCTCGCGGGCGGCGTCCTGCAGCTGCTGCAGCGTCACGCCGGCCTCGGCGGTGATGGTGTGGCCCACGGCGTCGAGCGCGCGGATGCGCTGCAGCCGTGCGGTGGAGAGCACCAGGTTGCGGCCTTGCGACGGCGGCGTGGCGCCGCCTGACAGGCCGGTGTTGCCGCCCTGCGGCACCACGGCCACGCTGTGCGCGCGGCACCAGCGCAGCACGGCGGCCACGCCCTCGGCCGTGTCGGGCTGGGCCACGGCCAGCGCCTGGCCCGTCCACTTGCGGCGCCAGTCCGTGAGGAACGGCGCCATGGCCTCGGGCTCGTCGAGCAGCCGCCCGGCAAAGGCGGCCCGCAGCGTCGACAGCTCCATGGCGATCAGTTCGGCTTCCTGGCGCGCTCGGCCACCAACCGCCGCTCGGCGTCGGCCTGCAGCGCAGCGAGCTGATCGCGGAAGCCCTTCGGATCCACCAGCGGATGCGCGTCGCCGGGCTTGCGGCCCTTGAGCAGCTCCCTGGCCTCGGTCAGCCCGTTCGAGAACGCATGCGTGGTGAGGTGCGTGGTGACGGGGTCGCGGCCGTCTTCGGTGAGCTGGCGGATGCGCTGGATGCTGGCGATGTAGGCCTCCACCTGCTCAGGCCCCTGGATGGCGTTGAGGCCCAGCCCGCCCACCGTGAAGGCGCGGTGGCGGCGGCCGCCGTCGAAGGCGTCGAAGGCGAACGAGGCCGTGCCCATCGTGTGGCCCGGCGTCTCGAAGGCCTGCAGCCTGATGTCGCCGACCTGCAGCACCTGCCCATCGGCGAGCACCATGTCCTTCTCGATCATGGCCCACTCGTTGGGCCGGCCGGTGCTCTGCGCGGCCGATTCGGCGGCCTCGCGCCAGCCCTCGGCCGTCATCGCAAAGCGCGCCTGCGGCAGCGCGGCCTTCAGGCGCACGGCGCCGCCGGCGTGGTCGAAGTGGCCGTGTGTCATCACGACCTGGCGGATGTCCTTCGGGTCGAAGCCGAGCTGGCGGATGTGCTCCAGCATGGGCTCGGTGAAGGGTCCGTACAGCGCGTCGATCAGCACGTGGCCCTTGGGCGAGGTGATCAGCCAGGCCGAGACCCAGCAGATGCCGACGTAGTACACGTTGTCGAAGGCCTTGTAGGGCTCGATCTTCTGCAGCGCCGCGTTCTGCAGGAAGCGGCCCAGGTCGGGCGGCATGCGGCCGGTGTCGCCGAAGACCTTGAACAGGGCGGCGATGGGGGCCGACTCGCAGCGTGTGGTCAGCGGGTCCTGCGCCAGCGCCGGGCCGGCCACGGCGGCCAGCAGCGTGGCGCCCAGTGCGCGGCCGAACGAAGACAGGGTTGGGTACTTCATGGCGGGTCTCCTGGCGTCCAGGCGCCTCTGCGGGCGCCCTGCAAACCCGCAGACGGGTCGACTGCAGGCCGCGCGCAGTGTCCCGGCCGGCCGCGCGGCGAACAACCAATGCTTCGCGGCCTTTTCACAAGCACGGCTTGATAATGTGCACATGCCGCTGACCCGCTACACGCTGCGCCAGATCGAGGCCTTCATCGCCGTGGCCGAGGTGCACAGCTTCACCTTGGCCGCTGCGCGCCTGGGGCTCACCGCGCAGGCCGTCAGCCAGCTGGTGGCCGAGCTTGAAGGCGTGCTCGGCTTCCGCCTCTTCGACCGCACCACGCGCAAGGTGGCGCTGTCGAGCGCGGGCCGCGACTTCCTCACCTCCGCGGCCACGCTGCTGCGCCACGTGCGCGCTGCCGACAGCGCCGCCGACGACGTGCGCAACCGCGCCTCGGGCGTGGTGCGTGTGGGCGCACCGCTGGTGCTGGCGGCCATCGCGCTGCCGGCGGCCATCCGCGAGTACCAGAAGAAGCGCCCCAAGGTGGTGGTGCGCGTGCGCGACGTGCCCGTGGACCAGCTCGTCGACCGCGTCGCCGACGGCGATGTCGATCTGTCCATCGGCCCCGACCGCCCCGTGGGCGACGCCGTCACCGCCACCCCGCTGTTCGACAGCGCCTGGGTGCTGTGGTGTGCGCCCGGCCACCCGCTGGCGCGGCGGCGCACGGCGCTGAAGTGGTCTGACCTCGCCGGCGTGGCCATCGTGGCCGCCGGCCGCGATCACGAGCACAGCGTGGCGCAGATGCACCACGAGGCGCCGGCTGGCACGCGCGTGACGCCGGTGGACGTGGTGGACAACATCTCCACCGCGATGGGCATCGCCGCGCAAGGCCTGGCGGTGACGCTGGCCCCCGCCTACGTGGGCGTGATGGCGCGCAGCTTCGGCCTGAGCATGCGGCGCGTGGTGGCGCCGGAGTCGATGCGCAAGGTGTGCCTGTACGCACCGGCCGCGCGCACCACCTCGCCGGCCGCCGAGGGCTTTGGCGAGTTCCTCGCCGGCTGGATCCGGCACTGGCAAGCCGCGTCGGGCTGAGCCGCCGCGCTGCCCTCAGCCGGCCGCCTGGCTGAAGCGAGCCATCCAGTCGGCCACCGGCATGAAGCCGGGGTCGGCGCGGCAGATCGCCTCGGTCTCGGCCCAGATCTCGCTGTCGGGCTTTTCCAGGTCGAGCGGGTCGCCATGCGGCTGCGGCACGTACCAGGGCGTGTCGAGGTAGACCTCGACGGTGTTGCCTTCGAGGTCGCTGAAGTAGATCGACAGGGCGTTGCCGTGGTTCATGCCGCGCATCTGCGCGGCCCCGGCCGCCAGCGCGTCGCGGCGCACGCGGCGCAGCTCGTCGATGGCCGCCACCTTGAACGACAGCTGCATCACCGTGCTGGGCGAGCCCGCGGCACGGCCACTGGCCAGCACGAGCTGGTGGTGCTGATCGGGCGTGCCGCTCAGAAAGTGCAGCGGCACCTTGAAGTTGCGGCCCACGCCGCGGTCGGTGAGGCGCAGCCCGAAGACCTGCGTGTAGAAGCGCGTCATCGCCTCGATGTCGTGCACGAAGATGCCGAAGTGCGACAGCTGGGGTGGGGTCGTGGTCATCGTCATGGCCTCGGGTCGGGTCAGGCGCGGCTCAGGGCCGCAGGACGAGCTTGCCCATGAAGCCGGGGTCGTCCAGCCGTTCATGGGCCTGGCGGGCCTGCGCCAGCGGCATCACCGTCACCGGTGGGCCCTGCACGGCGCCGCGGGCCATCAGGTCGATGCCGGCCTGCATCAGGGCGCGGCGCCGTGTTGTGTCGGCATCGAAGCTGTGCATCGAGAAGGTGCGCACGGCCAGGCTGTGGCCCAGCAGCTGGCGCAGCTCGGCGAGCACGTCTTTGCTGGGCGGGCCGCCGAGCACGTTGTAGGACACCGCCAGCCCGAGCGGCGCCAGCGCGTGCAGGCAGGTGATGAAGAGGGCGCCGCCGGTCGGGTCGAGCGCCAGCTCGACGCCGCGCCCGCCGGTGAGCGCCTTCACTTGCGCGGCCAGGGTGGGATCCGCCGGGTCCAGCGCGGCGTCGGCCCCGTGCGCCAGCACGAAGCTTCGCTTGTCGTGCGTGCTGGCCGTGGTGATGACCTTCAGGCCGTGGGCGCGCGCCGTCTGCACCATCGCCGAGGCCACGCCGCCGGCCGCGGCCGTGATCAGCACCGACCGCAGTGGCAGCGCGTTGCCGCAGCCAAAGAGCAGGGCCTGCGCAAGCTGGAAGTTGGGCAGGCTCACGGCGCTGTCGAAGTCGATGTCCGCGGGCAGCGGGTACAGCGCCGCCGCCGGCGCGCAGGCGTGTTCGGCGTAGCCGCCGCCGCGCTGGGGCAGTTCGCGGGCGCTGAGCAGCACGCGGTCGCCGACGGCCACGTCGTGCACGCCGGGGCCGATGGCGTCGACGACACCGGCCACCTCGTTGCCCGGAATGGCCGGCAGCGGCGGCATCCACTTGTAGCGGCCCTCGCGGATGAGCACGTCCGGCCGCCCCACGCCGATGGCGCAGGCGCGCACGCGGGCCTCGCCGGGGCCGGGCTCGGGCAGGGGCAGCTCGGTCAGCTCCAGGGCGGCCGGGCCGCCGGGCTGGCGCACGACGACGGCCTTCATCGCTGCCCGTCGTGCACCTTGACCTGTTCCTTGGTGAGCCCGCCCAGGCGGGCGTGCACGCGGCCGCCATCGGCCATCACCAGCGCGAACACGATCTCGTCGGGGCGCGGGCCGTCCTGCACGCCCACCTCCATGGCATTGAAGTGGCTGCGAACGTAGGCGGCGTGGATGTAGTGCAGCGGCACCATCAGCCGGTAGCCCGCACCCGCCACGGCCTTGGCCGCCGGCACGATGGCCTTGGGCTCGCCGAGTGCCGCGCGCATGGCCCAGCCGCCGGCCTCGTGCCAGACGGCGCCGTGTTCGAGCTCGCCGTTGACGCCGACGATGGCGGCCTTGCCGTAGGCCTCGACACGCTCCTGGCCGAGCACGCCCACCAGCTCGTGCGCCAGCTCGCTGCCCAGCGCACGCAGCTCGGCCATGAAGGGCAGCAGGTCGGGCTCGTAGCGGCCGGCGTAGGGGTTGCGCACCACGGCGGCGGCCGCGGCCATGCGCAGCGGCACGGCGGCGGCGGGGCCTCCCTCGTGGTGCACGGTCTCGACGGTGAGCAGCCGCTTGCGGATCTGGATCAGTGACATGGTGGTTCCTGGCTGTCGGGCATCACAGGCGCGGGATCTTGGCCTCGGCGACCACGCGCGACCACCGCTGCAGCTCGGCCGCCACCATGGCGGCCATTTCCTGCGGCGTGCTGCCGCGGGCCTCGCCGCCCATCTCTTCCAGCCGTGCCCGCACGGCGGGCAGCTGCAGCGCCTTCTGGGTTTCGTCGTGCAGCCGCTGCACGATGGGCTGCGCCGTGCCCGCCGGCAGCATCCAGCCGGCCCACGAGCGCACGTCGAAGCCGGCCACGCCCTGTTCGGCCACGGTGGGCACCTCGGGCATGCCGCCCCAGCGCTGCGGCCCGGTGACGGCCAGCGCACGCAGCTTGCCGGCCTTCAGCTGGCCCAGCACGGCAGTGGGCGGTGCCACGACGAACGGGATCTCGCCGCCGAGCAGCGCGGTGATCGAGGCCGAGTCGCCACGGAACGGCACGTGCAGCAAGGGCGCACCCGCTTGCCGCGCCAGCAACTCGCCGATCAGGTGGTGCGTGGAGCCCACGCCTGCCGTGCCATAGGCCAGCCCGCCGGCCGTGACCTTGGCCGCGGCCACGATGTCGGCCACCGTGCGCAGCTTGGTCTCGGGCTGGGTGACGAGCAGGAAGGGAAAGAAGGTGATGGTCGACACCATCTGGAAGCTGTCGACCGTCTGGTACGGCAGCTTCTCGTACAGCGCACCCGCCACGGCGTGGCCGCCGGTGGCCAGCAGCAGCGTGTGGCCGTCGGGCGCGGCGCGCGCCACGGCGCCCGAGGCCAGCGTGCCGCCGGCGCCGGCCACCGCCTCCACCACCATCGGCTGGCCCAGGTTCCTGGCCATCTCGGTGCTGACGAGCCGGGCGATGGTGTCGGCGTTGCCGCCGGCCGCGAAGCCCTGCAGCACCTTGATCGGCCGTTGCGGCCAGGCCTGCGCCCGGGCGGTGTGCATGCCGGGCAGCAGGGCGGCGCCCAGGGCAGCGGCGGGGAAGTGGCGGCGTTGCATGGTGTCGATGTCTCCGTGAGTTGTCGTGGTGCGGGTGCGTTGCCCGCCCGCGGGTTGTCAGGCCTGCGCCACCACCGGGTTGCGCAGCGTGCCGATGCCTTCGATCTCGACCTCGACCACGTCGCCGGCCTTCATGAAGCGCTGCGGCTTGCGGCTCCAGCCCACGCCCGCGG
The DNA here is from genome assembly GCA_027483705.1 of Rubrivivax sp. Taxonomy (GTDB): domain Bacteria; phylum Pseudomonadota; class Gammaproteobacteria; order Burkholderiales; family Burkholderiaceae_C; genus Rubrivivax. The sequence goes on from JAIXTY010000304.1 coordinate 37,683, forward strand.
GCGTGCCGGTGGCGATGACGTCGCCCGGCACCAGCGTGAAGATCGTCGAGGCGTAGGCGATGAGCTTCGGGATGCCGAAGATCATGTGGCCGGTGTGGCTGTCCTGCACCGTCTCGCCGTTGAGCCGGGTGGCCAGGCGCAGCGCGCGGCCGGGTGCGATCTCGTCGGATGTCACCATCCACGGGCCGAAGGGGCCGGTGCCTTCGAAGTTCTTGCCCGACGCGATCTGCTTGGCGTGGAACTGCCACTCGCGCACGCTGACGTCGTTGTAGATCGAATAGCCCGCGACGTGTTCGTAAGCACGCTCGATGGGAATGTCGCGGCCGGTCTTGCCGATGATCACGGCGAGCTCGCCTTCCCAGTCGAGCGTGTTCGACACGCGCGGCAGCACCACCGGCTGCCCGTGGCCCACCTGCGAGCGCCACACGCGCAGAAAGATCGGCGGCTCCTCGGACAGCTCGCGCTGCATGCCGGCGGCGATGACCTCCTGGTGGTGGTCCATGTAGTTGCGCACCGCGCAGACGATCTTCTCGGCGCGCGGGATCACCGGCAGGTGGTGCAGGCCGGCCAGCGGCAGATCGGCTGCCAGGCCCGCAACCAGCGCGTCGCGGCGGGCGAAGTCGGGGCTGCCGATGAAGTCGGCCAGCGTCGCGTGGCCGGTGCGATCGGCCAGCGCGGCCACGCCGTCGCCGACGACGACGCCCCAGCCTTCACGGCCGGCATGCAGGTAGGACAGCAGCTTCACGGGGTCTCCAAGGGTTCCAGTTGCGCAGAAGTCTGCATTTCATGCACAAAACGAAGAATGCGCACAAACCCTTGAAAGCAGCCGTTGGCGGCTGCGGGCACAATTCCGGCGTGGCCCCAGACAGCACCGACGACGCCGAGACCCCGCTCACCGAGCGCGCCTACCGCGCCTTGCGCCAGGCCATCGTGCGCGGCGAGTTCGAGCCCGGCGCGCGCCTGCGCGTGGAGGAGCTGAGCCGCCGCTTCGCGGTGAGCAGCAGCCCGCTGCGCGAGGCCCTGAACCGCCTGTCGGAGCAGGGCCTGGTGCGCTCGGTCGAGAACCGCGGCTTCCGCGTCGCGCCGCTCACGGCAGCGGGTGTCAGCGATCTCGCCCGCGTGCGCAGCCTCGTGGAGTGCGAGGCGCTGCGCGACGCCATCGCCCATGGCGACGACCGCTGGGAAGCCCAGGCCGTGGCCGCCGCGCACGCGCTGGCGCTGGTGGAGCGGCGCCTGGGCGACGAGCCGCGCACGCTGGACGACGAGTGGTCGGCCCGCCACCGCGAGTTCCACCTGAGCCTGTATGCCGGCTGCAGCTCGCCGCTGCTGCTGGACCTGGCCGACGTGCTGTTCGACAACGCCGAGCGCTACCGGCGCTGGGCCGCACGCTGGCGCCAGGCGCCGCGGCGCAAGCACGACGAGCACCAGCGCCTGCTGAAGGCCGTGCTGGCGCGCGACGCCGACCGCGCCGTCGAGGCCCTGCGCCAGCACATCGCGCACACCGAGCAGCTGGTGGCCGCAGCGCTGGCCGGCGGCGCGGCCGGGTTGCAGTAGCTGCGGCGCGCAGGCGCGGGCGATTTATCAACGGCCGCTTGATTGAGCGGACCAAACGCTTGCTTGTCCCCGGCCGCGCCGTTGGCGACACTGCGCCGCGCCCACATCCCGAAGAAGGCCCCGATGGAGACGATCCCCCACGGCATGCTGGCGCGCGAGCTGGCTGAATCCGAGCGCAGCCGCGTGCAGCTCGAGCAGTTCTCGCGCCGCCATCCGGCGATGACCATCGCCGACAGCTACGCCATCCAGCGCGAGTGGGTGCGCCTGCAGCTGCAGGCCGGCCGCAAGCTCATCGGCCACAAGATCGGCCTGACCTCGCGCGCGATGCAGATCGCCTCGCAGATCACCGAGCCCGACTACGGCACGCTGCTCGACAGCATGCTGCTGCGCGACGGCAGCGAGGTCGAGGCCGCGCGCTTCATCGTGCCGCGCCTGGAGGTGGAGTTCGCCTTCGTGCTGGCGCGGCCGCTGGCCGGGCCGGGCGTGACGCTCTTCGACGTGCTCAACGCCACCGACTACGTGGTGCCGGCGCTGGAGCTCATCGATGCGCGCATCGAGCAGTTCGACCGCCACACCAAGGCGCCGCGCAAGGTGCTGGACACCATCGCCGACAACGCGGCCAACGCCGGCATCGTGCTCGGCGGCCGGCCGATGCGGCCCGATGCGGTGGACTGGCGCTGGGCCGGCGCGCTGCTGTTCAAGAACGGCGTCATCGAGGAAAGCGGCCTGGGTGCCGCGGTGCTCAACCACCCCGGCAACGGCGTGGCCTGGCTGGCCAACAAGCTGGCGCCCCACGGCGAGAGCCTGGCGGCCGGCGAGATCGTGCTCGGCGGCAGCTTCACCCGCCCGGTGGCCTGTGCCGCGGGCGACACCTTCCATGCCGACTACGGGCCACTTGGCGCCATCTCGCTGAGGTTCGTCTGATGCCCACGCCCCCGAACCTGTTCAAGCAGCGCATCGCCGGCCCGGGCGCGCAGATCGGCCTGTGGCTCGGCTTGGCCGATCCGTATGCCGCGGAGCTGTGCGCCACCACCGGCTTCGACTGGCTGCTGATCGACGGCGAACACGGCCCCAACGACCTGCGCTCGATGCTCGGCGCGCTGCAGGCGGTGGCGCCGTACCCGGCGCAGCCGGTGCTGCGCATCCCGCAGGGCGACACCACGCTCATCAAGCAGGTGCTGGAGATCGGCGCGACGACGCTGCTGGTGCCGATGGTCGAGACGGCCGCGCAGGCGCGCGAGCTGGTGCGTGCCACGCGCTACCCGCCGCACGGCGTGCGCGGCGTGGGCAGCGGGCTGGCGCGCTCGTCGCGCTGGAGCGGGCACACGAACTACCTGCACGAGGCCGACGACAGCATCTGCCTGCTGCTGCAGGTGGAGACGGCCTCGGCGCTGGCGCAGCTCGATCAGATCGCGGCCGTCGACGGCGTGCACGGCGTGTTCATCGGGCCGGCGGACCTGTCGGCGTCGATGGGCCACCTGGGCAACCCCGGGCACCCGGAGGTCCAGGCGGCCATCGACCAGGCCATCGCCCGCATCCTGGCGGCCGGCAAGGCGCCGGGCATCCTGGCGGTGGACGAGACACTGGCGCGCCGCTACATCGGCCTGGGCGCGCGCTTTGTGGCGGTGGGCGTGGACGCGACCTTGCTGGCGCGCTCGGCGCGGGCGCTGGCGGCGCGCTTCAGGCCCGCCGATGGCGAGCGCCCGGCGGCCGCGCCCGGCTACTAGACCTTCAGGCCTTCGCCGCCTTCTTCTTCAGCCGCCAGGCGTGCAGCAGCGGCTCGGTGTAGCCGCTGGGCTGTTGCTCGCCCTGGAACACCAGGTCCACCGCGGCGCGGTAGGCGAAGCTGCTGTCCCAGTTTCCGGCCATCGGCTCGTACAGCGGATCGCCGGCGTTCTGGCCGTCCACCACCGCGGCCATGCGCTGGAAGGTGGCGTGCACCTGGTCGGCTGTCACCACGCCGTGGCGCAGCCAGTTGGCGATGTGCTGGCTGCTGATGCGCAGCGTGGCGCGATCTTCCATCAGGCCGACGCCGTTGATGTCGGGCACCTTGCTGCAGCCCACGCCCTGGTCGACCCAGCGCACCACGTAGCC
>JAIXTY010000130.1 GCA_027483705.1 Rubrivivax sp.
CATCCATGGTCGTGGTCTCACTCCAAGGCATCGGACTCCTCCTTCAAGGAGCCCATCGTCCATCGGTGTGTTACCCATCAACCCGGACTAATCTGTCACCCATCAACCCGGACCGTACCACGGTGCGGCCTAACACCTCGTTCAACCCTCACCCGCTACGGCAGGCGCTGTAGGCCCGGCCTGAGCCAGTGGAGCTATCGTCTCAGTCCGGGCTAACAGTACCTGCCTCCGCGGGCAGCCTAGCTCGAAACGTTGGGCCGCAGAAGACTCACCGCGAACTCTCCCGAGCTTCTACTCCGCGGGGCCCGCCTTCGACGGCAGGGTGATCGTCGCGAAGAGTCTAGAAGACAAGTTTTTGCGCATCATACGAAGCACTGTCAATGCCCAAACGTTCGACCTTGATCTATGACGCCTTTGCCTCGGAATTCGGAAGAGTCGAAGCACTGGCTGCACGACCAAAGACCTGGCATTGCTCTGCCTGCGGGTTGAGACAAGAAACGACCAACTTCCTCAATTGCGTTTCATGCAAGGTGAATAGGCCACTCTTCACCAACGAAACCACCATGGTCCAGTGCAAGCCCTGCGGCGAGTGGAATGGCTTCGCCTCGTTCTGTGAATGGTGTGGCGCCAAGTTGAACTGGTAAGTTGTGGCGTATGAACACACGCGATCGCCGGTCGCTGTGGCCCAACCCCTCGATCAAGCTGAGCCGCTACGGTCGTAGACCATGCCGCTGAAGGCCGGCGAATTCGATCAGACCATCAACGACTGCTGCATCGGGCGCGACGCGGTGATTGACTGCTTGCTGCGAGCGCTTCGAGCGAGGTACGGCTCCGATTTTCAGTCGAACCAACAAGACTGGGGTTGGTTCGTGTGGACTTCAGAACGCGGCACCAATCTGGCGGGTCGATGTGTTAAGAAGCGACGCAGACCTTGGTCACTTCCAACTCCACCTCACTGCCAGAAGGCCTCGCCTGCTGCTCAGAAGCAAGATTGAAGATTCAGCGGAACGGGGTGATCTCAGGAATCCGGTGATCACACAGTTGGGAGACCGACCAGCCGGAGACATTGAGGATGTCAAGGTCTGGGTCTTTTCTTGGCCGGCACCAGGTCGTTGCGCTTCAAGATCTCAGCACCGTCTTGCGGGTGGGTGATTCCAGCTCCGCCCGCCGTCCCTGCAGCGGCCAGATCAGCTTCTTCGGCTCCCCGCACGGATGCCTCAGTCTCTGCTGAACGATCGCCTGCTCGAGCTCATCGCTTGTCCCGTGCGGTGATCGGGTTGGCGTGTGGCTGAACGCCCACAGCGCGTCCGGCCCTTCCTCCAGGTACCGATACACCCACTTGTATGCCGTCTTGCGGCTCACGCCGTATCGCGCGCACACCTTTGTCAACTGGCACTTCTGGCTCCCGCGGGTACGGTCTGCCCGTTGGCGCCGTGTTGTCCAGCGCAGACGTGGCCGTTCCAGATGGTGCACTCTGCGCCGTGCGGCAACTGGTCGATCACTGGCCCGCCGGCCACGTAGACTGGCATTGACTGCCACACCGATCCCTCTGAGCATGTCGGGCATGACTGAGCCCATGCCCAGCGGGTTGGTCGCACATCACACTCGAAACCGCCCGCCAACAGGCACAGCACGTAAGTCCACCGCCAACCCAGCCATTCATGCGTTCATCATCCGGGGAGCACTTCGTCGCGCTGGACCATCTGCGAGCCCTGGCCGCGTTCCTCGTCGTCGCCTGGCACTTTCTTCACACCGGCAACGGAACCCCCGTAACTTTCGAGGGCGCTCCCGCGCTCTTTCCGCTGGCACTCGCCGACGAAGGGCATACCGGCGTTGCACTCTTCATGGTGCTGAGCGGATACCTGTTCGCGAAACTGCTCCACGGCAGGTCCATTTCCTATCCCGCTTTTCTCTGGAACAGGTTCCTGAGGCTGGCGCCACTTCTGTGTTGCACGTTCGCGCTTGTCGTCATCGAGAACCATCTGCTTGGCCGAAGCAACACCCATTACCTGCTGGGTCTTCTTCGTGGCCTCATCTATCCTGTCTGGCCCAACGGTGGCTGGTCCATCACCACCGAGATTCACTTCTACCTGGCTCTGCCGCTGCTGTTGGCACTTGGCCGACGCTCCAGAGCCTGGCCGCTTGTCCTTGTCATGGCGGCGATTGCGCTTCGACACCACCTGTACGTTCTCAATGGCGAAGTGCAGTCACTTTCCTATTGGACCATCGTGGGTCGCATTGACCAGTTTGTGCTGGGCATCCTGGCGCACTTGTATGCGGCCGAGTTGACCAGGAGGCGCCCGTTGCTCCTGCTCATGGTGCTCGCCTTCACGTTGTTCTGGTGGTGGTTTGATTCAACGGGCGGCTTCTACCAGAGGCCCTTCTATCCATCCCCCAGTGCGCTCTGGATCTGGATACCAACGATCGAGGGCCTCGGTTATGCCGCCCTGATCCTCTGGTACGACAGCCTGAAGATCACGGCGCAGACACTGGCGTCTCGGGTGCTTCAGCGTCTGGGCGAGTACTCCTACTCCATCTACTTGCTGCACTTCTTCTTCGTGTTTCGTCTGGCCGAGTACGTCGATGAGCATGTGATGGACATCTCCAACTTCTACGTGGGTCTGCTCTGGTCCACCGTGTTCTTTGTCGCGATGCTGTTGCCGGGGTACCTGAGCTTCAGGTTCATCGAGAGCCCGTTCCTGAGGCTCCGCGTCAAGTACACGAGGTAGCGAACACGGATGTCGAATCCAGGTTCGCCCATCGCGATGCCTGAACCCGGGCTCCGTCGGCAACCCCTACGTCAGACTCTGCGGATTCGGCTTGCGCCAGGCCTGAACCAGTCCTGCCGTCGTCCGCGGTGGGCTTACAGTACACGCCTTCGCCTTCGCCTTCGCGTTCGGGTTCAGCTTGTGGGTCCGGTCGCCCGACGCGCCCCTCACAGCACCGGAGCCGCCTTGAGGATCACCGTCTTCACCATCGTCGCGGCGCCATTGCACGCCGTGTGGGGCGCGTACACCACCCCCGAAGACATCAAGGTCTGGAACACGGCCTCGCCTGACTGGCACACCACCGCATCGACCGTGGACCTCAGGCCTGGTGGCCAGTTCTCGTCCCGGATGGAAGCCAAGGATGGCTCCTTCGGCTTCGATTTCGCGGGTGAATACACGAACATCGTCCACGGCGAGCTGATCGAGTACGTCTTCGGTGACCGCACGGGCCGGGTGGCGTTCGAGGACGGCGTGGACGGGGTCGCGGTCACGGTCTCTTTCGACGCCGAGCAAACTCATTCCGAGGAACAGCAGCGTGCGGGCTGGCAGGCCATCCTGGACAACTTCCGCCACCACGTCGTGGGCAAGCAGGCGGCGCCGTAACCTTGGCTGCGGCTCTGGGCGGAACCTCATGCTTACCCGGCACGCCTCGTCGGGCGCGGCGGCACGTTGCCGCAGCACCCGGTGTGTCGAAGCGCAGCACATGCACCACCGCGGAATCCGCCTGCGGAGTCGCTTGAACGCGGACGCTGCGGCATGCAACTTCCACGTGGTCTCCACTTTCTTCTGCTGGCCTGCGCGGCAGTTCCTGTCGCCTACTTCGGCGCGCAGGCCGTGGCGGCGCCGTTCTATCCGGGGTACAGCCTGTTCACCGTCACCGCCAGCGATCTCGGCTCCGATCGCTCGTTGCAGCCCTGGATCCTGAATGCCGGCGCCCTGCTGACGGCATTTCTGGCGCTGCTCGGCAGCGCCGGCCTGGCCGTGGCGCTGCCACGTCTGTCGGCGTCGAGGCTCCTCGCCTATGCGTTGTCGGCCTGCGTGGCCTCCATCGGGCTCGCGTCGGCATGGGCCGGTCTGCATCCGCTTCCAGACCCCCGGCACGATCCGGGCGCCCTGGGAATCGGCATGTTCGCGTCCCCGTTCGTCTGCGCACTGATCGCGTTCCGGGTGCGCCGACTCCGCCCACTTCGCTGGGTACTGCTCGCCAACCTCGCGGGCTTTGCGCTCTGTGCCTGGGTTCTTTCGGGTGCAGCCGGCGTGAACCTGGCCGCGTACGGGGGCCTGGCGCAGAAGCTAGCCGCCGCCGTGTGCTTCTTCCCTCCCGCGGCCATTGCGCTGTCCACACTCGCGCATCTCAGAGACCCATCCGGCCGCCTCTGAGGGCATCCGCCGCCGCTGACTGCGCGCACAGGGAAACACCTATCGAAGCCGCCATCACTCTGCTCGGATGATCGACCGGAGGCCGCGGGATGACGGATCACCGTCAACGGCTTCATCCACAGGTCTCACCCGCCCGCATCGTTTCGACAGCCCAGGGAGCTTGTCTTGCTGTTTCGTTTGATCACGTTGGTGGTGGCCTCGGTCCTGATGACCGGTTGTGCATCGGTGCCGATGGAGTCCAGATGAACAACTTCGCCCGTCGGTTCATCAGGATGCGTCTGTTCTTGGGCGGAGCCGGGCTCGAACTCCTCGACGAGGACGCCGGCAAGAAGGAAGCGACACAACTTGAACGGGCCAAGCCGGGCACCTGCAGCAAGAAGTAGCGTCACTGTCGCGGCACGTCGGGCGGTCTGATCATGCAAGCCAGCGCCCCTCAGGTGGCCGTCGGCGTCGGCGTCCTGGTGGTTCATCAGGGGCTGGTGCTGCTCGGCAAGCGGCGGGGTTCCCACGGCGCCGGCACGTGGTCGGCTCCGGGTGGGCGGCTCGAGTTCAGCGAAAGTCTGGAGGCCTGCGCCGGCCGCGAATTGTTCGAAGAGACCGGGCTCACCGCCTCGGTCTTCGAGCTCGGCCCCTACACCAACGACGTGTTCGCCGACGAGGCCCGCCACTTCCTGACGGTCTACGTGGTGGCTCGGGGCATTCAGGGCCAGCCGCGGAACATGGAGCCGGACAAATGCGAAGGCTGGGCCTGGTTCCCCTGGGACCACTTCCCGGAGCCCCTCTTTCTGCCGCTGCTCAATCTGCGGCGCATCGGGTGGCGGCCCGCCGGCAGTTGATCAGCGCCCGCCCCGGCCTCGCCCGGGCCCGCTGACGGGCGCTCCGGGTTTGTCCCGGGCTCACGGGGCCACGCCACAGGCCCGGTCGGCCTCGTTCGGGGCGAGACTTGAGCCCGGACCCGCCACGCCTTCATCGATGAAGAACGACCTGCTCGTCGGCTACCGCTTCCTCACCAACAACTGGGCGCAGATCCAGGCCAGCACCGCCTGCGGCTGCTGCAACTGCCTGCAGACCTTCCTGCCCGTCGACATCGTCGCCTGGACGGGGCTGCAGTTCGACGACGTCGACAACCCCGAGGCCGTCGCGCGCCAGACGGCGCTGTGCCCGCATTGCGGCAGCGAGTCCGTGCTCGGCAATGCATCGGGCCTGTCGGTGGACCCGCAGTTCCTGGGCCGCATGAACGAGGCCTGGTTCCAGCGGACCATCATCCGCAAGCCCAGCCCCAAGACCTAGCGCCCGGCCCGCGGCACGAGCATGGCCGCCCCACCCGGAGCCCCGCATGACGCACCTCACGCCGATGACCCCCGACGAGTTCACGCGGTGGCGGGCACAGTCCATCCCGGCGTACGCCGCTGACAAGGTCCGTTCGGGGCGCTGGACGTCGTCGGAGTCGCTGGCCGAGGCAGAGAAGGAGGTCGCGTCCCTGTTGCCGCAGGGCCTGCAGACGCCGAACCAGTGGTTCTTCAGCATCGAGTCGGCCGACGGCGCCTGCGTCGGCGCCGTGTGGCTTGGGCGCGCCGAGCGCGCCTTCGGCCCGATCGGCTACGTGTTCGACGTCGTCGTCTGGCCCGCCTTCCGCCGGCAAGGCCACGCCGGCCGCGCGATGCAGGCGCTCGAACACGAGGCGCTTGCGCGGGGCTGCAGCGGCCTGGCGCTGCATGTCTTCGGGCACAACCTGCCGGCCCGCAGCCTGTATGCGCTGCTGGGCTACGAGCCGGTCAACATGAACCTCTACAAGCCGCTCGCACCGCCCGGCGCCGACGGCGGCCCATGAACCCGCCACCGCTCTACGCCGCTTCGGTGCCGGTGCTGCTGCGCTACCTGGGCACGCTGGAGCGCGTGCTGCAGGCGGTGGGCCGTGAAGGCCACGCCCGCACGCCGCAGATCCTCGCTGCGCGGCTGGCGCCCGGCATGATGCCGCTGGCGGCCCAGGTCGACACCGCGGCGCACCTGGCCCTGCGCACCGCACTGCCGCTGGCCGATGAGGCGGTGCCCGCCTTCGAGGCGTCCGAGCCGGGCCTCGCCGGGCTTGCCGGCACGCTGGGCCGCACGTCGGCGCGACTTCGTCAACTGCCGCCCGACCGCTTTGCGCACGCCGAAGGCCGCGTGATCACCGAGCGGGCCGGCTCCGCCCAGCTGGCGTTGCCGGCGTGGACGTTCCTGGGCGAGTTCGCGCTGCCGAACCTGCTGTTCCACGTGAGCATGGCCTACGCCATCGCGCGCCACGAAGGCTGCGCACTGGGCAAGGCCCAGTTCGACGGCTTCCACCGCTACGACGAACCTTGATGCCGCCCGTGCCAGCCGCGGCTCAGGCACGATGCACGCTTCCCCACCCCCGGAGATCACCCATGTTCAGCCACGTCATGCTCGGCACCAACGACATCGCACGGTCGAAGCACTTCTACGACGCCGTGCTGCGCGTGCTGGGCGCCGGCGACGCCATCGAGAACACCAACAAGACCGGCCAGCGACGCCTGTTCTACCGGCACGACGGCGCCACCTTCTGCGTCAGCGAGCCGCTCGACGGCCAGCCCGCCAGCGGCGGCAACGGCAGCACCATTGGCTTCAAGTGCGACTCGCCGGAACAGGTGGTGCGTTTCCATGACGTCGCGGTGGCCCACGGCGGCAGCAGCATCGAAGAGCCCCCCGGCCCGCGCTCGGGCCCCGCGGGCGTGCTGCACCTGGCCTACGTGCGCGACCCCGACGGCAACAAGCTCTGCGCCCTGCACCGCCCCAAGGCCTGAACGGCGAGCGCCCCCCACGACGGCAACTGACACCGGCAGCCCTCCTTGGCATCATCATCGGCAGCGCCCATGCCACGCGCGGCCCGCTGGGGGCCGGTTGCGGCAAAGCGGGCGCCGAGGAGCGGCCATGAAGCGCGTCACCGGCATCGGCGGGGTCTTCTTCAAGTCCCGGGATCCCCAGGCCCTGGCCGCCTGGTACCGGCGCCACCTGGGCATCGAGGTCGAGGACTGGGGTGGCTGCGTGTTCCGCTGGGCCTCGGCCGACAACCCGCAGGGCGGCGGCACCACCACCTGGAGCCCGTTCCCGGCAGACACCGGCTACTTCGCACCGAGCGAGGCGACCTTCATGATCAACTACCGCGTCGACGACCTGCGGGCCCTGCTGGCCGTGCTGCGCGAAGAAGGCGTGCAGGTCGATCCCAAGGTCGACGAGTCGGCCTACGGCCTCTTCGGCTGGGTGTTCGATCCCGACGGCAACAAGCTCGAGCTGTGGCAGCCACCCGCGGGCCAATGAGCGTGTTGCGCCACGCAAGCGACCCCTGAACCACCCACACCATGACCCGCCAGCTCATCAGCTCCGGCTCGCCCTTCGAGGCCCAGATCGGCTACTCCCGCGCCGTCGTGCAGGGCGATTGGGTGTTCGTCTCCGGCACCACCGGGTTCGACTACGCCACGATGTCCATCTCGCCCCACGTGGAGCAGCAAGCGCGGCAGTGCCTGGAGAACATCGCACACGCGCTGGCCCAGGCCGGCGCCTCGATGGGCGACGTCGTGCGCGTGAACTACATCCTGCCCGACGGGGGCGACTTCGAGGCCTGCTGGCCAGTGCTGCGCGAGGTCTTCGGCGAGGTGCGCCCTGCCGCGACGATGATCTCGGCGCGGCTGCTCGACCCGCGCATGCGCATCGAGATCGAGGTGACGGCGCTGCGTCGGGGCTGAGCGGGGCTCTGCGGGGCTGATCAGCGGCTTCGACCTTGCTTTTCGGGCGATCGCCTGGCGCCCGCTGCGATCAGCATTCGGCCGCTGCCCACTGCTTCGGCCGTCCGCCCCATGCCTGACCGCACCCTCCCGCACACCCGCCGCCGGGCCGGCCAGGCCGTCGTGGCGGGCCTGCTGGCCGCCATCGCCGGCTGCGCCACCGAGCGGCCGCGCGCCGTGCAGCCCGCGGAGAAGCTGCTCATCCAGACCGAACTGGCCGCCGGACTGCTGCGCCTGAACTGCGGCAGCACCTGCTCGGCCAGCTGGCAGGTGGCGCGCCCGACCTTGCGAGGGCTGTACGACAACCGCCTGTGGCCCGACCTGGCCGTGGAGGTGGCGCGCATCGGGCACGACAGCGATCTCGCCTACTTCTACCTCGCACGCGCCGCCGAGGCCACCGGCAGCCCGCGGGCCGCCGAGCTGTACTTCCGGCTGTCGCGGGCCTCGACCACGCGCTGCGACGGCTGGGTCTTCGACCGCTGCGACGGCGTGCGCCTGCCCGATGAGGCCACGGCGGGCCTGGCCCGCGTCGGCGCCCGCTAGCTGGTCTGCGCGAGCGATACTCCCCTGGCGGGCCGACGAGCGGCTGCCCCTGCCACGGCACCGCCTCCACAAGCCCGGTGCACGGCGCCGTGCGGAAAGGCCCCCATGCCCAGCGACCGCTTCGACCACGTCTTCGTCGAGCCCGGCTCGTTCGACGCCACCGTCGCGTTCTACCGCGACGGGCTCGGCTGGCAGGAGCTGTTCTCGTGGGGCATACAAGGCGAGCCACGTGGCATCGGCCTGTCGGGCGGCGGTGTCCGCATCGTCATCGCCGAGCGGCACGCCGCCGACGATCACTCCAAGTCGCACGGCATCAACGGCACGCGGCCGACGCTGCACCTGGTGGTGGACGACCTCGATGCGCGCCACGCCGAGCTGGCGGCTCGCGGGCTCGTGCTGTTCCCGCCGGCGACCACGCACTGGGGCACGCGCTGGTTCGTGGTGCAGGACCCCGACGGCAACCTCATCGCCTTCGAGCAGGCACGCGGCAACTGACCAGGCCCGCGGGCGCGGGCGCGGGTGGGCAAGCCCCAGTTGCCGCGCCGGCATCGCGTGGCAATGCTCGGGTCGCTGGGCCCCGAGCCCCTGGACCACCATCGCCATGCACCCCGTGCTCCCGCCCGATGCCCTCGACGCGCTCGACCGCGGCGACAAGATCGAGGCCATCAAGATCACGCGCCAGCACACCGGCCTAGGCTTGAAGGAGGCCAAGGAGCTTGTGGAGCGCATCGAGGCCACGCCGCGCACCCACCGGCCCGGCATGCACCCGCCCGCCACCACACCCGCACACGGGCAGCCGCCACACCGGCCGGGCCTCGCGCCGGGCGAGGTGCCGCGCGGCCGCTTCCCAATCGGGCTGGTCGTGGCCGTGCTGGCGGCCCTGGCGGCCGCGGTCTGGCTGTTCCGGCGTTAGGTGGCGGTGGCCGGCCGCGTGTTCGCCACCCGGCTCGCGCCGGCGCTGCTGCTGGCCGCGGGACTGGCCGCCGCGCAGGCGCCGCGGGGTGAGGAGGCGTTCGCGCTGTGGCAGGCCGCTCATGCCGCCGAGCGGGCCGCCTTCGAGCGCCACCTGGCTGCCGAAGGCGTGGCGGCGGTGCTGCCGCTGCACCAGCTGCTGCGCTCAGCCTCGTCGTGGCAGGACTGCGCCGCCGAGCCCTTTGCGCTGCCGCCGCCGGCGCAGTGGCCCGCGGTGGTGTCGGTGCTGAAGCTGCTGCAGGCCCTGCGCGAGCGCGGCGCCCTCGGCGAGATCGAGGTGCACTCGGGCTACCGCGCCGCCGAGCTGAACCGCTGCGCCGGGGGCGCGGCGCGCAGCGCCCACCTCGTGCACTTCGCCATCGACTTCACGCCCGCCGACGGCAGCGACCCGACGGAGCGGCTGTGCGCGTTCTGGCGCGAGCACGGCCGCGCGTGGCAGATGGGCTTCAGCCGCTACCCGTCGGGCCGCATCCACGTCGACACCGCCGGCTGGCGCAGCTGGGGCGCCGACCACACCGGCCGCTCGGCCGTTTGCGCCATGATGCCGGGATGAACCTGACACCTTGTTTCCGCCGGCGCCAGCGCCGACCCCTCGTGCTGCTGGCCCTGCTGGCGCTGCTGCCGGCATTCGGCAGCGCCCAGGCCCAGGGCACGCTGGCCGAGCGCCGCCTGGCCATCACCAAGGGCACCGCACCGGGCAAGGTGGTGCTTGATCTGAACGAGCCCGCGGCCTCGGCCCCGGCGGGCGCCGGCTCGGCCGCCGCAGCCACAGGTTCGGCCACAGCGGCCACCGCAGCCGCCACGGCCGGATCGGCCCCGGCAGCCCCCCCGCCGCGCAGCGGCTGGTTCAGCAAGCTGCCCCCGCCCAGCGGCCGGCCGCTCGCGGTGACGCGCCGCTTCGACGCGCCCGACCAGGGCATCGTCATCAAGCCCGCCGCGTCGGCGCCGGCCGCCCGGCCCTGAAGGCGCGCGTGACGACGCCGCACAACTCGGTGGCCGGCCTGCGCGTGCTGGTGACGCAGGCCACGGCCTTCATGGGGCCCGCGCTGTGCGAGGTGCTGGCCGAACAGGGCGCCGAACTCGTGCGCAGCGACGCCGAGCTTTCGCCGCCGGGCGCGGCGGAGGCCGCGGTGGCCGCGGCCGGCGATGTGGACGTGCTGGTGGCCAACCTGTCCATCGTCGCCCCCAGCACGCCGGTGCCGCAGGTGGACGATGCCGAGTGGCGCGCCGTGTTCGCCGCGCTGGTGGATCCGCTGCCGCGGCTGGCGCGCGCGGTGCTGCCGGGCATGCTGCGGCGTGGCGGCGGGCGCGTGCTCGTGATCGGCAGCGCCTCGGCGCTGCGCGGCATGAAGCGAGCGTCGAGCTACAGCGCCGCGCGGGGCGCGCAGCTGGCCTGGGTGCAGGCCGCGGGCGTGGAGCTGGCGCCGCAGAAGATCCGCGTCAACGCCATCGCGCAGAACTTTGTCGACAACCCCACCTACTTCCCACCCGAGGTGCAGGCCAACCCGAAGTTCCAGGAGCGCCTGGCGCGCGAGGTGCCGCTGGGCCGGCTGGTGGCCGCGCGCGAAGACGCGCTCTTCGCGGCCTACCTCTGCAGCCCGGCGGCCGATTGCTTCGTCGGGCAGGTGTTCCCGGTGTGCGGCGGCTGGGTCGCACGCTGACGACGCCGGCCCCGGGCCGACGACGCGCTACGCGCCCCGCAGCGCCGCCGCCAGCCCGCTGAAGCGCCGCGTGCGCCGCGCCAGCGCCTGCGCCAGCAGCGCCGGCTGCGGCAGCGCCAGCGTCAGCCGCTGGCGGGCCCGGGTGATGCCGGTGTAGACCAGTTCGCGCGTCAGCACCGGCGCGTCGTCGCCCGGCAGCACCAGGGCCACGTGGCCGAACTCCGAGCCTTGGCTCTTGTGCACGGTCATCGCGTACGCCGTCTCCACCGCCGGCAGCCGCGTGGCGGCCACCGACCGCAGCGTGGCACCGTCGCGGAACCACACCCGCAGCGCCCCGCCGCCCGGCGGCGCCAGCGCGATGCCGACATCGCCGTTGACCACGCCCAGCGCCGGCTGGTTGCGCGTCACCATCACCGGCCGGCCTTCGTACCAGCGCTCGGGCCCCGTGGTGGCGCCGCGTGGTGCCAGCTGTTCGGCCAGCCGGGCATTGAGCGCGACGCTGCCGAAGGGCCCGTCGCGCACCGCCGTCAGCAGGCGGAAGCCGTCGAAGGCCTGCAGCACGCCGTGTACCCAGGCCTCGAAGTCGGCCTCGGCGGGCGGCCGCGCCATCAGCCGCGCAACGACCCCGCCATAGCCCGAAGTGCCGCGAGCCAGCGCCAGCAGCGGCCCCGGCGTGGCCGCGCCCAGCATCGCCAGCTCGGGCGTGCCGGCGCGCAACAGGGCCAACGCGGCGTCGGCATCGCCGCGGTTGGCGGCCGCGGCCAGCTCGGCGATGGGGCCGCCGAAACGGTGGCCGGCCTGCAGCACCACGGTCTGCGGCTCCAGCGGCGAGCCCGGCTCGCACAGCTCGGCCATCACCGCGCCGGCCTCCACCGACGACAGCTGATCGCGGTCGCCGAGCAGCACCAGCCGCGCCGTGGCCGGCAGCGCCTGCAGCAGCGTGGCCAGCATCTCGCCGTGCACCATGCTGGCTTCGTCGACGAGCAGCAGGTCCACCGGCAGCGGCGCGTCGTCGGCGCTGCGGCGGGCGCCCGGGCGCAGCGCCAGCGTGGCGTGCAGCGTGCGCGCGGGCTGAGCCTGCAGCGCGGCGGCCACGGCGTGCTGCGCGGCCACGAGCCGCGGCGGTGCGCCCGCCGCCGCGGGCTGCAAGGCCGCGGCGATGGACTGCGTCAGCCGCGCCGCGGCCTTGCCGGTGGGGGCGGCCAGGGCCATGCGCAGCGGCGCCGGGCCCGGGTGCAGGGCCTGCAGCAGCACCAGCAGGCGCGCCGCCGTCCAGGTCTTGCCGGTGCCGGGCCCGCCGGTGATCAGCGTGATGCGGCCCTGCACCGCGCGGCACGCCGCCTCGCGCTGGTGGTCGGGGTCGTCGGCACCGGCCCGCGGCGGGAACAGTGCCTCGAGCAGTGGTTCGAGCTCGCCGTCGTCGACGATTGCGGGTGGCACCTGCAGCCGTGCGCTCAGCAGCCGCGCCGCCGTGCGCTCGTCGCGCCAGTGGCGGCGCAGCGCCAGGCGCGAGCCCTGCAGCACCAGCGGCGAGGCGCCCTCGTCGCCGGCCGGGTTCACCTCCACCAGCGGCGATCCGGCCCAGGCCCGCCGGGCCGCATCGGCGTCGGCCGGCAGCGCACGCGCCCAGCCCGCGCGGGGCTGGCCCAGCTCGGCCATCGCGGCCGCGCCGCCATCGTCCAGCGGCAGCACGGTGTGGCCGCGCGACTCCAGCGCCACGAGCAGCCGCGTCGCGGCCAGCAGGCTCGCCGGGGCGTCGGGCTGCACCCGCGCCAAGAGCGCCGCGAGCGCGTCGGCCAGCGGCGGCAGCGCGGCGTCGACACGGGTCGTCATGCCGGGCCCCCCGTGTCGCGCCTCGCCTGCGTGAAGAGCGCATCCAGGCCCTCGATCAAGGCCGGCACCGGCGCCAGATGCCAGGCCCCGGCGCCGGGCGCGGCCACGCCGCGCAGGAACAGGAACACCGCGCCGTGCAGATGCTGCGCCAGCCGGTAGCGCGCGCCCATGCGGTGGCCGAGCAAGCGGTGCAGCGCCACCAGGTACAGCGCGCCCTGCACGTCGTAGCGGTGCGACAGCACGGCGGCGGCGAGCGCCTCGTCGGTGTAGGCCGCGTCGTCGTCGCCGAGCGCGTTGCTCTTGTGGTCGAGCACGCCGAAGCGGCCATCGGCCGACTCGAACACCAGGTCCGCAAAGCCCATCAGCAGGCCGCGCAGGCGGCGTGGCGGCAGCGGCGGGCGCTCGTGGCCCGGCAGCACGTGGGCGCGGCACAGGCGGTCCACGGCCTCGGCGTCCAGCCGCTCGGTGGGCAGCCAGAACTCCAGTTCCGGCCACGTGCGTGGCAGGCCGGCCAGCGACGAGCCCAGCGCCGGCAGCGGCCGCTCGCAGACCTGCGCGAGCCAGTCCACCACGTCGACGGCTGCGACCTCCGGCGCCTGCCGCGCGAGCCGCGTGCGCAGCGCGTCGGCCAGCGTGGGCTCACGCGCCAGCGCAAAGCGCTCGCCGGCCAGCCACTCCAGCTGCGTGTGCAGCAGCTGCCCGGGGCCGGTGCCGCGCGGGAAGCGGTGCCAGGGCGCGCTGCGCGGCGGCGGCTCCGGGGCCGGTGCGTCGCCCGCCTCGCGCTCGTCGTCGTCGCGCCAGCCGCGGGCCGGCGTGGCATCGAGCCCGCGCACGAAGCCCGAGTAGCTGCCCACGGCCCACGCGGCCGGCGCACGGGCGGGCAGCGGGCGCGGCGGGCGCAGCGGTGGCAAGGGCTGCGGATCGAACCAGGGCTGCGCCGCCGCGGCCTGATCCTCGTCGGCCCCCGGCCACAGCGGCTGCACGCGGGTGTGCGGCAGCGTGGCGGCCCAGGCGGCCACGGCCTCGGCGACCGGGGCTTCGTCGAAGTCCTGCTCGCCCGTGGCCAGCCAGCCCAGCGCGCTGCGGTGCCACGTGTGGGCCTTGGCGTTGCCGGCACGCACAGCCGCCACGCCCACCCACAGCGCGTGCTCGGCGCGCGTGAGCGCCACGTACAGCAGCCGCAGCGACTCGCGGAAGTCTTCCTCCTGCTCGGCGGCGCGGGCGGCGGAGTCGGGCATGAACAGCACCTCGCGCCGGCCATCCGCCGCAGCGGCGGGGTCGTCCGGCACGGGCCGGATGACGTAGTCGGCCGGGCGCGGCGAGCCCGCCATCGACGCGAAGGGCACGCACACCAGCCGGTACTGCAGCCCCTTGCTCTTGTGCACGGTGACGATGGGCACGAGGTCACCGTCGCTCTCCAGCCGCAGCAGCTGCTCCTCGGGCGCCGTGCCGCCCTCGGCGGCCTCGTCGATGGCGCGGGCCAGCCAGCGCAGCAGGGCCGCCTCGCCCTCCAGCAGCTCGGCCGCCGCCTGCAGCAGCTCGGCCAGGTGCAGCGTGTTCGTGAGCGTGCGCTCGGCGCCCGGCTCGCGCCAGCGCATGGGGCTCACCAGGGTCTGCAAGGCCTGGCGCAGCGTGGCGAGCACACCTTGCGTGCGCCACACCTGGCGCAGCTCCAGCAACTGCTCGACGGCGGCCTCGAAGCGCGCATCGTCATCGGCCAGCGCCACCAGCTCGGCCAACGGGCGGCCGATCCAGCCCGTGGCCAGCGCGGCGCGCACGGCGCGGCCGTCGGCGGGGTCGGCCACAGCGCGCAGCAGGCGCAGCAGGTCGGCGGCCTCGGGCTCGGCGAACACCGAGTCCTTGTCCGACAGGTACACCGATCGCACCCGGCGCCGCGCCAGCGCCGCGCGCACGGCATCGGCCTCTGCCTTGTTGCGCACCAGCACCGCGATGTCGCCGGGCCGCAGCCGGCGCTCGCGCTGCTCGCTGCCGGACGGCGGGATCCAGCGCGCCGCGGTGTCGGACAGCCAGGCCACGATCTGCTCGGCGCAGGCCTCGGCCAGGCGCGGGCGGGCCTCGGTGGTGGTGCGCACGCCGGGGTCGAGCGCGAGCGTGAGCGCCGCCGGGGCCCCGACGATGCGGTCGGCGCGGCCGCGGGCCTGCACGGGCTCGAACGGCAGCAGCGCCGTGCCATCGATGCGGCCGAAGCGGAAGGCACCGGCCTCGCCGCGCCGCTCGGCCTGCTCGAACACGGCGTTGACGGCGGCCACCAGCTCGGGCGTGGAGCGGAAGTTGGTGTCCAGGCCGTGCACCCGCGCACCGGCGGCGCGGCGCGCGCGCAGGAAGCCGTGCAGATCGGCGCCGCGGAAGCGGTAGATCGACTGTTTGGGGTCGCCAATCAGCAGCAGCGTGCGTGCGGGGTCGTCGTGGCCCAGGCCCCAGACGCGCTCGAAGAGGCTCATCTGCACCGGCGAGCTGTCCTGGCACTCGTCGACCAGCGCCACGGGGTAGCGCGTGCGCAGCTGCTCGCGCAGGCGCCGGGCGGCGTCGCCGCGCTGGCCTTCGTCGAGCGCGTCGGCCAGGCGGCGCTGCAGGTCGGCGAAGCCGGCGCTGGCGGCGCGCTGCTTGAGTGTGGCCAGGCGTTGGGTGATGGCGGCGTGGGCGTGGCGCAGCAGCGCGGCCTTGCCGCTGGGTAGGCGCTCAAGATCGGCCAGCAGCGCCTCGAAGGCTGCGAACTCGGCGGGGATGGCCAGAGGCTGGTTCAGTGCAGCCGCTACACCGGCGGGCACCAGCTTCTCGCGCGCAGCCTCGGTCACCTTCGGCAGTTCCTGCTGCGGGTCCAGCGCCCAGACACGCAGATCGTTGAGCCACTTGGTGGCGTTCGCCTGCCCCAGCTTGTTCCCGTTGATCGGCTTGTTCTTCTTGGCGCCCCACAAGCCTTCGAGCCACGCGAGCATGGCCGAGACGCGCTCTGGCCAACCGTCCTTCAAGGCCGCCACACGCGCGGCGCGCTCGGCCTGGGCCTGCTGCAAGGTCGCGTCCAAAGGCTGGCCGTCCACTTGTGTGACCGCATCGCCGATCTTCAGCAAGCCACCCAACGCCTTCTCGGCCGCTGCCACGTCCTTCCACGTGGCGCGCACCAGCGCCAGCGCCTCGCCCTCCAGCGGGTAGACCTCGGCGCGCCACCAGTCGCGCAGCGCCTGGCGGCGCAGCTCGGACTCGTCGGCCAGCATCGCCTCGTCGAAGCGGCTGCCGCTGTCGAAGGCGTGTTCGCGCAGCACGCGCTGGCACCAGGCGTCGATGGTGTGCACCGCCGCCTCGTCCATGGCATCGGCGGCCAGGGCCAGGCGTCGCGCGGCCTCGGCCCGCTCGCGCGCGCCGGAGCGGGCGGCCAGCAGGGCGGCGATGAAGGGCTCCGCGGCGTCGGCGCGGCCCGGATCGCGGAACACCAGCGCAGCCCCGGCCAGCCGCTCGCGGATGCGCTCCACCAGCTCGCGCGTGGCGGCCTTGGTGAAGCTCATCACCAGGATCTCGCGCGGGTGCAGCGGCCGCGCGATGCCGTCGCCCAGCACCAGGCGCAGCACCAGCGCGGCCAGCGTCCAGGTCTTGCCGGTGCCCGCGCTGGCCTCGATGACGCGGCTGCCCTGCAGCGGCAAGGTCGCGACGTCGAGCCGCTCAGTCATGGCACCGACCCATCGGCGTCCCCGTCGCCCTCATCGGGCGCGGCATCGCGCAAGCGCTCGAGCTGCAAGTCCTTGAGCCACGCCGCCAGCGGTGTGTAGAGCAGCTTGCTGGCCGGCGCGAAGCGGGGCTGCTGCGCCAGATCGGCATAGCGCGGGTACAGCCGGGCGAGGTGCGGATCCTGGTCGTCGCCGCGGTGGCGGCCGTCGCTTTCGTAGGCACGCTGCGGCTCTGCATTGGCCAGCAGTTTCAGGCCCGTGGCCAGGGCCGTGGGCCAGGGCTCGTGGCCTTCCACGCCGGCGCGCCACGCGCCCACCAGCGCCGCCAGTTGCTCGCGCGCCGCAGCGGCCGGCACCGGTGCTGCGCACACGACCAGGTCCGCGCCGATGACGCACAGCCGCGCCGGCCGCCCGGCCGCGCCCAGCACCAGCTGCTGCAGCCAGCCACGCAGCAGCTTGTCGGCGCGCGGCGTCGGGGTCTTGGCGTCCGGCTTGCCCGCACCCAGCCGGCTGGCTTGCAGGTCCAGCAGTTCGGTACCACCGTCGTCGGCCAACCGCCAGCTGAGCGCGCCCGTGTCCAGCCGCAAGCCGCCGAACACCAGGGGCTCGAGCGCCGCGTCGCCAGGCGCGTGGCCCGCGGCCCAGCGGCGGCCCCACTCCTGCAGCCCGGGCACGAGACTCGCCACCAGCGCATCGGCCACGGCCTCGCCCGGCCCGCCCCAGGGCAGGCGGCCCTCGCGCCGCAGCCGCGCCACCACGTGGCGCGCGCGCGCCGCCTGCTCGGCCGCCGGCGCCAGCGCGCCGGCTTCCTGCCGCCACGGCCGCAATGCGCGCAGCACCTCGTCGCGCCACTGCCAGCCTTCCAGGCCCTGCTCGGCGAAGGGCTCGTCGTCATCGACCTCGTCGTCGCGCAGCCGCAGGTCGGTGCGCAGCCGCTCACGGAAGAAGGCCGCCACGGGGTTGCGCAGGAACTCGGCCAGCTGTGCCAGCGTCACCACGCTGCGGGCCGTTCGCGCGGCCTCAGGCGGGGGCGGCGGGGCCGGTGGCGCGCTGCGGATCGATGGCGCCTCGTGCAACGCGCGCCAGTCTTCGGCAAAGGTGAAGAGCCGATCGCCATCACCGGGCTCCAGATAGCGGCGGCTGAACGGCTGCAGCGGGTGCGCCACCATCAGCCGATCGAGCAGCTTCAACTCGCCCTTGGGATCCCACAGCGCCTGCACGTGGTCGCGCAGCTGTGCCACCAGCACCGAGGGCGGCTGGTGCTGGTTGTCGCGCGCCGCGTGGGCGCTCCAGCTCACGTGCAGCCGCTCGCGGGCGGCGAGCAGCGCGTCCAGCATCAGCTGGCGGTCGTCGTCGCGGCGCGAGCGGTCGCCGGGGCGGGCCAGCGCCGGGTCGGCCATCAGGTCGAAATCGCTGCGCGACGAGGGCCGCGGATACTCGCCATCGTTCATGCCCAAGAGGCACACCCAGCGGAATGGAATCGCGCGCAGCGGCAGCAGCGTGCAGAAGGTGACGCCGCCGGCGCGGAAGCGGCCGCCGCCGGCCTCGTCCACGCCGTCGAGCCAGGCCTCGCGCACCAGCTCCAGAGGCACGGGCTCGGCAAAGCCGGCCGCGTCACAGGACGCCACCCAGGCCTGAAGCGTGTCGTCCAGCGTCGCCAGCAGCGTGCGCTCGCGGTCGTCGGTGGCGCTGAACATCGACGTCAGCAACCCCCGCAGCCGCGGCAGCCAGGCCTGGGGTGAACGCGGCTCGGCGGCCTCGGCCCACCAGGTGTCGAGCACGCCCAGCCACTCGGCCAGCACGCCGGCCGCGCCCGCGGCCAGGCCCGACACGGCCGGCCAGGGCTCGATGCCGCCCGCGCGCTCGGCATCCGGCGGCAAGGCCCCGGTGGCGTAGCCCATCAGCAGCCGCTCGAGCGCAAAACGCCAGGTGCCCACCGCGCCCGCGGCCTGCAGGCCGAGCGACGCGCGCTGCGCCTCGTGCAGGCCCCAGCGCGTGCCGGCGTCGGCCATCCAGGCGCAGACCTGTTCGACCTCGTCGTCGTCCAGCCGCAGCCGTGCGGCGACGGCCGGCGTGCCGAGCAGATCGCGCAGTTCGCTGAAGGCCCAGCGGCGCTCGCGCACCTGCAGCAGCGCCTCCAGCGCGCGCAGCAGCGAGTGGCGGCCACGCTCGGTGCGGTCGGCCAGCCCCCAGGGCACATGGCGCGGATGCCCCGGCTCGAAGCGGCCGAAGACCGCGGCGATGGCCGGCGCGAAGCGCTCGATGTCCGGCACCATCACCACCACGTCGCGCGGCTCCAGGGCGCTGGTGGCAAAGCCCTCAAGCAGCTGGTCGTGCAGCAGCTCCACCTCGCGCAGCGGGCCGTGCGCGGTGTGGAACTGCAGGCTGCGGTCCAGCGGCGCCAGCGCGGTGGGCGGCTCCTCGGCCGGGGTGCGGTCGCGGATGCGGGCCTGCAGTTGCTGCAGCAGGGTCTGGCCGGGCTCCGCATCGAAGAGCGCCGTGCGCACGAAGCCCATCTGCTCGGCGAGCGCCTGGCCGTCGTCGTGCCGCTGCAGCTGGCGCACGAAGTCGCGGCACTGGCGGCCCCAGGCCTGCAGCAGGGGCGGCACGAGGCGCTCTTCGTGCGCCGCGTCGGCCACCTCGTCGGCCCACGGGTGCGCGCAGGGGTCGGGCACCGCCAGCAGCACCGGGATGTGGCGCGACAGCGCCGCCAACGCCTTGAGCGTGGTGTGCGGCAGGTGCGTGGTGCCGAAGAGCAGCAGCCGCGGCGGAAGCCCCGGCGGCAGCGAGCCCACGGGCAGCGCATCCAGCACCTCGATGAAGCGCTGGTGCAGCGCCGGCCGCGACAGCGCCCCGCCGGGCGCCTGGCCCAGCTCGGCCAGCAGCGCGCGCCACAGGGCGGCCTGCCAGCGCTGGCCTCCAGGCAACGGCACCGCACCGGCAGCACCGGGTGCTCGCGCCAGCCGGTCACGGCCGGCGGCCCAGTCGTCCAGCCAGTCGGGCCGGTAGACCTGGTACTGGTCGAACAGGTCGGCCAGCCGCCGCGCCAGTTCGAGCCGCCGCATCGGCGCGTCGTCGGCGGCCAGGAAGCCGGCCAGCGGCGCGAACACCGGTTGCGTGGCCAGCCGCGGCAGCAGCCGCATCAGCCGCCAGGTGAGCGGCGCCTTGTCCAATGGCGACGCCGCCGGCACCGCCGCCGGCCCCAGCACCGCCCGCCAAGCGCGCCACCCGAACTGCGCCGGCAGCTCGATGCGGAAGCCCGCCGCGATGCCCAGCCGCGCGGCCATCGTTCCCTTCAGCCACTCGGCCATGCCGCTGCTGGGCACCAGCAGCGTCTCCTCGTCCAGCGGGCCCAGCGGATGCCGTGCCAGCCAGTCCAGCGAGACGGCGGCCAGGTCCTCGAGGCGGTTGCCGTGCAGGACGACGAAGCCGGGCTTGAACGGGGCGGCGTCGGGCATGCGGCGCGGCAACGCAGGGTCGACGATCAGGCGATGCTCAATCGACGATCAGGCGCGGCACTCCGGCCTCGACGCGGCCCACGACCGCGGCGCGCCCGAAGCCGTGGCGCACGAACGCGGCCATCACCGCGTCCAGCGCCGCCGGGCTGCAGCTGACGAGCAGGCCGCCGCTGGTCTGCGGGTCGGTCAGCAGCGCACGGTCTTCCTCGGCAAAGCCCGCGGGCAGCACCACGTCGTGGCCGTAGCCGGCCCAGTTGCGCCCCGAGGCGCCGGTGACGAAGCCCTGCGCCGCCAGCGCGCGCACGCCGTCCCACTGCGGCACGGCGGGCCAGTCCAGCCGCACGGCGCAGCCGGCGCCGCGTGCCATCTCGAGCGCGTGGCCCGCCAGGCCGAAGCCCGTCACGTCGGTCAGCGCGTGCACGCCGTCGAGCGCGGCCAGGTCGGGCCCGGCCGTGTTGAGCTTGGTGGTGCTCTCGATCATGCGTGCGTAGCCGGCGTCGCCCAGCGCGCCTCTCTTCAGCGCCGCGCTCATCACGCCCACGCCCAGCGGCTTGCCGAGCACCAGCACGTCGCCGGGCCGCGCGTCGGCGTTGCGCTTCACGCGCTTCGGGTGAACCAGGCCCAGCGCCACCAGGCCGTAGATGGCCTCGACCGAATCGATGGTGTGGCCGCCGGCGATGGGAATGCCGGCCTCGCGGCACACGCTGGCGCCGCCCTCAAGCACGTGGCCGATGGTGGCGGTGCTCAGCACGTTGATCGGCATGCCCACGAGCGCCA
Source organism: Rubrivivax sp. (assembly GCA_027483705.1). GTDB lineage: Bacteria > Pseudomonadota > Gammaproteobacteria > Burkholderiales > Burkholderiaceae_C > Rubrivivax. The sequence goes on from JAIXTY010000130.1 coordinate 20,852, forward strand.
GCGCCAGGATGGGGCGACCGCCCATTGCGTAGACGTCGCTGATGGCGTTGGTGGCGGCGATGCGGCCGAAGTCGAAGGGGTCGTCGACGATGGGCATGAAGAAGTCCGTCGTCGCGATCAGGGCCTGCTCGTCGTTGAGCTGGTAGACGGCGGCGTCGTCGGCCGTCTCGATGCCGACGAGCAGCTCCTTCGGGATGGGCATCGCGGCCGTGCCCTTGAGGATCTCGCTGAGTACGCCGGGCGCGATCTTGCAGCCGCAGCCGCCCCCGTGCGACAGCGAGGTCAGGCGGGGCTCTGTGGGGCTCGCGGCGGGGGCGGGGGCGGGGGCGGTCATCGGCGGTCTCCGGGATGCAGGTCTTCACGGGTGGGCACGGGCACGAGTTCGGCCAGCAGCGCGTGCAGCGCCGCCGCCTCGGCCTCGGGCGCGAAGCGCCCGGCCACGCGGTCACCGGCGGCACGCAGCGCCGGCAGCATAGACGGGTCGTCGCGGCAGCGCCCCAGCAGGGCCGCCAGCGCCGCGTCGTCACCGGGCGCAAAGAGGCCGGGGTGGTCGTCGCCCAGCAGCCCCGTGTTGCCGTCGATGGCCGAGGCCAGCACCGCGGTGCCGCTGCGCAGCGCTTCGATGACCACGTGCGCGCCACCTTCCAGGCGGCTCGGGTGCACCAGCACGTGGGCGCGCTGGATGCGGGCCCGCGTCGCGCCATGGTCCAGCGCACCCAGCCAGGTGAAGCGCGGGTGCATGGCGGCCAGCGCACGGGCCTCGTCGCCGAGCACGGGGTCGAGCGGGCCGCCCACGTGTTCGAAGTGCAGGTCCTGGCGCGCGGCCAGCCGCTGCGCGGCGCGCCAGGCGGTGCGCGGGTCCTTCTCGTCGCGCAGGTGTCCGGCCATCAGCACGCGCAGGTGGCGCGCCGTCTTGGCCAGCGGCCGGCGGGCCGGGCAGCTCTGCAGCACGGTGCGCGCCTTGTCGCGCCACGCCGCAGGCAGCGCGCGGGCGCCGTGCGTGTTGAGCACGATCAGGCGGTCGGCCAGTGCCAGCGAGCGTTGCGCGTCGGCATCGGTGGCGATGTCGCGGTACAGGTCGGTGCCGGTGAGGGCCACCACGAGCGGGCGTGCGGGGTGTGCTGCGCGCCAGGCCTGGATGGCCGCGGCCGAGCGACGGGCGTGCAGCGCGAGCATCAGGTCGGCCGTGGCTAGCTGGGCCGGCGAGGGCTGGACGGTCACCGTCACGCGATAAGCTGGCGCCAGCAGCCGGGCCCAGCGCCGGGCCGTCTGCCCGTTGCCGTTGTTGGCCGCCGACACCGCCGGCATCACGAGGAGCACATGCCACCGCTGCATGCGACGACGCTATCAGACGCCGCGCACGCGGCCCGCCACGGCGGGCGCGGCGTGCTGGCCGCGCTGCTGCGCGCGAGCCGCGCCGACACGCTGGCCTGCTTCTCGGCGCTGGAGCAGGCCCTGCCCTCGCTGCAGGTGCCGCAGCGCCCGACGCTGAACCCGCCGCTCTGGGAGCTGGGCCACATCGGCTGGTTCCAGGGCTGGTGGACGACCCGCTTCGCCGGCTGGCGCGACGGGCCGCGCGCCGACCCGTCGTCGCCCCGCCGCCCCGGCCTGCGCCCCGATGCCGACGCGCTGTACGACAGCAGCACCGTGCCGCACGCGCGGCGCTGGACGCTGCCGCTGCCGGATGTCGCCGCCACGCGGCACGAGCTGGCGCAGCAGCTCGAGGCCACGCTGGCGCTGCTGGCCGAGGCGAGCGACGACGGCGACGACCCCGACGACACGCTCTACGCCTTCCGCCTGGCGCTGCTGCACGAAGACATGCACCACGAGGCCGCGCTCTACATGGCCCAGGCGCTGGGCCTGCCCTCGGCCGACCCGCGCTGGCAGCCGCGCCCGCTGCCGGCGCCGCCGCCAGCGCTGCACATCGACGCCGCCAGCGTCGAGCTCGGCCGCGGCACCGTCGCGCCCGGCTTCGCTTTCGACAACGAGTGCGGCAGCCATCGCGCGGCCGTCGCCGCCTTCCGCATCGACGCGCAGGCCCTGCGCTGGGACGAGTTCCTGCCCTTCCTGGACGCCGGCCACGCCCAGCCGCGCTGGTGGAGCGACGCCGGCTGGCACTGGCGCGCGCAGCAGGGCCCGGGCCGCGTCGAGGCGCTGCGCCAGGCTGCACGCCCCGGCTTCGCGCTGGCCTTCGTCAGTGCCCACGAGGCCGCGGCCTGGTGCCGCTGGGCGGGCCGCCGCCTGCCGACCGAGGCCGAGTGGGTGGCCGCGCAGCGGCAGGCCGGCCCGGCCTTCCGCTGGGCCGACGTGTGGGAATGGACGGCCAGCGCCTTTGCGCCCTTCGACGGCTTCGTGCCGCACCCCTACCGCGACTACAGCGCACCGTGGTTCGACGGCCGCCCGGTGCTGAAGGGCGCCTCGTTCCTGACGCAGCCGCGCCTCGTGCACCCGGCCTACCGCAACTTCTTCGAGGCGGGCCGCCACGACATCCCGGCCGGCCTGCGCAGCGTGGCCGCCTGAGGGATCGGCCTCACGGCGGCACCACGGCGGCACCAGCGCCAACCCTCACCAGGCCACGAACACCGCGAACTCGCCCGCCTCGTCCGTCCAGTGGCGTTGGTGCACCAGGCCCGCGTCGGCCAGCAGCCGCGCAAAGGCGCTCGTCGTCCACTTGTAGGCGTTTTCGGTGTGGATGCGTTCGCCGGCCTCGAAGCGGCGCTCGCCGCCGGGCCAGCGCACGGTGAGCGCCTCGCGCGCCTGCAGGTGCATCTCCACGCGCGAGGCCGCGGCGTCGAACAGCGCCACGTGCCGCCACTGCCGCGGGCGGAAGTCGGCGCCCAGCAGCGCGTTCAGCCGCCGCAGCAGGTTGCGGTTGAAGGCGGCGGTGACGCCGAGTTCGTCGTCGTAGGCCGCCTCCAGGCGTGACGCGGCCTTGACGAGGTCCACGCCCACCAGCACCGCGCCGCCCCGGCTGGCCGCCCGCATGTCGGCCAGCAGCCGCCGGGCCTCGTCGGGCGTGAAGTTGCCGATGCTGCTGCCGGGGTAGAACAGCAGCGCCGGGCTGTCCACCACGTCGGGCGGCAGGTGCAGGCCACCGGCGAAGTCCAGGCCCACGCCCACCAGCTCGAGCCCCGGGTGCTCGCGCGCCAGGCGGGCCAGCGAGGCCTGCAGGTAGCCGGTGGAGATGTCGACGGCCACGTAGCGCCGCGGCGCCAGCGCCGCGAACAGCCGCGCCGCCTTGGTGCCGTCGCCCGCGCCCACGTCCACCAGCACGGGCGCTGGGCCGGTGGCCTGCAGCACCGTGTCGGCGATGGCCGCGCCGTGCGCCGCGAACAGGGCCGCCTCGCGGCGCGTGAGCGCGTACTCGTCGAGCTCGGTGATGGCGTCGAACAGCCGCGAGCCGAGCGCGTCGTACAGGAACTTCGGCGACACCGCCGCCGCCGGCCGGCCGAGGCCGGCCGCGGCCTCGGCGGCGAGCGCGGCATCGTCGGGTTGCGTGAGGGACAGGAAACGCGGTGCGGTCATGGGGTTCTCGGGATCGAACGACTCTAACAACCGGCATTCGCTAGAGTCCGCGCTGCGGTGACAGTGCCGCACCCCTCGAAAACCCTCGACCACGCTCGAGACCGCCCACCAGGAGACCGCATGAACCCGAAGCCGTTGTCGACCGTGCGTCGCGCGCTCGTCACCACCCTGCTGTCCACGCTCGCGCTGGCCGCCGCCGGCACGGCAGCCGCACAGCAGGTGTTCCGCGTCACCACCATCCCCGAGGAAGCCGCCACCGAGCAGGTGCGCAAGTTCACGCCGCTGGCCGCCTACCTGGAGAAGGCGCTGGGCATGAAGGTGGAGTTCACGCCGGTCTCCGACTACCCCGCCGCCGTCGAGGCGCTGGTCAACAAGAAGGTCGACCTCGTCTGGTTCGGCGGCTTCACGCACGTGCAGGCGCAGCTGCGCTCGGGCGGCAAGATCATCCCGATCGCGCAGCGCGAAGAAGACACGCAGTTCCGCAGCGTGTTCATCGCCAAGACCGACAGCGGCATCAGGAGCCTGGCCGACATGAAGGGCCGGCAGGTCAGCTTCGGCTCGCAGAGCAGCACCTCGGGCCATCTGATGCCGCGCAGCAACCTGCTCGACGCCGGCATCAACCCCGAGAAGGACTTCCGCCGCATCGCCTACAGCGGCGCGCACGACGCCACCATCGCCAGCGTCGTGAGCGGCAAGGTCGACGCCGCGGCGCTGGACATCACCGTCTGGCGCAAGTTCGTCAGCGAGGGCAAGGTCGACACCAAGGCCGTCGACGTGTTCTTCACGACGCCGCCCTACTTCAACTACAACTGGTCGGTGCATGCCGACCTGCCGGCCGATCTGCGCGAGAAGATCAAGGCCGCCCTGCTGGCCCTGGACGACAGCACGCCCGAAGGCGCCGAGATCCTCAAGCTCA
>JAIXTY010000290.1 GCA_027483705.1 Rubrivivax sp.
CAGCACCCGCGTGGCCCGGGCGGGCGTGGCATCGGGCGGGCTCACGACGCGGCCCCGGGCCAGTGGCGCCCGTCGCGCACGACGCGCTGCACGACAGCACGTACGATCGCGGCGCCCCGGCGGCCTGCCGGTCGTGCCTGCCCCTCGATGCCTGCCTCTGCCATCGCCACGCTCCCCGCGGTTGCCATCCCCGTCTACAAGACGGCATTGTCGGCGGCCGAGCAGCTGTCGATCGAGCGCACGGTGTCGGTGCTCGGCCGCCATGCGCTGTACCTCGTGGGGCCGGCTCGCCTGTCGGCCTGGATGCAGGATCTCGGCGCGCGCCACGGCGGCCGCCTGCGCTGGAAGGCCTTCGACGATGGCTACTTCGCCGGCATCCGCGGCTACAACCGGCTGATGCTGTCGCGGCGGTTCTACGAGGCCTTTGCCGGGCACAGCCACCTGCTCATCGCGCAGACCGACGCGCTGGTGCTGTCCGACGAGCTCGAGGCCTGGTGCGCGGCCGGCTGGTCCTACGTCGGCGCGCCCTGGTTCGAGGGCGGCAGCGAGCCGGTCGAGCCCCTGCGCCTGGCCGGCGTGGGCAACGGCGGTTTTTCGCTGCGGCGGCTGGATCACGCACTGCAGGTGCTGGCCACGCCGCGGCGGGTGCCCAACACCGTGAAATCGCGCAGCGGCGGCGCCACGGGCATGGCGCGCCTGGTGCGCCGGCTCAAGCACGAGTGGTGGCTGGCCTACAACCGCGCGCCGCTGCTGCCCAGTTCCAACGAAGACGTCTTCTGGGGCGTGCTGGTGCCGGCCGTGTGCCCGTTCTTCCGCGTGCCCACGGCCGAGCAGGCGCTGGGCTTCGCCTTCGAGGTGGCGCCGCGGCGCATGTTCGAGCTGCACGGCCAGCGCCTGCCCTTCGGCTGCCACGCCTGGGAGCGCTGCGACCGCGGCTTCTGGGCCGAGCAGCTGCCCTTCGTGCGCGACGCCGGGCTCAGCTGAGCGCGGCCGGCTCGGCCCAGCGCCAGTGGCCGGGCGGCAGGTCGGCCGGCAGCGACCAGGGCCCGAAACGTTCGCGGTGCAGGGCCTCGCAGCGGTTGGCCACCGCGGCCACCATGCGCTTGACCTGGTGGTAGCGGCCGTCGGTGAGCGTGAGGCGCAGCGTGTGCGCGTCCAGCACCTCGCAGGCGGCGGCGCGCACCGGGGCCGGGTCGTCGTGCAGCACGACGCCGGCGCACAGCGCAGCGGCCGCGGCCTCGTCGACCGGGTGGCGCGTCGTGGCCACGTAGACCTTGGCCACCTTGCGCTTGGGGTGCGTGAGGCGGTGGATCAGCGCGCCGTCGTCGGTGAGCACGAGCAGGCCGGTGGTGTCGGCATCGAGCCGGCCCACCGGTTGCACGCCGCGGCGCTGCAGCGGCGCGGGCAGCAGCGACAGCACGCCGGGGTGGTCGCGCGGCACGCGCGAGCACTCGTAGCCGGCCGGCTTGTGCAGCAGCAGCACGGCCGGCTCGCGCCAGGGCCACACGAGGCCGTCGACCTCGAACTGCAGCCCGTCGGTCGCGACCTCGGCCTGCGCGTCCTGCACCACGGCGCCGCCGTGGCGCACGCGGCCGCCGGCCAGCAGGCCCAGGCATTCGTGGCGCGTGCCGAAGCCCTGGCGGAAGAGGATGTCGGGCCAGCGCACGCCGGTTCAGCCACCTCGGCCCGCGGCGCTGCCGAGCGAGCGCATCGACGGCAGGTCGTACCCGGGCAGGGGCTCGGCGTGCCAGACTGCGTTGCGGATCGCGCGGGCCACCACCTCCGCGCCGAGCGCGCCCAGCGTCGACAGGTCGGGCGGCGGGCCGGCGCGGTGCGCGGTGGCCAGCGCGAACAGCGTGTCGCCGTCGTGCAGGCCCAGCGGGTCGATGGCGCGGGGCAGGCCGTGGTAGGCCAGGGCGGCCAGCTGGTGGGCCTGCAGCTTGGTGAGCGCGGCGTCGGTGGCGACGACGCCGATGGTCGTGGCCGAGCCCGGCGGCGGCACCACCGGCGTGCCCGCGCGTTCGCCGTCCTGCAGCGCCTGGCGCGTGCCGCGGCAGGCACGGCCGTCGGTGCTGCGGGCGCCGGCCCAGGGGCGGCCGTCGGGGCCGGTGACATCGCCGATGGCATTGACGGCCATCAGCGCCGCCACCGTGACGCCATCCACCGTGAGCGAGGCGCAGCCGATGCCGCCCTTCATGGCCCGTGCCACGCCGAACAGCTTGCCGACGCTGGCACCCAGCCCCGCGCCCTGGTTGCCCTGGGCCGGCGGCGCGGTGCTGGCGGCCTCGCAGGCGGCGGCCCCGCAGGCGGCGTCGGGCGTGATGCGGGCGTCGCCGAACCAGAGGTCGAACAGCACCGCCGCCGGCACGATGGGCACCCGCGCCGGGCCCACCGGCAGGCCGTGGCCACGCGCAGCCAGCCAGCGCATCACGCCGGTGGCGGCGTCCAGGCCGAAGGCGCTGCCGCCCGTGAGCAGCAGCGCGTGCACCACCGGCACGGCGTTTTCGGGACGCAGCAGATCGGTTTCGCGGGTGCCGGGGGCGCCGCCCCGCTGTGCCACGCCGGCGGCGGCACCGCCGGCGCACAGCACGACGGTGCAGCCGGTCGGCCGGCCCGCCATCGCGGCGTGGCCCACGGCGAGGCCGGCGACGTCGGTCAGGCTCCCGGGGTAGGGCAGGGGCGGCTCGGCGGCGGGCATGCCGCGATGATGCCGTGTCGGTGCCGCGATCAACCCGCCGGACGCCCGCCTGCCTCGGCGGCGGCCTCGGGCAGGTGGGGCTTCAGCACCTGGGCCAGCTCCTGGATGCGGAAGGGCTTGGCCAGGAAGCCGTCCATGCCGCTTTGCAGGCAGTGCAGGCGGTCGGCGTCGCTGACGTTGGCGGTGACGCCGACGATGGGCAGCGGCCGCGCGTCGGGCGCCTGGTCTTCGTGTTCGCGCCAGCGCCGCGTGGCCTCCCAGCCATCCAGCCGCGGCATGCGGCAGTCCATCAGCACGAGGTCGTGGCCGCCGCGGCCCATCTGCTCCAGCGCCTCCTGGCCGTCGATGGCGATCTCGCTGGTCAGGCCGAGCCGGGTGAGCATGGCCTTGGCGACCAGCGCGTTCACCTCGTTGTCGTCCACCACCAGCACGTGGCCCTCGAATTGCGGCGGCGCCGGCGGCTCGCCGCCGTTGGCGGGCGGCTCGCCGGTGGTCGGTGCCTGCACGGTGAAGATGAAGCGGCTGCCGCGGCCGGGCTCGGACTCGCAGACGAGATCGCCGTTCATGGCCCGCGCCAGGCGACGCGAGATGCTCAGGCCGAGCCCCACGCCCTGGCGCCGCAGGCCGGTGTCGGTGCCCGCGTCCTCGAAGGGCTCGAAGATGCCGGCCAGGCGATCGGCCGCGATGCCGGGGCCGTTGTCGCTGACGGTGTAGCGCAGGCCCTGCGCCGAAGGTGCGAGCGTCAGCTCGACACGCCCGTCGCGCGAGAAGCGGATGGCGTTGGACACCAGGTTGTGCAGCACCTGGCGCACGCGCGCCGCGTCGCCCGACACCCAGCGCGGCACCGCCGGCGCGGTGTGCAGGTCGAGCGTCAGGCCACGCTCCGCGGCGGCCGGCGCCGCCAGCGCAGCCACTTCGCGCAGGGCCTGGGCGGGGTCGAAGGGCGAGGGCTCCAGCGCCAGGCGGCCGAACTCCAGGCGCGACAGGTCAAGCAGGTCGCCGATGACGCGGTGGAGCTGCTCGGCCGAGTCCAGCACGATGCCGGCACGTTGCCGGGTCAGCGAATCGGCGGCCTCGTCGCGCAGCAGCTCGCTGATGCCGACGATGCCGTTGAGCGGCGTGCGCATTTCGTGGCTCACGGTGGCGAGGAAGCGCGTCTTGGCACGGCTGCTCTGCTCGGCCAGCGCCAGCGCGCGGGCACGGTCGTCGGCGATGGCGGCGTTCTCCAGGCGCAGCCGCAGCATCTCGGTCTGCTGGCGGCTGCTGCGCAGGCTCTCGCGCAGCAGCGCGCCGCCGAAGAGCAGCGTGCCCAGGGCCAGCAGCAGGCCGTCGAAGTCGGCCCGCCACAGGCACCAGGCGGCCAGCGGCACGGTGATCGACAGCAGCCACACCAGGGCGGCGCGGAACACGCCGTGCACCGTGTACAGCCCGACGCTGGCCACGCCCAGCAACCCGACGATGACGAAGCTGAACACGAAGCCGCCGATGTGCGGCCCGGCCAGCAGCAGCAGGTAGCGCGTCTCCCAGTGGTCGGCCCGGGCGCGGCGCTGCGGGTCGGCTTGGAAGCGGCGGGCCTGGTGGAAGCGGGCGAGCGTCAGCGCGCCGAGTGCACACCACCAGGCGCCGATGGCCCAGGGGTTGGCCTCGCGCAGCAGCACCAGCGCGCAGACGACGGCGAAGGCCAGGCCGACCCAGATCGCGAACGGCGTGGCACGGACCATCGTCGCGACGCGCTCGTAGGCGATGCGTTCGCGGATGACCCAGTCGCTGCGGGCAGGGGTGGACCAGTCGGATCGTTGGGGCGGGGACACGGTGATCTGGCGGCATCGGCCGGCCCTGCGGTTGGGGCCGGCTCTCGGGCCGGAATGCTCGGGGCCAGAGAAAGCCTGACAGATCAGGGTGAACCCTGAATCCCCACCGCCAGGGGGTTACGTGCGCGAGCACCCCCCCGAGTCGGGCGTGTCCGCGCGATCAGGCAAAGACGCCGGCGGTGTCCTGCATGCGCGCCGACACCTCGCCCAGGTGGTGCAGCGTGTCGCCCAAGGTCATCTCGAGCATCGTCAGCCGCTTGAAGTAGTGGCTGGCCACATACTCGTCGGTGCAACCGATTCCGCCGTGGAGCTGGATGCACTGCTGGCCGACGTAGCGCATGCTCTGGCCGAGCTGCACGCGGGCCTGGGCCACGGCACGCTGGCGCGCCGCCGGCGCCTCGCCGAGCTTGAGCGTGGCGAAGTAGCTCATCGATCGCCCGAGCTCCAGCTGCATCTTCACGTCGGCGATGCGGTGGCGCAACGCCTGGAAGCTGGCCAGCGTCGTGCCGAACTGCTTGCGCGTGTTCATGTAGTCCACGGTGATGCCGACGAGGCGGTCCATCAGGCCCACGGCCTCGGCGCAGACGGCGGCGCTGCCGACGTCGATGGCGCGGGCCAGCGTGGCCGCGCCCTCGGCCTGCAGCAGCACCGCCGGGGTGGCGGCCAGGTGCAGGTCGGCGGCACGGGCGCCGTCCTGCGTGGCGTAGCCCACCACGCGGGCGTCGGCGCGCTTCACGAGGAACAGGCCCAGGCCGGCCTCGGCATCGTCGGCCCCCGCGTGGCGTGCCGAGACGATGAAGGCATCGGCCTCGTCGCCGGCCGGCACCACGCACTTGGCGCCGTCGAGCAGCCAGCTATCGCCGGCCGCGCGGGCGCGCACGGCCACGCGCTGCCAGCGGTGGCGGCTGGCCCGCTCCTGCAGCGCCGGCACGACCAGCGCCTCGCCGCTGGCGATGCCGGGCAGCCACGCGGCCTGCACGGCAGCGGGCGCCTCCGCCAGCAGCACCGGCGCCATCAGCGCCCCGGCGGCATAGGGAGCGTTGACGAGGCCGCGGCCGAGTTCCTCGGCCACGACCATCGCCTCCACCGCGCCGAAGCCCATGCCGCCGTGGGCCTCGGGCACCACCAGGCCGCACAGGCCCAGCTCGGCGAGTTCGCCCCACACGGCGCGCGTGGCACCGCCGGCCTTGGCGATGCCGTGGCGGCGCTCGAAGCCGAAGCCCTTGTCGACCCAGCGGCGCACGGCGTCACGCAGGGATTCCTGGTCGTCGGAGAAATCGAAGTCCATGGTGTCGTCTCCTTCAGCTGCCGAGCACGGTCTGCGCGACGATGTTGCGCTGGACCTCGTTGCTGCCGCCGTAGATGGTGGTCTTGCGCATGTTGAAGAAGGTGCCGGCCAGCGGCACGAGCGAGTCCGGGAAGGCGAGGTCGCCCTGCCAGCCGGCCTCCATGGCCTCGTGCACGTAGGCGCGCGACAGCGGCCCGGCGGCCTGCATCATCAACTCGCTGTAGCGCTGCTGGATCTCGCTGCCGCGGATCTTCAGGAGGCCCGCGATGTCCAGGCTCTGCTTGCCGGCCTTCTCGGCGCTCAGCACGCGCAGCACCAGCATCTCCAGCGCCACGATGTCCACTTCGAGCAGCGCGATCTGGTCGCGGAAGCGGAAGTCGTCATACACGCCCTCGGCCTTCGCGATGCGCTTCAGGCGCTCGAGCTCGCGCTTGGCGCGGTTGACGTCGGCGATGTTGGTGCGCTCGTGGGCCAGCAGGTGCTTGGCGTAGGTCCAGCCCTTGTTCTCTTCGCCGATCAGGTTGGCGGCCGGCACGACGACGTTGTCGAACCAGACCTCGTTGACCTCGTGCTCGCCGTCCATCAGGATGATCGGCCGCACGGTGATGCCGGGCGACTTCATGTCGATCAGCAGGAAGCTGATGCCGGTCTGCGGCTTGCCCTCGTTGCTGGTGCGCACGAGGCAGAAGATCCATTCGCCGTACTGGCCCAGCGTCGTCCAGGTCTTCTGGCCGTTGACGACGTAGGTGTCGCCGCGGCGCTCGGCCCGGCATTTCAGGCTCGCGAGGTCGGAGCCCGAGCCGGGCTCGCTGTAGCCCTGGCTCCACCACACCTCGCCGCTGGCGATGCCGGGCAGGAAACGCTGCTGCTGCTCGGCGTTGCCGAAGGCCATGATCACCGGCGCCACCATCACCGGGCCGAAGGGGATGACGCGCGGCGCGCAGGCCAGGGCCAGTTCCTCCTCGAACAGGTGCTTCTGCACGCCGTTCCAGCCCGGCCCGCCGAACTGCTTCGGCCAGCCCCAGCCCAGCCAGCCCTTGGCGCCCAGGATGCGCGCCCAGCGCTGGTGGTCCTCGCGCGACAGGCGCAGTGCGTGCCGCACCTTGTGCGCGATGTCCGCGGGCAGGTTCTGCGCCACCCAGTCGCGCACCTCGTGGCGGAACGCCAGTTCCTCGGGCGTGAAGTTCAGGTCCATGGTGTCTCCTGTCGATCCAGGCGTTTTAGCACGCTCGTTCGATTCCGGGCTGTTCCGTCCGCGACAAGGCACGGGCGGCGCGGGCCGCCGGTGGCGTCAGCGCAGTTCCAGTCGCAGCACGTCGTTGTCGCGCCGCATCTGGAAGCGCGAGAGGAAGCTGTTGCCCAGCAGCACGTAGGGCATGGGCTGCGGCATCACGACGGCACCCACCTGCGTGACCTCGACCTCGCCGACGCGCACGCGGTCGAGCACCAGCACCTGCACCGGCACCGGGCCGTTGGCCGTCTGGCTGATGCCCTGGCGTGCGGCCGAGAGATCGAGGCCCAGCCGCGTGGCGTCGTCGCGGCCCAGTGCCACCAGCGTGGCGCCGGTGTCGACCATGAAGCGCACCGGTCGCCCGTTGATGGCGCCGGCCGGCGTGAAGTGGCCGCCCGGCCCGGCGCCCACGACGATCTCGCGCGCCGCGGCCCGCGGCACGGCGCCGCCCACGAGCGTGGGGGTGCCACCGACGCGCAGCCGGGCCCGCTGCCCGCCGAGCTCGACCTCGGCCTCGTCACCGGCCCAGCGCAGCAGGCTCAGGCCCTCGCGCCGCTCGCCGGGCTTGAGCGTGACGGGCTGCCCGTCGACGACGAACAGCGCCCGGTCTCCCATGCGGCCCGACAGCACCACGCCCTGGGCCCGGGCCCCGCGGCCGGCCAGCAGCAGCGCCGGCAGGGCCAGCAGGGCGCGGCGCGGCGTCATGCGCGGAAGTTGTTGAACGACAGCGGCAGGTCCGGCAGTTCCTTGCGCAGCAGCGCCATCGCGGCCTGAAGGTCGTCTTTCTTGGCGCCGCTGACGCGCACGCTGTCGCCCTGGATGGCGCCCTGCACCTTCAGCTTGCTGGCCTTCAGCGCCTGCTGCACCTTCTTCGACGACTCGGCGTCGATGCCGCTCTTCACGGCCACGGGCTGCTTGAGCTTGTCGCCGCCGAGCTTGACAGGCTTGGCTGTGAGGTCGAGAAAGCGGATGTCGACGCCGCGCTTGGCCAGGCGGGCCAGCAGCACGTCGCGCACCTGCTCGAGCTGGAAGTCGCTGTCGCCGAACAGGGTGATCTCGCGGTCCTTGGCGCTCTTCTCGGCGAACTCGACCTTGGCGCTGGAGCCCTTGAAGTCGAAACGGGTGCCGATTTCCTTGTTGGCCTGGTCGACGGCGTTCTTCAGTTCGACCAGATCGGGCTCGATGACGGTGTCGAAACTGGGCATGAAAGGACTCGGAAGCAGCAGGAGGATGCGCGAAAATTCTCGCATGACCGACCCTTCCGGCACCTTGCAGGTGCAGCACCGCGCCAGCCTGCGCAGCCACAACACCTTCGGTCTGCCGGCGGTGGCGCGCACGCTGGTGCGCATCACCTCCGACGCCGACGTGCGCCGCGTCGTCGACCACCCCGAGTGGGGCCGCACGAAGCCCTTCGTGCTGGGTGGCGGCAGCAACCTGGTGCTGACCCGGGACCTTGACGCCGTGGTGCTGAAGGTCGAGGTGCGCGGCCGCCGCCTCGTGGCCGAGACCGAGGACGCCTGGATCGTCGAGGCCGGCGCCGGCGAGAACTGGCACGACACGGTGGCCTGGACGCTGGCCCAGGGCTGGCCCGGCCTGGAGAACCTGGCGCTGATCCCCGGCACCGTGGGCGCGGCGCCGGTGCAGAACATCGGCGCCTATGGCGTGGAGCTGAAGGACCGCTTCCATTCGCTGGACGCCGTCGACCTGGTCACCGGCCGCAGCGTCACGCTGGACGCCGCGGCCTGCCGCTTCGGCTACCGCGACAGCGTGTTCAAGCAAGAAGGCTTCGGCGGCCTGGCGGGCAAGTCGGTCATCACGCGGGTGCGCTTCCGGCTGCCCAAACCCTGGCAGCCGGTGCTGGGCTACCTGGATCTGGAGCGCAAGCGGGCCGAGACCGGCATCGCCCACCCCGATGCGCAGACCGTGGCGGATTGGGTCTGCGCCATCCGCCGCGCCAAGCTGCCCGACCCGGCCGTCATCGGCAACGCCGGCAGCTTCTTCAAGAACCCGGTGGTCAGTGCCGAGCAGTGCAAGGACATCATCGGCCGCGACCCCGAGATCGTGCACTACCCGATGGCCGACGGCAGCTGCAAGCTCGCCGCCGGCTGGCTGATCGACGCCTGCGGCTGGAAGGGCAAGAGTGTGGGCCGTGCCGGCGTCTACGAGAAGCAGGCGCTGGTGCTCGTCAACCGCGGCGGGGCCAGCGGCGCCGAGGTCGTGACGCTGGCGCGCGCCATCCAGGAGAGCGTCTACGGGCGCTTCGGCATCCGGCTGGAGCCGGAGCCCATCATCGTCTAGCCGGCGGCAGCAGCCCGGCGTTCTGCAGCGCGCGGCGCGTGGCCTGCAGCTGGTCCTCGTAGCGCTGCACCAGGCGCGCCACCTCGTGCGCCGGCAGGTGGGCCGCGCCTTCCTGCAGCGCCTGCGCCGTGTTGGCCAGCGCGCCCAGGCCCAGATTCAGCGCCGCGCCCTTGACGGCGTGGGCGTTCACGCGCAGCTCCAGCGGCTGCGCATCGCGCACCGCGGCGCGCAGGTGCTGCACGGTCTGCGGGCCTTGCTCGAGGAAGGCGGCCAGCAGCGCCGCGAAGCGCTCGCGCGGCATGCCCTGCAGCGCGGCCGCGATGGCGGCTTCGTCCAGCAGCGGCCCGGCCTCGGCGCCGGGCGGTGGCCGTGGCGGTGCATCGGGATCCAGCGGCCGGCCGGGCTGGCCGGTGCCGAAGAACTGCCGCAGCAGCGTGCCCAGCTTGGCCGGGCTCACCGGCTTGGTGAGGAAGTCGTTCATGCCGGCCACGAGGCAGCGGTCGCGCGTGTCGTCGAAGGCGTCGGCCGTGAGGGCGATCACCGGCACCGTGGAGCGTTCGGCATCGGGCAGGTTGCGGATGGACCGCGTGGCGGCGACGCCATCCATGCGCGGCATGTGCAGGTCCATCAGCACCAGGTCGTAGGCCTCGCGGCGCACGGCCTCGACCGCCTCCAGGCCGTTGGCCACGTAGTGCGCCTCGTGGCCCTGGCCCTCGAGCAGCGCGGCCAGGTACTGGCGGTTGACGGCATGGTCCTCGGCCACGAGCAGGCGCAGGCGGCGTGGTGCCGGCTCGGGCTGCGCTTCGCGCTGGGCCGGCAGCGACATCGGGGGTGCGGCCACCAGGGGCAGCGTCAGCACGAAGCGGCTGCCTTCGCCCGGGCGGCTGGTCACGGTGATGTCGCCATGCATCAGCCGCGCAAGGTTGCGCGAGATCTCCAGGCCCAGCCCCGTGCCGCCGTGGCGCCGCGAGCGCGAGCTGTCGCCCTGCGCGAAGCGGTTGAACAGCTGGGTCATCGTCGCCTCGTCGATGCCGATGCCGTGGTCGGTGACGCTGAAGATCAGGTCCTGCGCGCCCTCGGCCCCCGGGCGCAGCCGCACGTCGAGCACGACCTCGCCGCGGTCGGAGAACTTGATGGCGTTGGCCAGCAGGTTGAACAGGATCTGCTTCAGGCGCGTGGCGTCGGCCATCACGCGCTCGGGCAGCTCGGGCGCGGTGTCCACGTGCAGCGACAGCTGCTTGGCCATGGCCTGCGGCCGCATCAGCGCCTCGACCTCGCGCAGCAGGGCCCGCAGGTCCAGCGAGGTCGGCGCCAGCGTCAGGCGGCCGCTCTCGAGCTGCGACATGTCGAGGATGTCGTTGAGGATGACGAGCAGGTGGTCGGCCGACTCGGTGGCCGTGCGCAGGTAGTCGATCTGCTTGGGGTTGAGGCCCGTCTCGCGCAGCAGCGACAGCATGCCCATCAGGCCGTGGAAGGGCGTGCGGATCTCGTGGCTCATGTTGGCCAGGAAGGCGCTCTTGGCGCGGCTGGCGGCCTCGGCGTCGTGTCGCGCCTGGGCCAGGCTGCGGGCCAGGGCTTCGAGCGCCTCGCGCCGCTGGCGCAGCTGCCGTACCTGGTGCAGCGCCACCAACGCGAAGGCGGCCGTCAGGCCCGCCAGGAAGGCCGTGAGGCTGAAGCGCAGCCGGTTCTGGCCGCGCACCGCCTCGGCCCTGAGCTGCGCCTGCTCGGCCAGGTGGGCGCTGGCGCGGGCCGACAGCGCCCGCAGCGGGGCCTCGAGCTGGTCGAGTTCACGCAGCCCCGCCTGCACGAAGGCGGCATCCAAGGGCAGGCTGGGTGCCGGGCCCAGGCTGAGGGCGGCGCGCGTGGCGAAGCGGGCCTGGGTCTGCAGCGTGGCCCGGGCCACGGCGTCGTCGGCCAGCAGCGCCCGCTGCGGCGGCGCCTCCAGCTTGTCGACGCCGGCCTGCCACGCCGTGAAGCGTTCGCGCACGCGGGCCAGGGCCTGGGCGTCGGGCGGTGCGCCCTCGGGCCGGCGAGGGTCGGCCAGCTCGCGCCAGGCCGCCCGCAGCTGGTGGAAGTTCAGCTCCGACTGCAGCACGCCGACGACCAGCACGTCGTCGTCGGCCGCCACCGACTGCTCCAGCAGCATCGACTGCCGGGCCTGCACGAACACCACGCCCAGCAGCGCGATCAGCAGGCCGAAACCGACGATGCCGAGCCAGCCGATGCGGGCACGCACCGTGCCGGGCGCGGGCGGCGGCGCCGCGGCCGGAGGCTTCGGGGGCTCGGTGGGAGGCATCGCTGGCGCACCTGAACGGGGCAGTGTATGCCTCGTCCCGGCACGCCGGGCGAGGGTTTCAGGCCTGGTGCAGCATGTCGCCCATGTCCAGCCCCGTGAGCGCGCGCGCCTGGCGGGCCAGCCACCACAGCAGTGCCATCATCATCACGGTCGACGGAATGGCGATCACGGGGTAGCTCAGCAGCGTCAGGCGGCCGAGCTCCTGGTTGAAGGCCTCGGTGCCGGCCGGGCTGGTGACGACCCAGCGCGCCAGCACGTAGTTGGCCACCGACGAGAAGAAGAAGGTCGCCGCCAGCAGCGCCGTGCCCTGGCGCAGGCGCGTGTTGAAGGCCGCCTCGTTGCCACGCTCGCGCAGCGCGTTGGTGACACGCTCGACGTCGAACAGCGTGGCGTTGAACACCAGCAGGTGGATCAGCGGCCGCCGCGCCCAGATGGAGCCCATGATCACGAGGCCGATCAGCCCCGGCACCGCGGCCTCCTTCACGGCCAGCCATTGCGCGTCGAGCGCCAGCAGGCCGATGCCGCCGGTGAGCAGCGTGCTGACCACGCCCAGCACCGCCATCCAGCTGACCTTGCGCCGCTTGAAGGCGTCCCACAGGCCCCAGGCCAGCGGAAAGGCCAGCGCCAGCAGCAGGGCCTTCAGCGGGCCCAGGCGCTCGGCGCTGCTGAGCTGCATCAGCACGAGGGCCGGCAGCAGGATGGTGATGCCGATCTCGAGCAGCGGATTCGGCTTGGCGGCGGGGGCTTGGGGCACGGGCAGGGCTTCGGGGAGACAAAAGGACGGGCGCGATTGTGGCGCGCGTCCGTGGCGTACCCGTGGCGCCCGTCAGCGCAGGGTGCTGGTCCGCAGGCTGGCGCGCAGGTGCTCCAGCTTGGATTCGTAACGCCGCTGGTCGACCCGGCTCGTGCTGAAGGCCACCGCCTGCGCGAGGTGCTCCTGCGCGCGGCGCCCGTCACCCAGGCGCAGGTAGGCCTCGGCGAGCGCGAAGTGCACCTCGTCCTGCTCGGGCTGCCGGCGCAGTTCGCGCCGCAGCAGATCGAGCGCACGCGTCGCGTCGCCGTCGGCCAGCGCCTGGCGGGCCAGCTGCAGCCAGTGGAAGGGCGGCACGGGCTGCAGCGCCAGCAGGCGGTCGGCCAGCGGCGCGGCTTCGGTGGCGCGGCCGGTCTGCCGCAGCAGCATCACCAAGTTGGTGAGCGCCGCGGTGGATTGCGCGTCGCCCACCAGCACGGCGCGGAACGCCGCCTCGGCGGCTTCCGCGTGGCCGGCCTGGTGGTGCACGACGCCGAGCGTGTTGATCGCCGGCAGGAAGCGCGGGTCGTGGCGCAGCGCCTCGCGGGCGTGCCAGTAGGCGTCGTCGCGCGCGCCCACGGCCAGCAACTCGGCGGCGCGGTTGTTGTAGTACATCGCCACGATCGTGGCCTCGCGCAGCGGCGCGGACCGCTGGCCGCGGGTCTCGGACGGCGGCAGGAAGTCGATGACCAGCTGTTCGGGCTCGAGCTGCCCGGCCACCAGCCGGGTGATGCGCGTGCCCAGCACCAGGTTCACGTGGCCGCTGGCCAGCGTCAGCGTGCCGGCACGCGTGTAGAACTCGTCGGTGCTCACCTGCTGGAAGCTCACCGGCAGGTCGAGGTGGCGGGCGAAGGCGGCGGTCATCATCACCAGCGACAGGCAGTTGCCGGCGCGCGCCTCGAAGGCCTCGGCCGCGGTGCGCGTTCGAGAGGTTTCGTAGGCCAGCCGCAGGCCGTGGCCGCCGGCGTCGGGTGCGCGGTACAGGGCGTCGATGAGGGCCAGCCGCACATCGCGCCCGGCACCCGGCAGGCTCTGCTCGACGAAGTGCCGCATCGCCGGGCTCAGCGCGAACAGCGTCGTGGCATCGGGCACGGGGGTCGAGGGCCGCGCGTAGGCGTCGTCGCGCAGCAGGGTGTCCGGTGCCGGCGGGCGCGGCAGCACGGCGCAGCCGGCAAGCCACGAAGCCGCCAGCAGCAGCAGCACCCGGAACCAGGGGCGGTGGACGTCGGCCATGGCACACCTCCGCAGGCCGCCCGTCGGGCAGCCGTCTCGGCCATGGTACGCCGGCGCTGGCGCCGGCGGCGTCAGGCGCCGTCAGGCGGCGCGAGGCCCGGCGTCAAGCAGCGCGTCCAGCCGGGCGGCGGCGCGGCGCAGCGGCCCGCTGCTGCTGGTGGCCGCGGCGGCGAGCACGCCGCGAGCGTAGAGGGCATCGTGCTGCATGCGCTCCACGTGCAGGTGCTGGCCCACGCCGGCGGCCAGCCACTTGAGCTCGATCACCGCCACGAGCGGCAGCAGGCAGGCGGCCTCGTCGCAATCGACGGCAGGCGGCAGGGGCGGCGGGGGGAACGGGGCCATGTGTCCACGTTAACGGCCGCAGCCGGCAATCGGCTGACAGTGGATTGGAGAGCCTCCCCCAGAATCCCGGGATTCCGTCGCGCCGCGATCTCGTTGCCGTTTCACCGCCATGCACCCGCCGCCCCCCCTGACCGCCTTGCCCGACCTGGGCGCCCAGCTCGCCAGCGCCGGCTGGGCGGTGCTGGACCGCGCGTCGTTCCAGCGTCTGGCCGGCGTCGATGCCGGGGCGTTCGAGCGCTGGCAGCCGGCCTGGGACAGCCTGCCGCCCGACCGTTACCTGCGTGACGGCGGCCGATACCGGCGGCGCCGGCACGGCTGCTTCGTCGTCGATGGCGACCAGGTCGAGGCCGCGCCGCACCGCCCGCACTGGCAGCCGGTGGACTACAACGCGCTGCACGGCGGCATCGAACGCCACTTCGAGCCGCTGCCGCCGGCCTGGCTGGCTGACCGCGACTGGCAGCGCCTGCTCGCCGGCCTGGGCCGCGTGGCCAGTGCGCTGCGTGGCGCGCAGCGCTGGCACGTCGAGGCGCACCCGTTCCGGATCGACGCCGACGAGGGCATCGGCCGCCCCACGCCCGAGGGCGCCCACCGCGACGGCGTCGACCTCGTCGCCGTGCTGCTGGTGGGCCGCCAGAACGTGCGCGGCGGCGAGACCCGCGTGTTCGACGCCCGTGGCCCGCAGGGCGTGCGCTTCCAGCTGGCCGAGCCCTGGAGCGCTCTGCTGCTGGACGACGAACGCGTGATCCACGAATCCACGCCGATCCAGCCGCTGCAGGCCGGGCAGCCCAGCCACCGCGACACCCTGGTGCTGACCTTCCGCCGCGGCGGCTTCCAGGGCCCTGAGGCCCCGACATCACCATGAGCCTGACGACCCCCGCCCCGCTGGCGATCAACGCCGACGACATCGCCGCCGCCCAACGCCGGCTGCAGGGCCACGCCCACCGCACGCCGGTGCTCACCAGCCGAACCGCCGACGAGCGCACCGGCGCGCAGGTGTTCTTCAAGTGCGAGAACCTGCAGCGCATGGGCGCCTTCAAGTTCCGCGGCGCGTTCAACGCGCTGGCGCAGTTCACGCCCGAGCAGCGGCAGCGCGGCGTGATCGCGTTCTCGTCGGGCAACCATGCGCAGGCGGTGGCGCTGTCGGCGCGGCTGCTGGGCATGCCCTCGGTCATCGTGATGCCGCACGACTCGCCCGCGGCCAAGCTGGCGGCCACACGCGGCTACCAGCAGGGCCAGCCGGTCAGCGAGGTTGTCATCTACGACCGCTACACCGAGGACCGCGAGGCCATCGGCCGCCGCCTGGCCGACGAGCGCGGCATGACGCTGATCCCGCCCTACGACCACCCGCACGTGATGGCCGGGCAGGGCACGGCCGCCGCCGAGCTGCTCGAGGACACCGGCCCGCTGGACCTGCTGCTGGTGTGCGTGGGTGGCGGCGGCCTGATCTCGGGCTGCGCCGTCGCCGCGCAGGCGGCCAGCCCGGGCACGGTGGTGATCGGCGTCGAGCCCGAGGCCGGCAACGACACGCAGCAGAGCCTGGCCCTCGGCCGCATCGTGCACATCGACACCCCTCGCACCATTGCCGACGGCGCGCAGACGCAGGCCAGCGGCAAGCTCACCTTCCCCGTGATCCAGCGGCTGGTGCAGGGCATCGTCACCGTCAGCGACGAGCAGCTGGTGCGCACGATGCGCTTCTTTGCCGAGCGCCTGAAGATGGTCGTCGAGCCCACCGGCTGCCTGGCCGCCGCGGCGCTGCTCGAAGGTGTGGTGCCGGCGAAGGGGCAGCGCGTGGGCGTCATCGTCAGCGGCGGCAACGTCGACCTCGCGCGCTATGCCGAGCTGATCGGCGGCGCGGCCAGCGCCTGAGGCGGCGGCGCCGGCGGGCGCTGCGGTAACGTCGCGGCTCCTCATCGCCGCGACCCACCCCGACCATGGCCGACACGCCCGCTCCCGCTGCCCCCGCCGCCCCTGACGACGCCGCCAAGCGCCAGAAGGCCCGCTTCGACGAGCTGCTGGCCAGCAAGCCCGCCCGCAGCAGCGCCCGCGTGACGCTGGCCTCCGGCGCGGCGCTGGACTACCAGGTGCACGCCGAGTTCCTGCCCGTGGTGCTGGGCGGCAGCGAGCCGGGCGCGCAGGACCCCAAGGCCGCCGTGCTGACGACGGCCTACACCGTGTCCGCGGGCGCCACGCCGCGGCCGGTGTGCTTTGCCTTCAACGGCGGCCCGGGCTCGGCCTCGATCTGGCTGCACCTGGGTGCGCTCGGCCCCAAGCGCGTGGTCGTGCCCGACGACGGCTCGATGCCCGCCGCGCCCTACAGCGTGCAGGACAACCCGCACACCTGGCTCGAGCACTTCGACCTCGTCTTCATCGACCCGGCGCACACCGGCTGGTCGATCAGCGCCGACGACGCAGCCCGCAAGAAGCTGCTGGGGACCGATGGCGACATCGAGTGCTTCAGCGAGGTCATCCGGCTCTGGCTGACGCGAAACGGCCGCTGGGGCTCGCCGGTCTACCTGTGCGGCGAAAGCTACGGCACCACGCGCGGCGCCGGCATCGCCAACCGGCTGCACGAGCTGGGCGTGGTGGTGAACGGGGCCATCCTCGTCTCGCTGGCGATGGACCTGCAGACGCTGGTGTTCGCGCCCGGCAACGACCTGCCGTATGCCCTGTTCCTGCCGGCGTTTGCCAACGTCTCGCAGTACCACGGCCTGCTGCAGGGGCCGCTGGCGGCCTCGCCCGAAGCGGCCCGCGCCGCCGCCGAGGCCTTTGTGCAGGAGGACTACGCCGCGGCGCTGCTGGCCGGCGCGCGCCTGTCCGAGAAGAACCGCTCGCGCCTGGCGCGCCGCATCGCCGAGCTCACCGGCCTGCCGCGCTCGCTGGTGGAAGAGAAAAACCTGCGCATCAGCGACCAGACCTACTTCTTCGACGCGCTGCGCCACCGCGGCCTGGTGGTGGGCCGGCTGGAGGCGCGCAGCACCGGCCCCATGGCCGCCAGCCGCACGCGCGAGTGGGAGTTCGACCCCGGCATCGAGGCTATCGCCGCGCCCTACACGATGGCCGCGATGGGCTACTTCGGCCAGGCGCTCGGCCTGGCCTTCGAGCAGCGCTACATGGTCATCAACCCCGATGTCGGGCGGGGCTGGAACTGGATCCGCGGCGGTGAGAGCGAAGCGCGCCGCATGGGCTACACCTGCACCAGCACCGACCTCGCGCAGGCGCTGCGCCGCAACCCGCACTTCAAGGTGCTGGCCGCCAGCGGCCGCTACGACCTGGGCACGCCCTACAGCGCCAGCGACTGGAGCCTGGCGCAGCTCGACGCGCCGGCCGAGGTGCTGCAGCGCGTGACGCACCGCTACTACGACGCCGGCCACATGATGTACACGCGGCAGGCCGACCTGGTGCAGCTGAAGGCCGATGTCGCGGCCTGGATGGCCGGCTGAGCAACAGGTGCCTGTGATGAAGGTCGGCGTGCTCACCGGCGGGGGCGACTGTCCGGGCCTGAACGCGGTGATCCGCGCCGTGACGCTGGCGCTGCAGCAGCAGGGCGCCACCGTGTGGGGCATCGAGCAGGGCTTCCGCGGCCTGCTCGAAGGCCGCGGGCGCGAGCTGCTGGCGTCCGATGTGAGCGGCATCCTCGCCGAGGGTGGCACCATCCTCGGCACCGACAACACCTGCGACCCGTTCGCGGATCGCGCCACGCAGCCGCCGCGAGACCGCTCCGCCGAAGCGCTGGGCCACGCCCGCGCCTGGGGCCTGGACGCCCTGGTGGCCATCGGCGGCGACGGCAGCATGGCCATCGCCCACCGCTTCCAAGAGGCCGGGTTGCCGGTGGTGGGCGTGCCCAAGACCATCGACAACGACCTCGCGCACACCGACCGCACCTTCGGCTTCGACAGCGCCGTGGCCGTGGTGGCCGAGGCGCTGGACCGGCTGGCCACCACGGCACGCAGCCACCGCCGCGTGATGCTGTGCGAGACGATGGGCCGCTACGCGGGCTGGATCGCGCTGGAGGGCGGCCTGGCCGGTGCGGCCGACGTGATCCTGCTGCCCGAGCGGCCCTACGACGTCGATGCCGTCACG
>JAIXTY010000227.1 GCA_027483705.1 Rubrivivax sp.
TGCGGAACAGCGTCTTGCCCCGGCCGACGTCGCCGGTAGCGGGGTCGAGCACGAGGTCAAGCACGCTGACGCCGCGGCCGAAGCTCAGCGCCTGCATCACCGGCCGGCCGTTGATGTTGCAGCTGTAGCCCTGGTGCGTGTGCGCCGACAGCACCACGTCCACCGCGGGGGCCAGGCGCTTCTCGATCTCGAAGATGTCGCCGCGCCGGTTGGGGCAGGCGTTGCTGTTCCACTCCATCTGCGCGGCGTCGAGGAAGCCGCCCTCGTGGATGGTGGCGACGATGGCCTGCACGCCCTGCGCCTGCAGCCGGGCGGCCTCGGCGTTGATGGCATCGGCCTCGTCGGTGAAGCGCAGCCCGGCCACGCCCGACGGCACGACGATGCTCGGCGTGCCGCGCGTGACGGCGCCGATGAAGCCGACCTTGATGCCGCCGTAGGTCTTGACGATGGAGCGCGCCATCAGCGGCGTGCCGTCGGCCTTGAGCACGTTGGCCACCACCGACGGGAACTTCGCGCCCTCGTGCCGGCCCAGCGCGCAGGACATCGCCGTGTCGCCCGGCTTGGCTTCGCGGCAGCCACCGGCCAGCACGCGCTGCAGCTCGGCCGCGCCGGCGTCGAACTCGTGATTGCCCACGGTGGCGACGTCGACGCCGATGCGGTTCATCACGTCGATGGTGGCCTCGTGGAAGAAGATCGCGCTGATCAGCGGCGTGCCGCCGATGGCGTCGCCGCTGCTGACGACGACGCTGTTCGGCGCGCCCTGGCGCAGCGCCTTCACCAGGCCCGCGAGCTCGGCCGTGCCGCCCACGTTCACGCGCAGCGGCTGCTCGGCGTTGGCGGGGTTGGGGTGCGGCAGGTTCAGCGCGGCGGTCTGCAGGTGGCCGTGCAGATCGTTGAACGCGATCACACGCAGCGTGACGGGCTCTTTCGGTGCGGACGGCGTGGCGCAGCCGGCCAGCAGCGTGGCGGTGGCAGCCAGGGCGAGGGCAGAGTGGCGGATCAGGTTCATGGCGGATTCGTTCAGTAGGTCGTGCCCGGGGTGGGGCGGTGCGTGCCAGCGAGCACGGCTTCGATGTCGGACAGCAGGCCACTGGCGCCGATGCGGAAGCGGCGTGGGTTCACGGCCTCGGCACCCAGCGCCTGCGCGGTGAGGTCGATGTAGAGCGCGGCGTCGGCCACCGTGCGGATGCCACCGGCCGGCTTGAAGCCGACGCGGCTGCGCGCGGTGCTGTCACCGGCGATGGCCGCGAGCAGCCGTCCGGCCGCGGCCGGCGTGGCGCTGACGGGCTTCTTGCCGGTGCTGGTCTTCAGGAAGTCGGCGCCGGCATCGAGCGCGATGCGGCTGGCGGTGTCGATGGTGGCCTCGTCCGCCATCTCGCCGGTTTCGAGGATGACCTTCAG
This sequence comes from Rubrivivax sp., assembly GCA_027483705.1. Taxonomy (GTDB): domain Bacteria; phylum Pseudomonadota; class Gammaproteobacteria; order Burkholderiales; family Burkholderiaceae_C; genus Rubrivivax. The sequence continues at coordinate 1,402 of JAIXTY010000227.1, forward strand.
CACCAGGCCGTCGCAGGCGTGGCGGACGGCGGCCAGCAGCGCCGGGGCGGCGGCGAGGTCGCGGTAGGGCATCACCACGTCGACCTCCTGTGCACCGGCATCGACGATGGCGCGGATGTCGCGCACGGCACGCTCAACGTCCATGCTGCCGTCGGGGAAGTTGGCGACCGCGGCCACCGCGATGCCGGCCGGCAGCCGCGCGCGGGCGAAGGCGGCCAGCCGCGGCCACACACAGACGGCGGCCGTGGCGCCGCGGCCCGCGGGGCCGATGGCCTTGGCGCACAGCGCCTCGATCTCGGCCTCACCGCCGGCCGTGTCGTGGCCGTCGGCCAGGCTCGTCAGGTCCAGGCAGGCTAGCGCGGTGCGGGCCGTGGTTTCGAGGTCATTCATGTGGGACGTCATGCCGTGATCTCCAGGCCCTGCACCACGGCCACCAGCAGCTGCACCGCACGTTCGCTGGCGGCCTTGGCGGTGGCCATCGTGTGGCCGTGGCTCAGCGTCTCGGCGCTCAGGCCGGCGGCCATGTTCGTCATCATCGACAGCGCCAGCACACGCAGGCCGGCGTGGCGCGCCAGGATGGTCTCGGGCACCGTGCTCATGCCCACGGCCTGCGCGCCAAAGGCCTGCAGCATGCGGATCTCGGCCGGCGTCTCGAACTGCGGCCCCAGCACCCAGGCGTACACGCCGCGCGGCATGGCCTGGCCGGTGGCGGCCACCGCGGCGGCCTGGGCCTGCGCGCGCAAGCTGGGGCAGTAGGCCGCGCCCATGTCGACGAAGCGGCCGTCGCCCTTCTCGCCCACCAGCGGGCTGCGCTGCACGACGTTGAGGTGGTCCTCGATCAGCATCACCGTGCCGGGCGGCATGGCCAGGTCCAGGCTGCCGGCGGCGTTGGTCTGCACCAGCACCTGCACGCCCAAGGCGGCGAGCGTGCGGATGACGCCCTTCATGCCGTCGGCCTCGCCGGTTTCGTAGGTGTGCTTGCGGCCGGCGAGCACGATCACGTCCTGCGTGCCCAGCCGCCCCGCCTTCAGCACGCCGGCATGGCCGCCGATGGCGAGCACCGGGAACGCGGGCAGATCGGTGTAGGGCACCGAGACGGCGTCCTGCACCTGGTCGGCCAGCGGCCCCCAGCCGCTGCCCAGCAGCACGGCGATGCGGGGTTGGCGCGCACCGAGGCGCTGGCGCAGCGTGGCGGCGCTGGTGGCGACGAGGTCGTCGAAGGTCATGGTGTGGGGGTTCCGGGTTCGGAGAGGGCGCGCAGCAGCCGCTCGGGCTCGTCGACGCCGAGGAAGATGTCGTGCACCTCGCGCTCGCCCGTCAGCAGGGCGAGTGTCGTGCCCGGGGCCAGCGTGAGGCGCACGTTGGCGCGGCCCATGCCCACGGCGCGCAGACGGCCCGCCGCGCGGCCCGGCGTGGCGCCGCGGTGCAGGCTTGCGGCCATGATGGCGGCACGCGGCACGGCGATGTCGATGGCGAGGCCGTGGCGCAGGTGCAGCGTTCGGGCGTCCAGCGCCACCGGCCGCCAGCGCGTGGCGCGCGCCTCGGCCCAGAAGAAGAGGGCGCCGTAGACGCCGAGCGCCGTCACGATGCCGGCCACCAGCGGGCCGGCCATCAGGTGCAGCAGGCCGTGCGCGATGGGGATCTCGACCACCATCAGCACGACGAAGCCCATCTGGTTGGACAGGTTCTGGCCCTGGCGGTGCACCGCAAACCAGCGCTCGCCGGCCGGCGGCGTGGCGTCGAGCCAGCGGCGTGGCGCCAGCGCGTAGAGCCACAGCCGTGCCTCGAGCTGCAGCCAGCCGAGCAGGCGGCCGGCGCGCTGGCCGGTGAGGCGCTCGGTGCGCGCCGCCTGCGCGGCCAGCACGCCCTGCAGTTCGGTCTCGACGAGGCCGGGCGGCGCGTGGCCGGCCTGCATCGCCTGCCGTCGCCGACCCAGCACGCCCGCCAGCTGCCGCAGCGCCAGCGTGGCCAGCGCCAGTTGCACCAGCACCAGCGCGCCGATCAGCACCCAGCGCAGCGGCTCCAGCCAGAGCCAGACCTGCTTGTTCTCCGCCGGCAGCAGCCAGGCGCCGGCCCAGATGCCGGCCATCGCCACCATCAGCGCACCTAGGCCTGCGGCACGCCCGCGCGGCGCGGGTTGCAGCCACCACCACAGCAGCGGCAGCACGACGAGCAGGTCGATGGCCAGCGTCCAGTCGGGCAGCGGCTCGTGCCGGTGGCGCGCAAGCCAGGGGATGGCCCACGCGTAGCCGCCCAGCACCAGCCCCGCCGCCGCGGCAAAGCTGGCGCGGGGGTGTTGGCGGAGCAGCGCGGGCGGGTTCATGGACGTGCCAGGTGGGCCGGCCCGAAGCTGCACGGCAACAGTTGCCCCAGTGTGAAGGTGGCGACCAGCGCCTGCTCGTCGGCCACGAAGATGGGGCAGTCGTCGGCCGCGAACTCGCGGATCTTCTGGCGGCAGCCGCCGCACGGCGTAACGGGCGTGCCGGGCTCGGCCGCCACCGCGCACACCGCCACCGCCATCACGCGCCGGCCGCCCGCGGCCACCAGCGCGGCGATGGCCGAGGTCTCGGCGCACCAGCCCTGCGGGTAGGCGGCGTTCTCGACGTTGCAGCCGGCGTGGATGCGGCCCTGCTCGTCCAGCACCGCGGCACCGACCGCAAAGCGCGAGTAGGGCGCGTGGGCGTGGGCCCGCACGGCGCGGGCGGCGGCGATCAGCGCCTCTTGCGCATCCAGCGCGGCGGCCGGGTCCGTCACTTCGGCCCTTGCGCCGCCTCGCGCTGGCGGCGGTAGTCGTCGTAGCTGGCGGCGGTGCTGTTCAGGCAGCGCTGGCGCTCGGCGGCGTCGGGCAGCTTGCGGCATTCCTGCTGCTGCCAGCCCTGCACCGTCTGGTAGACGGCGCGGCTGCTGCAGCCGGGCAGCGCCAGCAGCGCGGTCGACATCAGCACGACCGACGACAACACGAGTGACTTCGCCATTCACCGCTCCTTCACATACGGCCGCCCCAGCGCCTTGGGCGCCACCGCGCTGCCGATGAAGCCGGCCAGCAGCACGACGGTCAGCACATACGGCAGCGCCTGGATGGCCTGCACCGGCACCTCGCCGATCAGCGGCAGGCTCGCGCCCTGCAGCCGGATGCTGATGGCATCGAGGAAGCCGAACAAGAGGCAGGCCCACAACGCGCCCACCGGGTGCCACTTGCCGAAGATCAGCGCCGCCAGCGCCATGTAGCCGCGGCCGGCCGTCATGTGCGGGATGAAGCTCGGGTTCTGCGCCAGCACCAGGTAGGCGCCGGCCAGCGAGGCCAGCACGCCGTTGAGCGCCAGCGCCTGGTAGCGCAGCGCCTTCACGCTGACGCCCGCCGCATCCACCATCGCCGGGTTCTCGCCGGCCGCGCGCAGCCGCAGGCCGAAGCGTGTGCGGTACAGCAGCCACCACACGGCCACCACCAGCAAGAGCGCGCCGTAGACCATGGCGTTGTGGCCGGTGAAGGCCAGCGCCAGCGCGGTGCCGATGAAGGGCACCGTCTTCAGCGCGTCGCCCAGGCCGCCGAACCAGCCGTCCAGGCGCACGGCCTCGGGCACCGGCGGCGTCTGCCCGCCCTGCGCGAACCAGGCGATGCCCAGCACGACGGTGAGGCCCGCCGCTGTCATCGTGATGGCCATGCCGAGCACGACCTGGTCGCCGCGGTGGCTCACGCACGCGTAGCCGTGCAGCATCGACAGCGCCAGGCCCACGGCCACGGCGGCGATGAGCGCCAGCGCCAGGCTGCCGGTGGTCACGCCCACCGCGGCGGTGGCAAAGGCCGTGGCCAGCATCTTGCCTTCGAGGCCGAGGTCGATGACGCCAGCGCGCTCGCACAGCACGCCGGCCAGCGCGCACAGGATCAGCGGCACGCTGACGCGCAGCGTGCTGGCGATGATCGTGCCGACCAGCACCTCATCCACGGGCGCGCCCTCCGCCGAAAGCCTTGTAGAGCCTGAACAGCGCCGGCGCCGCCACGTAAGCCATGGCACCCGCGAACAGCACGATCAGTCCCTGCAGCATGAACACCATGTCGCGGCTGAAGCCGTTGATCTCGAAGGCCAGTTCGCTGCCGCCCTGGTACAGCGCGCCGAACAGCAGGCTGGCCAGCACGATGCCGCCCGGGTGGTTGCGGCCGATCAGGCTGACGGCGATGCCCGCGAAGCCGGCGCCGGCCACGAAGTCGGGCAGGAGGCGGCCATGCACGCCGGCGATCTCGTTCACGCCGACGAGGCCGCCCATGGCGCCGGCCGCGGCCATGCTCAGCACCACCAGGCGCCGCGGCTGGATGCCGGCGTACACGGAGGCCTCAGGCGAAAAGCCCACCGCCCGCAATGCATAGCCACCGCGGCTCTTCCACAGCAGCAGCCAGGTCAGCCAGGCGGCGCCGGCGGCGATGAACACCGTCAGGTTCAGCGGCGTGCGCGGCCACTCGATGCCGAGCCAGCCGAGCAGCTCGTGCACGCCGGGCATCTTCGCGCTCGGGTCGAAGGCACGGCTCTCAGGCGTCATGTTGCCGGCTTCCTTCAGCGTGTTGACGAGCAGGTAGCTCAGCAGCGCCGACGCGATGAAGTTGAACATGATGGTCGTGATGACCGTGTGGCTGCCGCGCCAGGCCTGCAGCGCGCCCGGCACGGCGCCCCACACGCCACCGAAGGCCGCGGCTGCCAGCACCATCAGCGGCAGCATGGCCCAGGCCGGCAGATGCGCGCTGAGCGCCAGTGCCGCCAGGCCCGCCCCGAGCCCGCCCATGATGGCCTGCCCCTCGCCGCCGATGTTGAAGAGGCCACCATGGAAGGCGATGGCCACCGCGAGGCCGGTGAACACGAAGGTGGTGGCGTAGTAGAGCGTGTAGCTGATGCCCGCCGGCGAGCCGAACGCGCCCTTGGCCAGCAGCGTCAGCACCTGCAGCGGGTCGAAGCCCACGAGCAGCGTCACGCCACCGGCCACCAGCAGTGCGATGGCCAGGTTGACGGCGGGCAGCAGGGCCACATCCATCCAACGCGGCAGTTCGATCGGCTGGCTCAATGCGCACCCCCCATCAGGCGGCCGAGGGCGGCCTCGCTGCACTGCGCGATCGGCAGCTCGCCGGCCACGCGGCCGGCGTTCATGACGATCACGCGGTCGGCGAGCGCCAGGATCTCGTCGAGCTCCGACGACACCACCAGCACCGCGCCGCCGGCATCGCGCATGGCGCGCAGGCGGCCGTGGATGAACTCGATGGCGCCGATGTCGACGCCGCGTGTGGGCTGGCCCACCAGCAGCACCTGCGGCGGGTGCTCGCCGCCCTGCGCCTCGCGCGCGAGCACGAGCTTCTGCTGGTTGCCGCCGCTGAACTTGCTGCTGCGCAAGGCCGGGTTGCGTGGGCGCACGTCGTAGCGCTCCATCATCTCGGCGCAGTCGTCGCGCATGCGGCGCTGGCGCATCCAGGCCAGCAGCGCCTTGGCGGTGTAGCGCGGCGCGTCCTGGTAGCCGAGCGTGGCCGATTCCCAGGCGTCGAAGGGCAGCACCAGGCCGCGCTTGTGGCGGTCTTCGGGCACGTGGGCCAGGCGCAGGGCGCGCGCGGTGCGGGTGTCGAGCCAGTGCGCCGGCTCGAAGCGCTGGCCGCCGAGTTCGAGCGTGCCTTGCGCCGGCGCCGCCAGCCCCGAGAGCACGTCGAGCAGCTCGCTCTGGCCGTTGCCCGAGACACCGGCGATGCCGACGATCTCGCCGGCGTGCAGCGTGAGCGACACGTCCACGAGGCGCGGCACGCCGAGCTCGTCGGCCCAGGCCAGGCCGCTGGCCTGCAGCAGCGCGGGGCCGGCCTCACGCGCAGCGGTGTCGCCGCGCCCCAGGTTGACGCGGCGGCCCACCATGGCCTCGGCCAGGCCGTCGATGGAGGTCTCGCCGATGGCGCAGTCGAGCACCACCTGGCCGCCGCGCATCACCGTGACGGCGTCGCACAGCGCCATGATCTCCTTGAGCTTGTGCGTGATCAGCAGGATGGTCGTGCCCTGGTTGCGCAGGCGCTGCAGCGTGACGAAGAGCTGCTCGGTCTCGGCCGGCGTCAGCACGGCCGTGGGCTCGTCGAGGATGAGGATGCGCGCGCCGCGGAACAGGGCCTTCAGGATCTCGAGCCGCTGGCGCTCGCCCACGGGCAGCTCGTGCACCAGCGCGTCGAGCGCCACCACGAGGCCGGTGTCGCGCATCAGCGCGTCGAGCTTCGCGCGCACCTCGGCGCGCGCCGCCGGCAGGCTCCAGCCCGGCTCGGCGCCGAGCATGATGTTGTCGAGCGCGCTGAGCGTGTCCACCAGCATGAAGTGCTGGTGCACCATGCCGATGCCCAACGCGATGGCCTCGCGCGAGCCGCGGATGCGCGCGGGCCGGCCCTCGATGACGATCTCGCCCCCGTCGGCCTCGTAGAAGCCGTAGAGGATGCTCATCAGCGTGCTCTTGCCGGCGCCGTTTTCGCCGACGATGCCGTGCACGGTGCCCGCCGCCACCGTGAGGTGCACGTCGCGGTTGGCGTGCACGGCGCCGAAGCGCTTGTCGATGTGGCGCATCGCCACCGCGGGCGGCGCCGTGCTGCCGGTGCTCAAGATCGTCGGGGGTTCAGGTGCCGCGCGTCACTTGCAGGCGCTGTTCACCATGAAGTCGATCACCTTGATCTTGCCGCTGACGATGTCGGCGCGAGCCGCGTCGACGCGCTTCTTCATGTCGGCCGTCACCAGCTTGGCGTTGTGCTCGTCGAGCGCCACGTCCACGCCGCCTTCCTTCAGGCCCAGCGCCGAGGTGCCGGGCTTCACGCCCTTGAAGGCCTCGTACACCGCCACGTCAACGCGCTTGACCATGCTGGTGAGCATGGTGCCGGGGTGGAGGTGGTTCTGGTTGCTGTCGACGCCGATGGCCAGCTTGCCGTTGTCCTTGGCCGCCTGGTACACGCCCAGGCCGGTGCCGCCGGCCGCGGCGAAGATCACGTCCACGCCGGCCGCGAACTGGCTCTTGGCGAGTTCGCCGCCGCGGGCGGGGTCGTTCCAGGCCGTGGGCGTGGTGCCGGTCATGTTGGCCACGACCTCGGCCTTGGGGTTGGCGAACTTGGCGCCCTGCTCGAAGCCGCACTGGAACTTGCGGATCAGCGGGATGTCCATGCCGCCGATGAAGCCGACCTTGCCGCTCTTGCTGGCCATCGCGGCCATCATGCCGACGAGGAAGCTGCCCTCGTGCTCCTTGAACACGATGCTCTGCACGTTGGGCAGCGCGACGACGCTGTCGATGATGGCGAACTGCAGCTTCGGGAAGTCCTTCGCCACCTTCTCGAGGCTCGTGCCCTGGCTGAAGCCGATGGCGACGATGGGGTTGGCGCCGCGCTCGGCCATGCGGCGCTTGGCCTGCTCGCGCTGCGTGGGGTTGCTGATCTCGAACTCGAGGTAGCTCTTGCCCGTTTCCTTCTTCCACTTCTCGGCGCCGTTGAAGGCAGCCTGGTTGAAGCTCTTGTCGAACTTGCCGCCCATGTCGTAGATGACGGCGGGCTGGGCCTGGGCCAGGGCGGCGGTGCTGGCGGCCAGCAGGGCCGCGGCGAGCGTGTTCTTGAGCGCGAAGGTGGGCATGGTGGGGGTGTCTCCGGGTTCGAGGGACGGGGAGCGGAAGTAACCAATCAGGATAGCAAGACTCGCACCCGCCGCAGCGGGGTGTTGACCCGCGGCGGCCTGTGGGTTCGGGCGTGTCTCAGCGCTCGGCGGCGCCGAGCTTGTCGAGCAGCGCGTCGAGCTCGTCGAGGCTGGCAAACGGGATGGCGATCTCGCCCGCCGTCGCGCGGCCCTTGCGCAGGCGGATCTCCACCGGTGCCGTCAGCACGTCGGCCAGGCGTTCCTCGAGCCGGGCGATGTCGCGCGGCTTCGGCGCGGCCTTCGGGGTGCGGGCCGGCCCGTCGGCCTGCTGCGCCGCCTGCTGCGCGCGCGCCACCAGGCGTTCGGCCTCGCGAACGCTGAGCTTCTTCGCGGCCACTTCCTGCGCCGCCATCACCTGCTCGGCCGCCGGCAGCGCCAGCAGCGCGCGGGCGTGGCCCATTTCCAGGTCGCCGGCCAGCAGCATCTGCTGCACCGACTCGGCCAGGTTGAGCAGGCGCAGCAGGTTGCTCGCGGCGCTGCGCGAGCGCCCCACGGCCTGCGCCGCCTGCTCGTGCGTGAGCCCGAAGTCGCGCACCAGGCGCTGCAGGCCCTGCGCTTCTTCGAGCGGGTTCAGGTCTTCGCGCTGGATGTTCTCGATCAGCGCCATCACCGCCGCGGCCTCGTCGGCCACGGGCTTGACGAGCACCGGCACCTCGTCGAGCCCAGCCAGCTTCGCGGCGCGGAAGCGGCGCTCGCCGGCGATGATCTCGTACTGCCCGGCGCCGTGCACCGCGGCGTCGAGCGGGCGCACGAGGATGGGCTGCATCACGCCCTGGCTCTTGATGCTCTGCGCCAGTTCGTACAGCGAGCCCTCGTCCATGCGCGTGCGCGGCTGGTAGACGCCGGCGCGCAGGGCGGCCAGCGGCAGCACGGCGGGCGGGCCGGCAGGCGTGTCGGCCGGCGTGTCCAGCACCTTGGGGCCGAGCAGGGCTTCCAGGCCGAGGCCCAGGCCCTTGGGTTTTTTCGTGACCATGGGGCGGGATTGTCTCAGCGGCGTCAGGGCTTGCTGCCGCTACCGGAGCTGGTGGCATGCCGGCGGTCGGCCGGGAACAGCACGTCGCGCTCCAGCCAGCGGCGCAGCTTCTGCACCCGCGGGTCCATGCGGCCGGGGAAGGTGGACAGGTGCTCCACCACCGCGTCCACGCGCAGCCACAGCTGCTGCCGCTCGTCGAGCTTCCACTTGCCGCTGATGCGCGCGGCCAGCACGTCGTCGGCCTCGGGGCGCGCGAGCACGCGCTTCAGAGCATCGGCGTGCATCCACATGAAGCGGCCGTCGTCGGCCATCGTGAAGCTCACGCCGGCGAAGGCGTGGTGCTGGCCTTCGACACCCTTCCAGACCTGCGTGTTCAGGCCCTGGTGCGCGCGCTCGCCCAGGCCGATGATCCACCGCGGCACGAACACGATGATCAGCGCCGAGGCCACCGCCACGAGCAGCACGTACAGCGGCCCGTAGCCCCAGGAGTGCACCAGCGCCATCAGGCCGATGGACACGACCACCAGCACGGCGTAGGCCCGCTGCTGGCGCGTCATGCGGCAGCCAGTCTGCGCAGCAGCGCCAGGCCCTCGGGCCAGTCGCCCAGGCCGCTGTCGGCATTGAGGTGCCCGCGCGGGCCGGCCTCGACGACACGCGCGCCCCAGTCGGCGGCCATCGCGCGCGTGCGCTCGGCGGCGCCGTAGGGGTCGTCGCTGCTGATCACAGCGATGGCAGCAAAGGGCAGGCGGCCGCGGGCGATGTCGCGCCAGGGCGCCAGCTGCGGCGGCATGTCGGCGCGCGCGGTGTCGGGCGGCGCCACCAGCAGTGCGCCGGCCACGCGCGCGGTGTGCGCCGAGTGCACGGCCCAGGCCGCCACCAGCTGGCAGCCCAGGCTGTGCGCGGCCAGCAGCACCGGCTGGCTTTCGGCCAGCAGGGCTTCGTCGAGGCGCGCCATCCAGTCGCCACGCTTGGGCCACATCCAGTCGTCCTGCACCACGCGCACGAAGCCGTGCTGGCGCTCCCAGCGGCTTTGCCAATGGTCGGGGCCGGAGTCCTGCCAGCCCGGCAGCAACAACACACGATGCAGAAGGTCCATGCCCGTTATCCTTTGCGGCATTGCATCATGAGCGGCTGCGTGCCGCGATGGAAGGGCAGCGATGGGGTTCACCGTGTTCGTCGACGGCCAGGAAGGCACGACCGGCCTGCGCATCCACGAGGTGCTCGCGGGCCGCCGCGACGTCGAGCTGCTGAAGATCGACGCCGACAAGCGCAAGGACGCCGCCGAGCGCGCGCGCCTGCTCAATGCCGCCGACGTGGCCTTCCTGTGCCTGCCCGACGCCGCCGCGCGCGAGGCCGTTGCGCTGGTGGAGAACCCGCGCACCTGCCTCATCGACGCCAGCACCGCGCACCGCACGGTGCCGGGCTGGGTGTTCGGCATGCCGGAGCTGTGCACCGGGCAGCGCGAGGCCCTGCGCCACGCCAAGCGCATCGCCAACCCGGGCTGCCACGCGAGTGCCTTCATCCTGCTGCTGCGGCCGCTGGTGGACGCCGGCCTGGTGCCGCCAGCCACGGCGCTGTCGGCCACGTCCATCACCGGCTACTCCGGTGGCGGCAAGAAGATGATCGAGCAGTACCAGGCCCAGCCGCTGGAGCAGGCGCTCACCTCGCCGCGCCCCTACGGCCTGAGCCTGCAGCACAAGCACCTGCCGGAGATGATGGCCCACACCGGGCTGACGGCGCCGCCGGTGTTCATGCCCGTGGTCGCGAGCTACTACCAGGGCCTGGCCGTCACGGTGCCGGTGCACACCGCCGTGCTGGGCACCACGCCCGAGGCGCTGCACGCGGCGCTGGCCGCACGCTACGCCGGCGAGCGCTTCGTGCGCGTGATGCCGCTGCGCGACGCCGCCACGCTGGAGGCCGGCTTCCTGGACGTGCAGGCCTGCAACGGCACCAACCGCGTGGACCTGTTCGTGTTCGCCAACGCCACGCAGGCGCTGCTGGTGGCGCGGCTGGACAACCTGGGCAAGGGCGCCAGCGGCGCCGCGGTGCAGGCGATGAACGTGCACCTGGGCCTGGACGAAGGGCTCGGCCTGTAGCAGCCGATCCCGTCGCTCAGCGGCGGCGCCGCGCGCCCAGCGCCAGCAGGCCCAGGCCGGCCAGCGCCAGCGAGCCCGGCAGCGGTACGCTGCCGCCGGGGCCGGGGTCGCGCAGGGCGCCCAGGTTCGTGGACACGTAGGTCCACTCGCTGCGGCCGCCGGCGATGATGGACGAGTCACCCCAGAACACGCGGTCGCCGGCGCCGTAGTTGTAGACCGAGTTGTCGCTGAGCACGAGCGTGCCGTCCTGGTAGACGTTGACGATGCTGCCGGCGGTGCTGCCCAGCACCTCCATGCGCCAGGTGTGGAACTCGGTGTCGGTGTCGAGTGCGCTGCTGAAGGCGGCGCGCGAGTTGTCGCCGTCGCGCAGGTACACGTAGTCGCGGCGCAGCTCGAAGATCGCCAGGCCGCCGCCGGCAAAGCCGATGCCCATCGTCACGGGCGCGCGCCACCAGCCGGCGGTGAGGCTTTGCGTGTTGACTCGTAGGCGCGCCTCGAGCCAGTAGCTCGTCTGGCCGGAGAAGTCGGCGTTGGCGCCGTCCATCGAGTAGTACATCTGCTCGGCGATGGCGCTGCCGCCGATGGTGAGCACGCCGCCCGACAACGCCGGGTTCTCCGGCGAGGCGTTGTCGACGAGTTCCCACTGCGGCACCGCCACGTCGGGCGTGGCGCCGTCGGCGGCGTACCAGGTGACGACGGCGGCGTGGGACGGCAGGGCCAGGCTGGCCAGCGCCGCGCCGGCGGCGAGCGCGAGGGTGCGGAGGATCGGGGTCATCGGGGCCTCGAACAAGGAGTGGCGGTCGTCGGTGTCCGCGGGCATATGGCGGCCCAGGGCTCAGCGCCCGCGGTCATCCCCCGTGGGCGCGGGGGTCAGGCGTCGGCCGCGGGGCGTTCGAGGTACTGGTAGCCGTAGCCGTCGACGAAGCCCAGGCGGCGGTACACCGCCAGCGCCGGCGGATTGGCGGCGTCAACCTGCAGGTAGCCGACATGGGCGCCGAGGCTGGATCCCAGAGAGAGCAGGTGCTCACACAGCAGCCGTGCGAGGCCGCGGTTGCGGGCGTCGGGGTGGGTGAAGACGTCGTAGAGGCCGGCGAACGGCGGCTCGGTGGCGACCTGGCCGCAGGCCATCACCACGCCGTCCTCCACCCGCCGCAGCGCCAGGCCGCGGTAGGGCGCGGGCGAGTGCGCCAGGCGCAGCGCGTGGCTGCGCCGGTGCTCGGGCGGCGAGCCGCGCAGCGCGCCCACGGCGTCGGCAAAGGCCTCGCCGTCGAGCGGCTCCAGCCGCAGGCCGGCGGGCACCGGGGGCGGCGGCGTGGTCGGCAGGGTCGGGGCCACCAGCACCAGCGTCGGATCGACCGGCTCGAAGCCACGCGGGCGCAACTGCGCCGGCAGATCGGCCGGCTGCGTGAACGGCGTGATGCGGAAGATCAGCGGCACGCCGGTGCGCGCGCAGGCGGCCTCGGCGGCGGCGATGCGCTCGTCCAGCGGCAGCACGCCGGACATCAGCGCGTTGACGCAGCGCGCACGGCGCGCCTTGCCGGGGAGGGTGCGCACCAGCCAGCCGTCGATCCACCACTGCGCCGGTGGCGCGCTGGCGTTGAGGCCGGCGTCCTCGACGCGCGAGAGCAGCGCGGCAGGGAGCGCCGAAGACAGCGCCATCGCCGTCAGGCCGCCTTGGGGGTGGCTGTCGGGCGGCCCAGCCGGGCCGCCATCTCGCGCGCGAACTCGACGAAGGCCTGCGCGCCCTTGCTGGCGGGATCGAAGGTCACGCCGGGCTGGCCGTAGCTGGGCGCCTCGGCCAGGCGCACGTTGCGCGGGATGACGGTGTCGAAGACCTTGTCGCCAAAATGCGCCTTGAGCTGCTCGCTCACCTGCTGCTGCAGCGTGATGCGCGGGTCGAACATCACGCGCAGCAGGCCGATGATCTCGAGCTCGCGGTTGAGGTTGGCGTGCACCTGCTTGATGGTGTTGACCAGGTCCGAGAGGCCCTCGAGCGCGAAGTACTCGCACTGCATCGGCACGATCACGCCGTGGGCCGAGCACAGCCCGTTGAGCGTGAGCAGGCTCAGGGACGGCGGGCAGTCGATGAGCACGAAGTCGTACTCGTCCTTCACGGCGGCCAGCGCGTGTTTCAGGCGGCGTTCGCGCTGGTCGAGCTGCACCAGTTCCACCTCGGCGCCGGCGAGCTCGCGGTTGGCGCCGAGCACGTGGTAGCCGCCCTGCGGGCTGGGCTGGCGTGCCTCGGCGATGCCGGCGCCGCCGATGAGCACGTCATACACGGTGGCCTCAAGCGCGCGCTTGTCGATGCCCGAGCCCATGGTGGCGTTGCCTTGCGGGTCCAGGTCGACCAGCAGCACGCGGTGCTTCAGCTGCGCCAGCCCGGCCGCGAGGTTGACGGTGGTGGTCGTCTTGCCGACGCCGCCTTTCTGGTTGGCGATGCAGAAGATGCGCATGGGCAGTTCAGGGCGCGGCGAGCTTGATGCCAAAGGCCACCAGCGCCACGCCGGCCAGGCGTTGCAGCGCCGCGGCCAGGCGCCGGTGGGCGCGCACGTAGGCGCTGACGGCGTCGGCCAGCACCACGAGCGTCAGGCAGTACACGGCGGTGATGACGGCGATGGTGACGGCCATCGCGGCAAAGGTCGGCAGGCCCTGGTGCGTGGCCGGGTCGATGAACAGCGGGAAGAAGGCCATGTAGAAGACGATGGCCTTGGGGTTGAGTACCGTGATCAGCAAAGCCTGCCGCAGGTAGTGGCGCGGCTCGATGTGGATGGGCGAGGCGTCACCGCCGCGCGAGAAGATCAGCTTCAGCCCGATCCACGCCAGATAGGCCGCACCCGCCCACTGCACGGCCTTGAACAGCACCGGGTGCGCGGCCAGCAGCGCGGCCACGCCGGCCACGGCCAGCCAGAGCAGGACCTGGTCACCCAGGATCACACCCAGCGTGGCGGCGGCGCCACCGAGGCGCCCACCCTTGGCGGTGGAGGTGAGCAGCGCAAAGGTGCCCGGGCCGGGCAGGGCCAGGAACAGCAGGATGGCGGCGCAGAAGGCGCCGAAGTCGGCGATGCCGAACATGGCAGGGGTTCCTCAGCGGCTGGCCGCGTCGGGGGTGTGGGGGTGGGCCTGCCAGCGGGCGAGGTCGAAGCCCTGGCGGCTGAGCAGCGATCGTATCGTCGCTTCGTCCTCGGCCGAGAGCCGCGGCGCCCGCGCCAGCATCCAGAGGTACTGGCGTTGTGGCTCGCTGACGACGGCATAGCGGCCGTCGTCGGCGAGGGCGATGACCCAGTAGCTGCCCCAGGCTGGAATCCAGCGCAGCAGGGTGGGCAGGAAGCTCACCTCCAGCGTGGCGGGGCTCAGGCGCTGGTTGGCGAGCGTGGAGCGCGCGGGGCGCGCGATGCCGTCGGCTTCGTCGAATCGGCCATCCGCCAGGCGGCAACGGTTGATCACCTCGATGCGGCCATCGTCGCGCTGCCGGTAGCGGGCGCTGGTGTCGCTGACGCACTGCTTCTGGAAGCGGTTGGGGAACCAGGCCACCTGGTACCAGGTGCCCATGTAGGCCGGCACGTCCAGGCTGGGCAGGGCGGCCAGGGGTGGGGCGGTGGTCGGTTCTGGCGCCTGCGCGGTGGCGGGTGTGGCTGCCAAGGCGGCCAGCATCGTGGCCATGGCCACGGCGGGGAGGGTGCGGTTCATGGGCCTTTGGGTTTCATCCAGACGAGGCAGCGCTCGGCGTCGAGCCCGGGCACCTTCAGTTGTTCCACGTGGAACACGTCGATGTCGCCGGGCAGTGCTGCGATCTCGTCGTCGGGCGTTTTGCCCTTCATTGCCATCCAGACGCCGTCGGGCGCGAGCAGTGGCCGGGTGAGGCGGGTGAAGTCCGCCAGCGAGGCGAAGGCGCGCGAGGTGATCAGTCCGAAGGGTGGCAGCTTCAGCGCCTCGACGCGGCTGTGGGCGGCGTGCAGGTTGGGCAGGGTGAGCGCGCCGGCCACCTGGCGGATGAAGGCCGCCTTCTTGCCGACGGTGTCGACGCAGGTCACATCGAGCGTGGGCCGCATCAGCGCCAGCAGCACGCCGGGCAGGCCGCCGCCGCTGCCGACGTCCAGCACGCGCTGCGGCGTTCTGGAGTGGGCGAGGTGGTGGTCGAGCGCCGGCAGCACGGCCAGGCAGTCGGCGATGTGCTGCACCCAGACCGCGTCGCGCTCGCGCACGGCGGTGAGGTTGTAGGTGGCGTTCCAGCGGACGAGCTGTTCGACGTAGGCGTGCAGGCCGCGCGCCTGGACCTCGCTGAGCGAGAGGCCCAGGCTCGAAGCCAGCGCGGCGGTGCGTGTTGCGTCGTGCGCGGGCAGGGCGGCCACGGTCAGGCCGCGTGGTCTTGTGGGGCGGTGCTGCTGCTGGCAATACCCGCGAGGCGCTTCTTCTTCAGGTGCACCAGCAGCAGCGAGATGGCCGCCGGCGTGACGCCCGAGATGCGCGAAGCCTGTCCCAGCGTGGCCGGGCGATGCCGCTGCAGCTTCTGGCGCACCTCGAACGACAGCGCATGCACCTGGCCGTAGTCCAGGTCGGCGGGCAGCGGCGTCTGCTCGTGGGCGGCGCTCCGCTCGACCTCGTCCTGCTGCTTCTCGATGTAGCCGGCGTACTTGGTGGCGATCTCGACCTGCTCGATCACCGTGTCGGCGGCCTCCGCGCCCCAATCGGCCCGCAGTGTTTCACGTGAAACAGCCTGGGGATGGCCGGCCAGCCGCGCGGCCTCGGCCACGGCATCGAAGCCCACGCCAGGGCGGCGGAGCAGGTCGGCCAACGCGTATTCGTGCTCCAGCGCCTTGCCCAGCAGCCGCTCGGCATCGGCCGCGGCCAGCGTGGCCGGGCGCACCCACACGGTCTTCAGCCGCTGCAGCTCGCGCTCCAGACGTTCGCGCTTGGTCTCGAAGGCGGCCCAGCGCTGATCGTCCACCAGGCCCAGCTCGCGGCCGATGGCGGTGAGGCGCAGATCGGCGTTGTCCTCGCGCAGCTGCAGCCGGAACTCGGCGCGGCTGGTGAACATGCGGTAGGGCTCGGTCACGCCCTTGGTGACGAGGTCGTCCACCAGCACGCCCAGGTAGGCCTGGTCGCGCCGCAGCGCCAGCGGCTCGCGGCCCTGCGCCTGCAGCGCGGCGTTTGCGCCGGCGTACAGGCCCTGTGCCGCGGCCTCTTCGTAGCCCGTGGTGCCGTTGATCTGCCCGGCGAAGAAGAGGCCGCGGATGGCCTGCGTCTCGAAGCTGGGCTTCAGCGCACGCGGATCGAAGTAGTCGTACTCGATGGCGTAGCCGGGCCGCAGGATGTGGGCGTTCTCCAGCCCCGGCAGCGAACGCACGGCGGCCAGCTGCACGTCGAAAGGCAGGCTGGTGCTGATGCCGTTGGGATAGAACTCGTTCGTCGTCAGGCCCTCGGGCTCCA
>JAIXTY010000331.1 GCA_027483705.1 Rubrivivax sp.
GCTGTGACCGTGTGAAGTGTGAATCGCGTCTACGACTGAGTACATTCGATATAGGCGACCCGTATACATAGTTGTGATCGCTCGACTTGACTCATGTTGACTTCGTGACGCACAAATCGGTTCTGTAATCGGAAGGCTCGCGAAGTTCAGAGCGAGATTCTTGGAGAGTGATACTTTCGACAATGGCGGCGATCTACCTCCTGGGGCCGGTCCTGCTGGGTCTGGTGGCTCACCGGGCGCCCCTGGCGCAGCGCGCGGTCGTGCCCGCGCGCACGAGCTTGCTGCACTCGGTCGTTGCGGCGCCGCTTGTGCACAGCGAGCCGGTTGAGGCCTACGACGAGTGGACGCAGCGCCTTGACTACCCGGGCTTCCGCAAGGAAGTCCATGAGCTGGGCCAGCGACTGAGCAATGAGCAGGGCGAGGCGGACGTGAAGCACCTGCAGCGCATGATCCTGTGGTCCAATCTGTGCGGTGGCGTGGGCATTGCCACCATGTGGATGTCGTCGCCGCTCGGGCGCGCGTAGCGCTCGTCGTGGATCCAGGCCGCGGGCGGCAGGCGGTCGCGCTGAGTCGGGGCTTCGTCGGGCCAGCCGACGACCAGGCTGGTGACGGGCAGCACGTTCTCGGGCAGTTCCAGGAAGTCGGCGATGCCGCGCATCGAGAACAGCGTCGTGCCCATGTAGCAGATGCCCAGGCCGTGGCTCTCGAACGCCAGCGCGGCGGTCTGCGACAGGATCATTGCGTCGAAGGCGGCCGTGTGCCAGCTCACGAGGTCCGCAAACCCCAGCCGCGCGCCACGGCGTGCCAGCCACTCGCGCGTGCGGAAGCTGTCGGCGCAGAAGGTCAGCACCAGCGGCGCCTGGCGCACCATGGGCTGGCCGCCGTGCAGCTCGCACAGCACCTCCTTGCGCGCTGGGTCCTGCGTCTTCACGACCGAGATCAGGTTGAGGTTGCCACTGCTGCTGGTTCCGTGCAGCGCGTCTTCGAGCACGTGGTCCACCAGGCCGGCGGGCAGCGGATCGGGCTTGTAGTCGCGGATGGAGCGGTGGGCGGCCATCAGTTCCGCGAACGCGGGGGCCAGGGCTTGGGCGGGGGTGTTCATGGCTGGCGATGATGCCAGCGCTGATACACTGGTTGCGTCAGGAGAGAGCCGCATCGTTGTGCCCCAACAGCACAGCGAGGTGGCCGCCGAAGGCGCTGCACAACGCTCAGGCAAAAGGACTGGCTCACCCACCTCACTGGAGAGAGGCCACCGGCAACGGCGGCCCACCGAAGGGGCAAGGCCCACCGAACCGGCGGTGGCCGAATCTCTCAGGTAAAGCGGACAGCGAGGGCCACGGGTCCAGCGCGCGGCGGCCAGCCTCGCGGTGGGCGCGCCCTGCCCTCGCCACCATCCGCCCCATGCCTGACACCGCCCTGCTGCACACCCCCCTGCACGACCTGCACGCCCGCCTGGGCGCCCGCATGGTGCCGTTCGCCGGCTACGCGATGCCCGTTCAGTACCCCGCCGGCCTGATGGCCGAGCACAGGCACTGCCGCGAGTCGGCGGCGCTCTTCGACGTCTCGCACATGGGCCAGCTGCGCCTGGAGGGCGCCGATGCCGCTGCGGCGCTCGAGACGCTGGTGCCGGTGGACGTGATCGGCCTGGCCGAGGGCCGCCAGCGCTACGCCTTCTTCACCAACGATGCCGGCGGCCTGCTCGACGACCTGATGATCGTGCGGCCCACGGCGGCCGACTCGGCCGCGGGCTTCGGCGACCTGTTCCTCGTCGTCAACGCCGGCTGCAAGGCCGAGGACATCGCCCATCTGCAGCGTCACATCGGCGGCCGCTGCCGCGTCGTGCCGATGCCCGAGCGCGCGCTGCTGGCGCTGCAGGGCCCGAAGGCCGTGGATGCGCTGGCGCGGCTGAACGCCGGCGTCGCGGCGCTGGTCTTCATGAGCGGCGGCCGCTTCACGCTGGCGGGCATCGACTGCTTCGTCACGCGCAGCGGCTACACCGGCGAAGACGGCTTCGAGATCAGCGTGCCTGAGGCGCAGGCCGTCGCGCTGGCGGAGGCGCTGCTGGCCCAGCCCGAGGTCAAGCCCGCCGGGCTGGGCGCACGCGACACGCTGCGCCTGGAAGCGGGCCTCTGCCTGTACGGCCACGACATCGACACCACCACCAGCCCCATCGAGGCCGGCCTGCAATGGGCCATCCAGAAGGTGCGCCGCGCCGGTGGCGCGCGCGCTGGTGGCTACCCCGGCGCGGCCGTGATCGACCACCACCTGGCCGACGGCCCGCCGCGCAAGCGCGTCGGCCTGGTGGGCCTGGAGCGCGTGCCGGTGCGCGAAGGCACCGCGCTGTTCGACACGCCAGGCTCGCCCGCCGGCACCGTGTGCAGCGGCACGCTGGGCCCGAGCGTCAACCAGTGCATCGCGATGGCCTACGTGCCCACCGCGCTGGCCGCCGCCGGCACGACGCTGCACGCCGAGGTGCGCGGCAAGCGCGTGCCCATGACCGTGGCCCCCATGCCCTTCCATCCCCACCGCTACAAGCGCTGACCCCTCATTCCCCCAGGAGCCTGCCCATGACCACCAAGTACACGCCCGACCACGAGTGGATCAACATCGAAGACCACGAAGCCGCCGTCGTCGGCATCACGCACCACGCGCAGGACGCGCTGGGTGACGTGGTCTTCGTCGACCTGCCCGAGGTGGGCAAGAGCCTGAAGAAGGGCGAGGTCGCCGGCGTCGTCGAGAGCGTCAAGGCCGCAGCCGACCTGTACATGCCCGTCAGCGGCGAAGTCGTCGAAGTCAACAGCGCGCTGAAGGACGACCCTTCGCTGGCCAACACCGACCCGCTGGGCAACGGCTGGTTCTTCAAGGTCCGCGTGGCCGACATGGCCGAGTTCGACGAGCTGATGGACCCGCCGGCCTACGACGCGCTGCTCAAGACGCTCTGACCCACCCACGCCCACCGCACGAACCTGCACGATAGGCCCGCGCCATGCTGATGTCCGCCCTCAAGCCGCTTGGCGAACTCGAGAACGCCACCGAGTTCGTCGCCCGCCACATCGGCCCCTACGACGACGACGAGCGGCACATGCTCAGCGTCATCGGCGCCGCGAGCCGCCGGGCGCTGATCGAAGCCGTCGTGCCGCGCAGCATCGCGCGCGCGCAGCCGATGCAGCTGCCGGCCCCGGTGGGCGAGGCCGCCGCGCTGGCTGAGCTCAAGGCCATCGGCGCGAAGAACCGCGTGCTGAAGAGCTTCATCGGCCAGGGCTACCACGGCACGCACACGCCGGGCGTCATCCTGCGCAACATCCTCGAGAACCCGGCCTGGTACACCGCCTACACGCCCTACCAGGCCGAGATCAGCCAGGGCCGCATGGAAGCGCTGGTGAACTTCCAGACGATGGTGTGCGAGCTCACCGGCATGGCGATCGCCAACGCGTCAATGCTTGACGAAGCCACCGCCGCCGCCGAGGCCATGACGCTGGCCAAGCGCAGCGTGAAGTCGAAGTCCAACACCCTCATCGTGGCCGGTGACTGCCACCCGCAGACGATCGAGGTCATCCAGACGCGCGCCGAGCCGCTGGGCCTGGTGGTGCAGCTGGCCAACTCGCACGCCGAGTGGGAAGCGCTGCTCGCCAGCCGCGATTTCTTTGCCGTGGTCGTGGGCTACCCCAGCACGCACGGCGGCCTCACCGACTGGCGCGCCGACGTCGAGCGCGTGCACGCCGAGGGCGCGGCCTTCATCGTCTGCGCCGACCTGCTGGCGCTGACGCTGCTCGTGCCGCCCGGCGAATGCAGCGGGGACATCGTGGTGGGCAACACGCAGCGCTTCGGCGTGCCCATAGGCGGCGGCGGCCCGCACGCCGCCTACATGGCCTGCCGCGACGAATGGAAGCGCAGCCTGCCCGGCCGCCTGGTGGGCGTGAGCATCGACAGCCACGGCGCCCCGGCCTACCGCCTGGCGCTGCAGACGCGCGAGCAGCACATCCGCCGCGAGAAGGCCACCAGCAACATCTGCACGGCGCAGGTGCTGCTGGCGGTGATCGCCAGCATGTACGCCGTCTACCACGGGCCCGAGGGCCTGAAGCGCATCGCGCGGCGCGTGGCCAGCTACACGGCCATCCTGGCCGAGGGTCTGGCGCAGCTGGGCTTCAAGCCGCATGGCGACGCGGCCTTCGACACCATCACGCTCAAGACCGACGGCCGCACGGGCGAATTCGTCGAGCGCGCGCTGGCCGGCGGCATGAACATCCGCCGCTACCGCGAGTGGGGCGACGCCTACCTGAGCGTGACGCTGGACGAGACCACCACGCGCGACGACCTCGTCGCGCTGTGGCGCGTGTTCGCCGCGCCGGGCCAGGCCCTGCCCACCGTCGAGGCCTTCGAGAAGGGCATCGAGCCGCTGATCCCGACGGTGCTGCGCCGCACGAGCGCCTTCCTCACGCACCCGGTGTTCAACACCCACCACTCCGAGACCGAGATGCTGCGCTACATCCGCAGCCTCTCCGACAAGGACCTGGCGCTCGACCGCACGATGATCCCGCTGGGCTCGTGCACGATGAAGCTCAACGCCACGAGCGAGATGATCCCGGTCACCTGGCCCGGTTTCGCACAGGTGCACCCGTTTGCGCCAGCCGATCAATTGGCCGGTTATGCCGAGCTCGATGCGCAGCTGCGCGGCTGGCTCACGCAGGCCACGGGCTACGCCGGCATCAGCCTGCAGCCCAACGCCGGCAGCCAGGGTGAATACGCGGGCCTCTTGGCCATCCGCGGCTGGCAGCGCGCGCGCGGCCAGGGCCACCGCCACGTGTGCCTGATCCCCGAAAGCGCGCACGGCACCAACCCGGCCAGCGCGCAGATGGTGGGCATGAGCGTGGTGGTGGTGAAGTGCGACGCCACCGGCAACGTGGATCTCGCCGACCTGACGGCCAAGTGCGAGAAGCACACCAGCGATCTGGCCGCGGTGATGATCACCTACCCCAGCACCTATGGCGTGTTCGACCCGCAGGTGAAGGAACTGTGCGCCATCGTGCACCAGCACGGCGGGCGCGTGTACGTGGACGGCGCCAACATGAACGCGCTGGTGGGCGTGGCCGCGCCGGGCGAGTTCGGCGGCGACGTGAGCCACCTCAACCTGCACAAGACCTTCTGCATCCCGCACGGCGGCGGCGGCCCGGGCGTGGGGCCGGTGTGCGTGGTCGAGGACCTCGTGCCCTTCCTGCCGGGCCACGCCACGGCCACGGGCGTGAAGACGCCGGTGGGCGCGGTGAGCGCCGCGCCGCTGGGCAATGCCGCGGTGCTGCCGATCAGCTGGATGTACGTGCGCATGATGGGCGCCGAGGGCCTGACGCAAGCCACCGAGACGGCCATCCTCTCGGCCAACTACGTGGCGGCGCGCCTGGCCGAGCACTACGAGATCCACTTCAGCGGCGGCGTGCCCGGCATCAAGGGCGGCGGCGTGGCGCACGAGTGCATCCTCGACCTGCGGCCGCTGGCCAAGACCTCGGGCGTGGGCGCCGAAGATGTGGCCAAGCGCCTCATCGACTACGGCTTCCACGCCCCGACGCTGAGCTTCCCGGTGGCCGGCACGCTGATGGTGGAGCCCACCGAGAGCGAGCCGCTGGCTGAGCTGGACCGCTTCTGCGACGCCATGATCGCGATCCGCGCCGAGATCGCGAAGGTCGAGCGCGGTGAATGGCCGCAGGACGACAACCCGCTGAAGAACGCGCCGCACACGGCGGCGTCACTGCTGGTGGGGGACTGGACGCACCCCTACACCCGCGAAGACGCGGCCTACCCGCTGCCGGCGCTGCGCCGGCAGAAGTACTGGAGCC
>JAIXTY010000245.1 GCA_027483705.1 Rubrivivax sp.
AAGCTGCCCGCGGAGGCAGGCGCTGTAAGCCTGGTTCGCGATGATGCACCAAGTGCCGCGGACCAGGCTTACAGCGCCTGCCGTAGCGGGTCAGCTTGAGCGAGGGGTTAGGCCGCACTGCGCTGCGCGATGGCGTTGCGTATGACCACATTTACTGCATCGTTGACGCCCCTGAACGCAACGCGTGCGTTGAAACCTTCTGGTCCGAGTTGCTTGTGTAGCTTGCCGAAGCACTCATCGGCAAAGCTTGAGCTCACGATGCCAACCCCTGATAGGTCGACGACAAGCTGACGCTCGGAAGCCTTCAAGAGGTTTGCGAGGTGAAGTCGGGCTGATTCCCCCGTGGCTCTTGTGCCGGCGCCGATCCGCATCTGCTTAACGTCGACGACGAGTGCGCCCGCGTCGTCCTCCAGGTTTTCGAGTCGGAGGTTGACCGGGGCGTCGAGTGTTCCAAACATCGTGGCGACGTCAACCGAAACCGATGCGTCAATCTGCGCGTCAATGATGGTTCCTGGCCATGCAGCATCAAGCACGCCTACTCTCGGGACGGTGATGGCGTCTCCCCGCTCGCGCTTGAAGAAGATCGCCGAGCCGCTGCTGCTGACGGTGATCTGGCCAAGGCTGCGCGCAGCAATCTCTGTGGCTCCCCAGAGACCATTGCCCATGTTCGTCTCGTTGTTTCGAGTAACTCCTCGCTGTACCGCGAGAGTGATGGCGTCAAGTGCAGAGCTGGGCATGTACTTCGAGCCTCGGAGAGACTCCAGAATGCCGATTCCTTGGTCGGCAACTGCGAACGAGAGGCGCCTGCGCTCAGCCTGGACTTGAAACATGAAGAATCCTGCAGGCGCCTGTGAGTGCTGGAACACGTTATCCAGTAACTCGTAAAGCGACCACTCAAGCGAGTGCAGCGTGCCGGCTTCCCAAAGAAGACTGCGCGACAAGAAGTCGACGGTCGCGTCGACCAGCGCATAGACCTCCTGCGGTGAGTTGAACTGCCAGACTCGCCCAACCGGAGTCTGTAGCGCGTGTTGATCTCTTGCGATGGTCAGTGGATCTTGGTATCGGCAACTCTCGATACCTGCGTGAGTCTCAAGGACGCGGATCTGGCGGCCATGCCGACGGACGTACTCCATCGCGGCGGCGAGAGGGGCGAGTATGTTTGGGAAAGGCCTAAAGTCCTGCTTGAAGTACAGCGCAACATCTCGTGTTTGCGGGTTCTGGAAGACGTACGTGATCTCACGGAGCAGCGGGCCCAAGTCTTGAGGGCGCTCCAAGCTCTCGATAAAGAAGCGCTTGCCCTTCTTGTCGAACTTGGATTCGGGATGGGGGGTGTACGACACGGTGGAATGTGCGGCCTAACGTTCGAGCTAAGAGGGCGCCAGCAGCGCGGCGCACTGGACAGCAAGCGCAAAATGGGGCGAAGCCCCAGCGCTTGATGGCCGGTGCGCCGCGCTGTTGGCGCTCCGCTTGAGCGAGGGGTTAGGCGTCACTCTGCCAGCGCGCCGCGTGAAGCAGCAGCAAAGAGTGATTCAGCTTCAGGAACGATTCTCTCGAATGCACTGCGATGCTCACTGTGCACACCGAGCAGGTTCCAGGAGATCTGGTTGAAGTACTCGTCCAGTTGCTCGAGCGCGTGCTCGACCTCGGTGAGAGTCATCTTGTTCGAGGTGTGGAACGCAGCGGCGTCGTGACCTGCCGGTCTATGTGCTACTGCCTCGTGGCGCCATCTTTTCAGCTTGGCCAGCGCGGTGCTTTCGTCGGAGAGGTGAACTTCAATAGCGGGGAGGAAGCCCTTCGTCTCTGTCCCGCCGTACCGGCGAGCTTGGGTGAGGAAGTTGAGTAGCGAGTGAGTCCCTCGCTTACTGTCCAGGAGCGCGCCGACCTTAGAGAAGAACGCATCGAAGGCCGCGCGCCACATGCGGTCATAAAGGAGGGGCATGTCGGCGACAAGCTGCGGATGCTTGAGCCTGCCGTTGTCCAGGCCTCGGAGCAGGTGAAAGTGCGCCCAAGCGAGTGCCAGCATTTCCCCCACAACGCGTGCTTCGGCATCAAGGTTTGCGCGGTGGTCGGATTGCATTTGTGACGCCTAACGTTCGAGCTAAGCTGCCCGCGGAGGCAGGGTTTGTAAGCCCGGACTGAGACGATAGTACAGCTGGCTCAGGCCGGGCTTACAAAGCCTGCCGTAGCGGGTCAGCTTGAGCGAGGGGTTAGGCCTCACCGCACGGACCAAGAAGGACTAGATTCGGTAAGCGCCGACTAGCAACTTGCTCAGTGAGCGGACGAATCTCAGAGTAACGCAAGATGACCTGTGGAAGAGTGGAGATCAGTGCACGCATTGCCTTGCGCCAATGTGGCTCCGGCTCCCCCCTTGCCTCTCTGAACTCTTCATGAGTCGGCGCGGTGTCAGGGAGGTTCATGGCCTCCAAGTAGAACTGGTAGTGAGTATGGACAATGCTTCGAGGCACGACGTCCTTCATGTGAAACCTCGGGCCCAGCTTCACTTCGAGCAAACAGTCCCAAGGATCCCACTCAACTTGAAGATTCACCTCCCCTCTGCGGTACCTCACTTGCGGATTTGACTTGTTCTTCTCCCCTGGCTCACTGACGACAACTTCAAAGCCTAGGGCGTTCGCGGTACTGTCCAGTTCGCTGCGCACGACAGAAGTGAAGTCTGGACCTGGCCAAGGAACGGGCTTGCGAGGCATGGTTTGTGAGGCCTAACGTTCGAGTTAACCCCGACCGCGGAGGCAAGGCTTGTAAGGCCGGGTGGCGAAGATAGTACAGCTTGCGCCGCCCGGCCTTACAAGGCTTGCCGTAGTGGGTCGGGGGTTGAACGAGGGGTTAGGCGTCACCGATGAACGCTAGTGTGGGAAGCTTGGCTTGCTTGGCATTGCTGGCTGAACAATTGCCGCCTGCGGCGCGGGGCCGAGTTTCATGCAGTGCCACTCAGCAGCTATTGCTTCTTGACCACTGCGACTTGTGGGCGCCGCCTTTTGGCTAGCGCGGCGATGATGAAACTCACAACTCCTACAGTGAAGCCGACGAGGACAAGACCAGTGAACGCCTTCGGATACTGTGCGACAAGCTCTGGCTTGGCGATGAAGACTGCCAAGGCGACAACACAGGCCACCTGAAGCAGCCCAAGTGAAAGAGATATGGCTTTCAACTTCAAGGTGTGCAACCTCGGCGAAGGGCTAGTAAGGACGCTGAAGGAGTGACGATGAAAGGTCGCCGTGTGACGCCTAACGTTCGAGTTAACCCTGGCCGCGGAGGCAGGCGCTGTAAGGCCAGGCAACGAGGATGGTACACACTGGCGTTGCCTGGCCTTACAGCGCCTGCCGTAGCGGGTCAGGGTTGAACGAGGGGTTAGGCATCGCCGTCAGGTTGACTGGAAGCCGATGGCTAGAAGAAGAGGTTG
>JAIXTY010000121.1 GCA_027483705.1 Rubrivivax sp.
CGTTGACCTGGGCGGTGAAGCCCAGGCGCGCGCGGATGCGGCCGCGGTTGCGGTCGACCTGCGTGTTGCCCACCGGCAGGCCACCCGCCGTGGCCGCGGCCAGGTCGGGCGCGCGCGTGGTCAGCGTGCTGGCCGACGCGGTGACGAAGTCCAGCGGGCTGGGGTTGTCGTCGCCATAGAAGTCGGTCTGGCCGCGCACCCGCAGGTCGCCGCTGATGACGAGGCGATCGGTCCACTCGGCGGTGGCGTTGGGCACGCCCCAGCGCTCGGCCCGGGCCCGCGCGATGACCTCTTCGCGGATCTCGTTGCGGATCTGCTCGCGCACGACCTGCGGCACGTAGGGCACGCGCACCACGTTCGCGGCGGCCGGCGCCGGCGGTGGCGAGCCCCACTCGCCCGGCGGCGGCACGGCGGCCTTCGCGGCGGCACGGCGGCGGGCCTCGGCCAGCAGTTGGTCGGCCTTCTCGCGCGTGAGCGTGCCGTTGGCCACCAGCATCTCGATCAGTGCCAGCGTCGTCTCGCGCAGCGACTCCAGGGCCTCGCGTTCGGCCGCCGTGGCCGCGCCCTGGCCATGGGCCGCGCCGCCGAGCAGGCACAGGCTCAGCACACCGGCGGCAACCGGTGTCGACAGGGTCTTGGGTCTCATCCGAGCATCCGGTTGGTCACCTGCAGCCGCAGGGGTTGCTGCAGGGCCTGAGGCGGCGGCGCCGATGCGCCGGGAAAACGACGCAGCGCGTCCTTGAGCAGGCGGTCGAGTTCCGCGTCGCCGGTGCTGCCGACCAGCTCGACGCGGTCGAGGCCGCCGTTCTGCGCCAACCACAGGTTCACCTGGGCGCGGAAGTCCGCGCGCTTGAGGCCGGCCTCGCGGGCGAGGAACTCGTTGAGCGAGCGCGTCGTGGCGTTGGCGAAGCTGGCCGCGGCGAGGCGGGCCGTCGCGTCGCCGCCGCCCGAGCCGCCGATCTGCGGCCGGTCGCCGATCTTCTGGTCGGTGTAGTCGGTCGTGACGTTGCCGGCCACGAGGCCGCTGCCGGTGCCGGTGCCCGGCGCCTCGTCGCTCTTCAGCGCCGCGGGCGGGTCGGCCTCGGGCTTGTTCTGCGGCACCTGCGGCTGTGGCTTGTCCTCCTTCGGCGCTTCGGGCGGCTTCTCCTTCGGCGGCGGCGGCGGGGGTGGCGGCGGCGTGTCGGGCAGCAGCTTGACGGTCTGCATGCGCCGCTCCGGCGGCGGTGAATCGCCACACGCGGCCAGCAGCAGCGCGGCCATCAGGCCGGGCAGCAGGCAGCGCCAGGCGGGGGTGCGCCGGGGGGTGGGCGCATGGGCGTTCGACATGGCTTGCTCCGTGGATCTCTAGAAGCCGATGCGCGAGGTCGCCAGGCTCAGGTTCATCTGCAGCTCGTTGCAGAGGTCGATCATCGACACCACGCGCTGGTACGGCGCGCGGCCGTCGCCCTGGATGACCACCGTGGCCTTGGCATCGCGGGCCTTCACGGCCTGCAGGTCGGCGCGCGCGGCGTCCTCGCTGCGCGGCGTGCCGTTCAGGCGCAGCGAGCCGTCGGGCTCGACACGCAGCACGACGACCTCGTTGCGCTCCGCCGGCGGCGTGGCCGAGGGCTTGGGCAGCGCCAGCGTGATGCCCTGCACCGAGGCGGTGGTCATCAGGATGAAGACCACCAGCAGCACGTAGGCCAGGTCCAGCATCGGCGTCACGTTGATGCTGTCGTAGGGCTTGGCGTCGTTCTGGACCTGCATGCCGGTGCCTTCAGGGTGCCGAGCGCTTGGTGACGAGGCCGACCTCGGTGATGTCGAGCGACTTGATGACGCCCAGCACCTGCACCACGGTGTCGTACTGCACCGTCGCGTCGGCCTTCAGCACCACCGGCAGGTTCGGGTTCGCCGCCTTGTACTGGCCGAGGCTGGTCTTCAGCTGGTCCATGGTCACCGGGAAGGCGTCGAGGAACACGCTGCCATCGGCCGTGACCGTGACCGCCCGCGTCTGCGGCTTGGCGAGGTTGCTCACCGCGTGCGTCTCGGGCGACTGCACGCGCACGCCCTGCACGCTGGCCGTCGTGAGGATGATGAAGGTCACCAGCAGCACGTACGCCAGGTCCAGCATCGGCGTGATGTTGATGTCGTCGTAGGGCTGGTTCTCGACCTTGACGTCGGCGGACATGGCGGTTCCCGCGGCGTCAGCGCTGGCCGTAGTTCTCGGCCACGCGGGTGACGAACTCGTCGACGAAGATCTGCATGTCCGACGAGATCGTCTTCATGCGCGACGTCAGGTAGTTGTAGCCAAACAGCGCCGGGATCGCGACGCCCAGGCCGGCCACGGTGGCCAGCAGCGCCGCTGCGATGCCCGGGGCGATGGCGTTGACGTTCACGTCGCCCGCGGCGGCAATGGCCGCGAAGGTGATCATCACGCCGACCACCGTGCCCAGCAGGCCCAGGAACGGGCCGCCCGAGATGGCGATGGTCAGCCACACCATCAGGCTGTTGAGGCGGTTGTTCTCGCGCACGACGTCGGCGTCCACCGCCGCCTTCACGGCGTCGAGCGACGCCCCCGACAGGCGCGGGCCGTCGGCGCTGACGTCGCGCTTCTTCAGCTCGCGCAGGCCGGCGTCGTACAGGCGGGCCAGGCTGGAGCGCGGGTGCTGCCCGGTGCCGGGCACCTGCAGCACGTCGCGCGCCTCGCGGAAGTGCTCCAGGAAGCCCTGGTTGGCCCGGTCGGTGCGCCGCACCAGGATGAACTTGTCGATCATCACCCACACGGCAATGAGGAACAGCACGCCGCACATCACGATCACGACCCAGGCATCGACGGTGAGGTTCTTCACCAGGATGCCCATGTAGCCGCCGTGGCCGCCGCCGTCGGCCGGGGCCTAGTCCGGCGTCTGCCGCACCGAGGCCACGAGGCGCGCGTCGGCCCCCTGCGCGGCGTGGTTGAAGCGCAGGAAGGCCTCGCTGCGCGGCGCCGTGGCGATGACCAGCTCGTCGACCAGGCCGCTGAAGCCCTCGCCAACCGCGAAGCCGCCCTCGATGGCCGGCGCCGACGGCAGCTCGGCCACGGCCGACTGCACACCGCCGACGGCCAGCAGCAGACGGCCGGCCGATGACACCACGGCCACCTGCGCCCAGGCCTCGGCCGGCAGCGCGCCGCCGGTGGCCGTGGCCGCGCCGAGGCGGGCCACCACGCGGCCCTGGCGCAGCTCGACGCTCAAGGCGCCCTGGCGGAACAGCACGCCATCGGCCGAGGCGGGCTTGACCCACAGCGACACCGCATACGGCGCCCCGGCCGCGGCGCGCACTCGCTCCGAGGCGGGCCAGCGCAGCGCCGTGCCGGCCAGGCGCGCGGCCGGGCCGATGAGGCCGTTGAGCTCGACCGTGGCCGGCGACTCGGCCGCCAGCGTGCCGTCCAGGTCGGCAGCGCGGCCGTCGGGCTCGGCGAAGCGGATCACCGCCACGGCGCCGGCGTCGGCCACCGCGGCCGGGGCCTGTGCCGCCGCATCGGCTCGGCCGGCGTAGACGAAGAGCGTGTTCTTGTCGCTGCCCGGCGCCACCGCCGGCACCTGCACCCACACCACCGCCAGCTCGTTGGCGCCGTCGAAGCGCTCGATGCGGAAGGGCAGCGGCGTCTTGTCGTCGCCCGCCACGACGCGCAGGTCAGACCCGTCGGGCTTGGCGGCCAGGAAGTCGAAGTTGCCCGAATGCAGACGCACCGGCACGACCACCTGTGACAGCGCCTCGGTGGTGGTCACGCCTTCGGTACTGGTGTTGAGCGTGATCCGCGTGCGCTGCGTGAACGCGGGGTCCCACCAGGCCTGGGCGCCCAGCGGCAGCGCCATCAGCACCAGCCAGAGCGCAGGGAGCAGGATCGAAAGGCGCTTGGGCGTCATCGGGCGTTCCAGGTCGGGGCTTGTTTTCGTGCGAAACCCGGCATTCTTGGCAGCGGCTGCGACAGCCGACGTGTCGAGCCCTGGTCCGTTCGGACCAGGGCCGCCGGGGCGCGCTCAGAGCCCACCGGGCCCCTCGTCGAGCAGCCGCATCTGCATGGCCATCGCCACCGCATGGGCGCGGTTGCTGGCGCCGAGCTTGCGCAGGATCTTCTGGATGTGGTTCTTCACCGTGAGCGCGCTGATGCCCAGGGCCTCGCCGATCTCGGCGTTGTTCTTGCCCTCGCGCACCCACGACAGGATCTGCGCCTCGCGCGGGGTGACCTGCGGCTGCACCGAGCGACGCATCGGCTGCGGCTGCGCCGGCCGCGGCCGTGCGGCGGTGCCGACCTCGCGTTCGATGTCCAGCGTGCGCACATAGGCCGCGTGCAGCGCGTGCACGATCAGGCGCATCAGCCGGATCTCGTCGATGCCGGGCGGCGGCAGCGGCCCGGCGAGCACGTACAGGCCGCTGATCTCGTGCAGGCGCTCCGGCCGCGACACGCCGTGCACCAGCAGCCGCTCGACGCCCAGTTCGTGCAGGGCCTGCGCCTCGTCGTGCACGGCAGCACCGGGGCGGGCCTGCAGGCGCAGCGACAGCGGCTCGCCCCCACCGTCCAGCCAGGTCTGCTGCAGGCGGTTGAGCAGCGGCGAGTCGGAACGGGCCAGGTGCAGCCACGGCGGCAGCACGATGCTGTTGAACACGTCGTGCACGAGGTCGCGGCGGCGCCGGTCGTAGGCGCCGCAAACGGCCACGGTGTGCGGCAGCAGCGGCACGAGCTGGCTCTGCAACAGCGTATAGAACTGGTGGCGCCGGCAGACCTCGGGCGTTTCCTCGACGAAGCGCAGCAGCAGCCGGGCCAGCGGCATCGGCAGCGTCACCGCGTCGAGCTCCGCCTCGGGCGGCAGCGGCATCGGTGATGTCGTGGTCATGGTCGAACTCCTCCTCGTGTCGATGTCGTCGCCCGGCCGGGCGAGGCCTCGTCGCCGGCGGCCTGGACGAAGCGCCAGTCCGAAACCCGCGCGCCGCCCGGTGTAGCGGCCGGCGTGCCGTCGGTGGCCAGCCGGGCCGCGCCCGAGCGACTGCGCACGCCGACGAAGCCCGTCTGCGGCGGCGGGGCGGGCAGCAGCTCCCAATCGGCCTGGCCGGTGAAGGGGTCGGTCCAGCGCCGGCGCAGGTGGTGGCGCGGGCGGTCTTCCAGGCCGACGCGCGGGTCGTCGAGCAGGTCGTCGAGCGCGCTCGGCCAGGCCGCAGGCTGGCGCGCCGCGCGGTAGCGGCCGATGGCCTCGCGGATCTGCTCGCCCCGGAAGCGCAGCTCGGCCTCGCGCTCGCGCTGCAACTGCACGCTCCACTGGCGGCCCAGGGCGGCCAGCGCGGTGCCCGACAGCGCCAGCACGAGCAACATCCCCCACCACGTGAAGCCGCGCGGGCGGCGGCGATCACCACTCCGCATACGGCCTCCCGTCGCTGCCGCGGCCGCCGGCGCCGCTGCGCACGTCGTCGATGCCGCCGGGTGCGCTGCCGCCGGCCGGCGGCGTGGTGGCGCTGACCTCGATCCAGGCGGTCGCGCCGCTGACCGGGTCGGGCGGCACGGCCCGCAGGTAGCGGGCCTGCGCGAGCTCGTCCAGCGAGGCCGGCCAGCGCCCCTTGTCGGCGGCGAACTGGTCGATGGCGTCGCGCATGGTGGCGAGCGAGGTCGACAGCGCGCGCTCCTGCGCG
This sequence comes from Rubrivivax sp., assembly GCA_027483705.1. GTDB lineage: Bacteria > Pseudomonadota > Gammaproteobacteria > Burkholderiales > Burkholderiaceae_C > Rubrivivax. The sequence goes on from JAIXTY010000121.1 coordinate 5,644, forward strand.
ACCTCCAGGCTGCGGAGGTAGCGCGGCGCCGCCAGGCTGGCCAGCAGGCCGACGATGGCGAGCACCACCAGCAGCTCGATCAGCGTGAAGCCCGCGCCCCGACGAAGGGCACGCAGGGACGGGGCAGGGTGACGCGGGCGGGGGTGCATGGCCGGCTCACCAGTCGCGGTAACGGCTGCCATCGAGCGCGACGGCATCGTGGGTGGACGCGACGTCGAACACGTCGCGGCCGGGGCGCGGGGCCTCGGGCGGCGAATCGCTGGAGCGCAGCGCCCAGGTGGCCGCAGCGGGCAGGGCGGGGTCGGCGAAGGGGTCGCGCGGCACGCGGCGCAGGAAGTGGCGCCGGGGCGCGTCGGGCTCGCGCGAGGTCGCCACGCCCTGCACCAGCAGCTCCAGCGATGCCGGGTACACCGGCCGCCCGGCCGGCGCGTCGGCCGGGCGCACGACTTGCCCCGTCTCGACGGCGCGCGCGTAGGCGTCGATGGCGAGCCGGATCTCGCGCAGCGCCGTGCGCAGACTCGACTCCTTGTGCCGCTGCGCCGCGAGCTCGACCAGCGGCCGCGCCGCTGCCACGAGCACGCCCATGATCGCCAGCACCACCAGCAGCTCCACGAGCGTGAAGCCGCAGGGCCTGCGGCAGCCACGGCCCGGTTCAGCGGCCCGCATCGCGCACCTCGATCCGGTTGCGGCCCTCGACCACCGGCGACGTGGCCGTCGGCAGGCCCGCCGCGTCGAGCGCAGCGAGGTTGGCGACCACGATGTCGACGCCGCCGGCGGCCGCCGGCAGCACGCGCAGCACCCAGGCCTGCGAGGCGCCCGGCCCGAGGTCGAAGGGCCACGTGCGCTGCCCCGCCGCCGAGCCGGCTGCCGCGTTAGCCAGCCGCTCGGGATCTAGCTGCAGCTCGCCGGTGATGCGGTGCGGCCCGGGGTTGCGCACGCTGACGCTGGCGGTCTGGCCGGGCGCGGCGCTTTCGCTCACGTCGAGCACCAGCCGCGGCGCTGCGTCGGCGGCATCGGCCGCCGCCCGGGGCGCGGCGGCCACGCGATCGGCCGGCCCGCGGGCCGCAGCCAGCGTGGCCCGCGCGGTGGTCGACAGCCGCATCGGCTCGGCCCCGGGGTTGAGCGCGGTGCCACCCGGGCGCAAGCTCAGCGCCGAGTCGGGCAGCGGCAGGTTGCGGACGATGCGCGGCGTCATCAGCAGCACGACCTCGGTCTTCTTGCGCTGGTCGCTGTCCACCCCGAACAGGCGGCCGAGCCAGGGCAGGCGGGCCAGGCCCGGCACGCCGTCCACGTTGCGCAGCTCGTCGTGCTTGGTCAGGCCCGCCAGCACCTGCGTCTCGCCGTCGGCCAGGCGCAGCGTCGTGCTGGTGCGCCGCGTGCCCAGCTCGTAGCCCACGCTGCCGGCGGGGCCGGCCACCTGACGCACGAGGTTGCTGACCTCCAGCGTCACGCGGATCGTCACCTCGTCGTCGAGCTGCACCGTCGGCTCGACGTCGAGCTTGATGCCGACGTCGAGGTAGGACACCGAGGCGCTGACGCCGACGTTGGCGGCCGTGGTGGTGGTGAACACCGGCAGCTTTTCGCCGACGTGCACCTGGGCCTTCTCGCGGTTGCGGGCGCGGATCGTCGGGTTGGCCAGGGTCTGCGCGTCGCCGTCGTTGCCGCGCAGCGTGGCCAGCAGCAGCGGGTTGGCCGCCCGGATCTGCAGCAGCGGCTCCATGCCGCGTGTGATGCGGATGGTGTCGCGCGCCCGGCCCTGGGTGTCGTACTCGCCCACCGCCAGCTCCTGCGGCCACTGCAGGCCGATCTCGGTCAGGCGCGACGAGCTGATCTCCAGCACCTCGACGTCGATCTGCACCTCGGGCTCAGGCAGGTCGAGGCCGGCGACGAGGTCCTCCACCAGGCGCACGGTGGCCGGGCTGTCGCGCACGACGATGGCATTGATGCGCTCGTCGACGTGCACGTCCTGGGTCTTGGCCATCGTGCGCACCATCGCGGCCAGCGCCTTGGCGTCGCCGTTGGTGAGGTAGATCGTGCGCGTCACGAGCTCGGTGTGCTCGCGCTGCTTCGCCGCGGTGGCCGGGTAGACGAGCAGCGTGCGCTCGTTGAGCCACTTGCGCTCGAGCTGCTGCGTCACGAGCAGCACGCGCAGGGCCTCGGCCAGCGGCAGCTCGCGCAGCGCCAGCGTCACGCGGTTGTCGGCGCGCACCTCGCGGTCGAACACGAAGTTCAGCCCGTGGGTGCGGGACAGCGCCTCGAACACCTGGCGCAGCGGCGCCTCGCGGAACTCCAGCGTCACCGGCCGGGCCAGGGCGGCGGCCAGCGGCCCGGCCGCCTCGGCGGCGGCAGGCAGGGCCAGCAGCTGGTTCATCAGCGCGCGGGCCGCGGCGTGCTGCGGCTGCTCGCGCAGCAGCGCGGCCAGGCGCTCGCGGGCCTCGCGCCGCATGGTGTCGCGCTGCTGGTCGGCCGCGGCGTCGCCCGTCGCGCCGCCGGCGCGGGCCTGTGCGGCGAGCGACTCGCGGATGGCCGCGACCTCGGCATCGGCGCGCAGGCCGCGTTCGATGTCGCGTTCCAGTTCCGCCACACGCGGGTGATCGGGCACCAGCGCCCGCGCCTGCTGCACCAGCAGGCGCGCCTCGCCGACACGGCCCGAGGCGCGCGCGCGCTCCGCCTGCGCCAGGGTCTGCAGCAGCAACGTCTGCGCGAGGCGCGTGCGCTCGGCACGCAGCTGCGGCGCGTCGGGCGGGGTGCCGAGCAGCGCGCGGTCGATCACGGCCAGCGCCTCCAGGCTGCGGCCCTCGCGCGCCAGGGTCCGGGCCTGCTCGCCGGGCGTGGTGCCGCAGGCGGCCAGCAACAGCGCCGCGACGACCAGCGCCACGATGCGACCGGCGTTCATCGGGCCGCCTCCCAGGCCAGCCGCAGCACCTGGCCGGTCGCCAGCACGCGGAGCTCGACGGCCTCGTCGTCGATGCGCTCGACGCGCCAGAGGCTGTTCAGCGTCTCGCGCTCGGCCACCACCAGCACCTGCTGCGGCGTGGCGAGCAGGGCCTTCGAGGCACCGCCTTCGTCGACGCGGCCGATCAGGCGCCAGGGCGGTGGCTCCGGGGCCGGGCTCGTGGCGGGCTCGGGCGGTGGGGCCGGGCGGGGCGCCGCGGCGGCGACGGCCCGCTGCCGCGCGTCGGCGACGCGCGGCC
>JAIXTY010000197.1 GCA_027483705.1 Rubrivivax sp.
CGGGGCCGAGGCCGGTGGCGCCGCCGCCGCCGGCGGGGCCGCCAGGCCGCCGGTGCTCTGCGCGTTGGCCCAGGCGCCGTCGAAGAAGAAGTACACCTGCCAGGCCTCGGCCTCGTCGACCAGCTTCACCTGGCCCGGCTCGGTGCCCAGCAGCTGTAGCGCCGCCAGCCAGCCCTGCTGCAGCGTGTCGGCGCGCACGAAGGCCGGCGAGGCCCAGCGTTGCCAGCGGCCGTCGCGCACGGCCCAGACGACGACCACGATGCCCTGCTCGCTGCGGCGCGTCAGGCGCACGCTCTGGCCGTCGAACTGCAGGGCCGGCACGAGGCCGGTGTCGGTGACGGCCTGCAGGTCCTGCTCCCACTGCGTCAGCACGGTGGCCAGGCGGCCGGCCCGCTCGACCGCGCCCTTGCTGGCCTCGCGCGCCTTCAGCACCGCCTCCAGCCCCTGCCATGCCATGACCGAGAGGATGGCCATCACGAACAGCGCGACCAGCACCTCGACCAGCGTGAAGCCGGCGCCGCCGCGCCGCGGGGTCCTCATGGCCGGGGCAGCACGGTGGACAGCGTCACCAGCGGGCGGCCGTCCTCGTCGGCGACCTCGGCGTCGACGCGGCGGAAGCTGGGGTTGGGCGTGGGCCGCGTGCGCAGCGTGCCCTTGAACGTGCGGCCGAGCTGCTCGCACGAGAAGTCGCTGTCGCCGACGCCGGGGAACAGGCGGCGCAGGCGCAGGTCGGTGAGCTGGTTGTCGGCGCACCACTGGGCGGCCACCACGGCCTCGAGGCGGCGCGCGTTGTCGGTCAGCGCATCGGCTGCGCGCAGCCCGGCCGCCAGGGCCAGCGCCACCACGGCCAGCGCCACCAGCACCTCGAGCAGCGTGAAGCCGGCGGCGCGCCTCATCGCGGCTCCGCCGCCGGGGCGACGACGCCAAACGGCGCCAGGCCGTCGCTGGCCAGCTCGAGGCGGCGCTCGCCCAGCGTCAGCACCACGCGCTGCGGCGGCAGGATGGCCTCGGGGCCGAGCACGAGCTGCGCCGCGCCCACGACCTGCGCCGAGGTGCGCGCGTCCAGCCAGCGCGTGGGCAGCGCCAGCGCGCGCGGCAGGCCGACGAAGCGGAACTGCAGCGGCCGGCCGGCGCTGTCGGTGACGGGCTCGCCGCTGCGCGAAGGCACCCACACCACGGGGGCACCGGACACGCGCGACTCGGCACGGGCCGTCTCGAACAGCGCCGCCAGGCGCTCGGCCTCTTCGTCCAGGCGCGCCTGCTCGCCGTCGGGCAGGGCCGCCGCCACCAGGCCCAGGCCGATGGCGACGATGGCGATCACGATCAGCAGCTCCACCAGGGTGAAGCCGCGGCTGGCGCGGACGGGGCGGCTACTGCCAGGAGCCGATGTCGGCATCCTTGCCCTCGCCCCCCGCCTGGCCGTCGGCACCGAAGCTGAAGACATCGATCTCGCCGCGGACGCCGGGGTTCAGGTACTGGTACGGGCGGCCCCAGGGATCTGCGGGCAGCTTGTCGAGGTAGGGCTTCCAGTTCGGCGGCACGGCGCCGGCGGTGGGGCGTACGACGAGCGCGTTCAGGCCCTGCTCGGTGCTCGGGTAGCGCTGGTTGTCGAGCCGGTAGCGCTTGAGCGCCTGCACCAGCGTGTTGATGTCGGTGCGCGCGGCCGTGCTGCGGGCGTCGTCGAGGCTCGAGAACAGGTTGGGCACGATCAGCGCACCGAGCACGCCGATGATGACCAGCACCACGAGCAGCTCGATGAGCGTGAAGCCCGGGCGACGCCGGGACTGGAGGCCGCGGGGGCGGCGCTGGATCGGTGCGAGCAGCATGGGGCGGGGCGCGTGAGCGGCGTCGGGAGGGCGTCGGCCCGTGAGGCGGCGCATGATAATCGGCGCATGTCGGCACGCTGGACGAGCTTCGTGGTGTGGGCCCTGGTCGCCGGGGCGGCCGTGGCCTGGGGCCTGCGCATCGCCGTGCGGCCCGCACCGGTGCCGGCGGGCACGCCGGTGGCCGACACCGCGCCGGCGCTGCAGGCCGATCTCACCCGGCTGCTCGGCACCGACCCGCCCCCGCCGGCGCCCGTGCAGGCCGAGGCCGCGCCGCCCCCGGACACCCGCTTCACGCTGATCGGCGTCGTCGCGCCCCGGCTGCCGGGGCCGGCCGGCACGGCCAGCCGCTCGCGCGATGGCGTGGCGCTGATCGCCATCGACGGCCAGCCGCCGAAGGCCTACCGCGTGGGCGCACGGGTCGACGGCGAGACGGTGCTGCAGTCGGTGAACGCCCGCGGCGCCGAACTGGGCCCTCGCGGCGGGCCGGCCCGCGTGGCGCTGTCCCTGGCGCCGCCACCCGCCGCGGCCACGGGAACACTGCCCACGGTGGGCGGCGTGGCGCCGCCGCCGGCACCGGTGCCGCCCTTTGCCCGGCCCGGCGCACCCCCGCCCGGCGTGATACCGAACAACGCGGCGCCGGCCAACAACGTGCCACCGGCGCCCGCGCCGGCCCAGCCCGGCGCGATGCCGCAGCGCAGCCTGAATCCGACGCTGATGTAGCCCGGCTGCCGCCGGGCAGCGCTCAGTGGAGCGCCGGTCCGTACACAGGCACTCGGCCCGTCGCTCAGTAGAGCGCCGGTCCGAAGGGGGAGGGTTCCGGCTGCGGCTCGACGAAGGGCTCGGGCAGGCCGGCCGGCCGCGAAGGGCCGGCGTCCTCGCCGTCGGCCAGTTCGGTGAGCAGCGCGGCGGCGCTCTTCAGCAGCGGCCAGGCCAGCGTCGAGCCGGTGCCGTCGGTGCTTTCCATGCCCAGTTCGAGCAGCGCCGAGGCGCGGAACAGGTTCAGTGCCTGGTCCAGCCCGCGGTGGCTGTGGCTGCGGCAGAACACGCAGTAGTCGGTGACGGGCTGCGCGATGCGCGAGGCGACCATCAGCGCCGCGCAGGCCGGCGCGCCGTCGATGATGAGCAGGTGGCGCTTGCTGGCCGCCATCAGGATGACGCCCACCATCACCGCGACCTCGAAGCCGCCGAAGGCCGCGAGCACGTCGATGGGCTCCGACACGGCCCGGTGCCGCGCCTGCGCCTGGCCGAGCACGTGCATCACGTGCGCCAGGTAGTCGATCTCCATGTGCGGGCCCGAGACGATGAGGTCGCGCACCGGGCTGTCGGTCAGGCGCGACAGCACCAGCGCCGCGCTCTCGTGCGAACCCACGCCGACGCCGGACAGCACCGTGACGTTGCCCTGGAGCTTGTCGCCGATCTCCATGCCGGCGCGCATGCCCGCGTGGGCCTGCTCCAGCGTCATCGCCAGCGCCGCGCGTGTGTTGCGCGTGCCGTGGGCGATCTTGCGCATCAACAGCCGCTCGTGCGGCGGCACGTTCTGGGCCATGCCGCAGTCCACCACCGTGACCGTCAGCCCCTGGGCGCGGGCGAACACCGTCAGCGGCAGCTGGTTCGTCAGCGCCAGCTGCACGGTCTCGTGCGTGGGGCGCATGGCGGGGTCGCAGATGCCGTCGACAGCCAGGCCGTGGTCGGCCGCGAACACCAGCAGCTGCGGGCCGTGCAGCACGGGCTTCAGCGTGTTCTGCATCAGCCCCAGGCGGATGGCCAGCGGCTCCAGCTCGCCCAGGCTGCCGCCGGCCTCGTTGCGGCGAGAGAGCTTCTCGCGCAGGGCCTTCTCGAGCAGCGGGCTCGAGGTGGGGGTGACGAGGGAACGGCTGCCGACCATGGCTGCAGTGTAGTGAGCGGCCGCTCAGCGCAGGAACAATCCGTAGACGGGATTGTGAGTTTCCTCGGAGAACGGGTACGCCAGCGAATGCAGGAAGGCGTCGAACGCGGCCTCGTCGCCGGGCGGCACCTGGATGCCCACGAGGATGCGGCCGTAGTCCGCGCCCTGGTTGCGGTAGTGGAACAGGCTGATGTTCCAGCCCGGGTGCATGGCCTGCAGGAAGCGCATCAGCGCGCCCGGCCGCTCGGGGAACTGGAAGCGGAAGAGGCGCTCGTCGCGCGCCAGTTCGCTGCGCCCGCCGACCATGTGGCGCACGTGCTCCTTGGCGAGTTCGTCGTCGGTGAGGTCCACCGTCGCAAAGCCCTGCTTCTGGAACTGCCGGGCGATGCGGCCGGCCTCATCGCGCCTGTTGATGGCCACGCCGACGAAGACATGCGCCACGCGCTCGTCGGAGATGCGGTAGTTGAACTCCGTCACCGCGCGCGGGCCGATGAGCGCGCAGAAGCGGCGGAACGAGCCGCGCTCCTCGGGGATCGTCACCGCGAACAGGGCCTCGCGCTGCTCGCCGAACTCGGCGCGCTCGGCCACGAAGCGCAGGCGGTCGAAGTTCATGTTCGCGCCGCAGGTGATGGTGACGAAGCTGCGGCCCTTGCACTTCTCGCGCTCCACGTAGGCCTTGATCGCGGCCACGCCCAGGGCGCCGGCGGGCTCGAGGATGCTGCGGGTGTCCTGGAAGACGTCCTTGATGGCGGCGCAGACGGCATCGGTGTCGACGGTGACGATCTCGTCGACGAGCGCACGCGCCACGCGGAAGGTCTCCACGCCCACCTGCTTGACGGCCGTGCCGTCTGAGAACAGGCCCACGTCGGGCAGCAGCACGCGCCGGCCCTTGGCCAGCGACTGGCGCATGGCGTCGGAGTCGGTGGTCTGCACGCCGATGACGCGCACCTCGGGGCGCACGGCCTTGATGTACGCGGCCACGCCCGAGATGAGCCCGCCGCCGCCGATGGCCACGAACACCGCGTCGAGCGGGCCCTGGTGCTGGCGCAGGATCTCCATCGCCACCGTGCCCTGGCCGGCGATGACGTCGGGGTCGTCGAAGGGGTGCACGAAGGTCAGCCCCCCGGCGGCCTGCAGCCCGAGCGCGTGCTGGTAGGCGTCAGAGTAGCTGTCGCCGTGCAGCACGACCTCGCCGCCCAGCGCCTGAACGGCGTCGACCTTCAGCCGCGGCGTCGTCACCGGCATCACGATGACGGCGCGGCAGCCCATGCGCCGGGCGGCCAGCGCCACGCCCTGGGCATGGTTGCCGGCCGAAGCGCAGATGACGCCGGCGTCACGCTGTTCGGGCGTCAGCTGCGCCATCTTGTTGTACGCGCCGCGCAGTTTGAAGCTGAACACGGGCTGCTGGTCCTCGCGCTTGAGCAGCACGGTGTTGCCGAGGCGGCGCGACAGGTTCTTCGCCGGCTCCAACGCCGTCTCGCGCGCGACGTCGTAGACGCGGGCCGTGAGGATGCGCTGCAGGTACTCGGAGGCCACGCGCCGGGCGCGGGCGGAGAGCGCCGGCAACTCGGCCGGGGCGGGGGTGTCGGGGCGGGATCGGCCGGCGGGCATCGGAAGCTTCCAGGATGCGGGACCGCGCATCCACGACGGGGGCCGGGATCATAGGCGAGGGCCCCGCCCCGCCCGCCACGCGCCGAGCCGGCGAAAAAAGACCCGGAGCCTTGCGGCTCCGGGTCGAATCCACCATTGAGGAGGTGGAGGAGACAACCGGTGGAGGCCTGCGTCGAACCGCTTGCGCCTGTGCGTTGCCGACCTCGTTGAAAGCCAGTCTATCACCGCGATGCTGCAGTGCAATATCCTCTGGACGGCCGATTTCTAGTGCATGCACTCCAATACGATCCGACGAGGAGCACTGACACCATGGAATGCACCATCCACTGGACCCCGGGCACCGGCATGGGGTTCGTCGCCGAGACCGGCAGCGGCCACTTCCTCACGATGGACGGCGCGCCCGACGGCGGCGGCCGCAACCTCGCGCCGCGGCCGATGGAGACCGTGCTCGCCGGCACCGGCGGCTGCACGGCCTACGACGTGGTGCTGATCCTCAAGCGCGGGCGCCACGACGTCACCGGGTGCCAGGTCAAGCTCACCAGCGAGCGGGCGGCCACCGATCCCAAGGTGTTCACGAAGATCCACATGCACTTCGTCGTCAGCGGCCGCGGCGTGCCGGCCACGGCGGTGGAGCGCGCGATCGCGCTGTCGCATGAGCGCTACTGCTCGGCCAGCATCATGCTCGGCAAGACCGCCGAGATCACGACCAGCTTCGAGTTCGTCGACGCAGGCTGAGCGCCCGCTAGACGCGGTGCGCGACGGTGGTCATCACCTTCGCCGCGCCGCGCATCAGCCAGCTCACGGGCAGCGGCAGCTCCACGCCACCGGCACCGCGGGCGTCTTCGGCATGACGGGCCTCGTCGGCCTTCATCGCGTCGACGATGGCGCGCGAGCGGGCATCGCCAGCCGGCAGGCGGTCGAGGTGGCCGGCGAGGTGCTGCTCGACCTGGCGCTCGGTCTCGATGACGAAGCCCAGGCTCGTGGCATCGCCCAGACGGCCCGCCAGCAGGCCGATGCCGAAGGCCCCGGCGTACCACAGCGGGTTCAGCAGGCTGGGGCGGTCGCCGAGTTCGTCCAGCCGCTGCTGCGTCCAGGCCAGGTGATCGATCTCCTCGCGGGCGGCCTGCTGCATCTGGCGGCGCAGCTCGGGCGTGCGCGCCGTCAGCGCCTGCGCCTGGTACAGGGCCTGGGCGCAGACCTCGCCGACGTGGTTGACGCGCATCAGCGCACCGGCCTCGCGGCGCTCGTCGTCTGAAAGCGGCGCGGCTTCGTGGCGCACGGCCTGGGCCGGGTTGGGGCGGGCCGCGTGCACCGCGCCGGCCAGCGTGCGCAGGGCGTTGTCGGCGCTGACCAGCAGGCGGTCGAGCAGCGGCGCGGGTTCGTGCTTCGGGTAATCCATAGGGCACCAATCTAGTGCCGCCCGAGTCTCGGTGCAGGGGCCTGTGTTTCTCGTTGTTGCCGCACCACAAGCCGGGGGCTTTTGGGGTCTTAACGATGGAAAACGTCTACCCCGTCTGGTGCAATACCGGCAACTTCCGCTGCGGAGGTTGGCCTGATCAACCCCTCGCCGGGTGACACCCGCCCGATCGGGACCTCGTGTTAAACCAAGGAGATAGTGGCAATGAAGAAATCTCTGCTCGCCCTGGCCGCGCTGACGGCCTTCACGGGTGTGGCCTCGGCCCAGTCGTCGGTGACGCTGTTCGGCATCATCGACGCCGGCATTCGCAACGTGAAGGAAAGCAGCGGCTCGCTGAAGACCCTGAGCACCGACGGTGCCGGCTCCAGCCGCCTGGGCCTGCGTGGCACCGAGGACATCGGTGGTGGCCTGCGTGCCGGCTTCTGGCTCGAAGGCTCGGTCAACGTCGACGTCGGTAGCGGCCAGAAGACCGCCGCCGTCGGCGCCGTCGGCAGCGGTTCGGGTGGCCAGGACTGGCAGCGCCGTTCCACCGTCAGCCTGATCGGTGGCTTCGGTGAAATCCGCCTCGGCCGCGACTACACGCCGGACTTCTGGAACCACACCATCTTCGATCCGTTCGGCACCAACGGTGTCGGCTCGTCGACCAACCTGTTCGACGCCAGCGGCAGCGGCGCGACGACGGTGGTTCGTGCCAACAACAGCGTCGGCTACTTCCTGCCGGGCGGTCTGGGTGGCATCTACGGTCAGGTGATGCTCGCCGCCGGCGAAGGCGCCACGGGCAACAAGCACACGGGCTTCCGCTTCGGCTACTCGGCCGGCCCGCTGAACATTGCTGCTGCGTTCGGCAAGACCAGCGCCACTGAAGGCCCCCCGTCCGTCGACTGGACCCGCTTCAACCTGGGCGGTTCGTACAACCTGGGCTTCATGACCGCGATGTTCCAGTACATCAAGTCGGACACCTCGGGTGGCACGGCTGATGGCCGTGAGCTGAACAACATCCTGCTGGGCGCCAACATCCCGCTGGGCACCGGCGTGTTCAAGGTGTCGTACGTCAAGGCCGACGGCGACGGCAAGACCGCCGCCGAGAAGGCCCGCGACGCCACCCAGTTCGCCCTGGGCTACCAGTACTCGCTGTCCAAGCGCACGCTGGTGTACGGCCACTACTCGAAGATCAGCAACAAGTCGGGTGCCAACTTCACGGCCTCGAACACCGGCCCGACGGCCGCCCATGCCGCTGGCAAGGGTTCGACCGGCTACGAGTTCGGCGTCAACCACAGCTTCTGATCGACCGCGGACCATCTGGTCCGCTGCCGACAGCGCTCAAGCCGCCCCCTGGGGCGGCTTTTTCATGCCCCGACCCACCTGGTGACGATCCAACCATGCGCCGCCCGATCGCCCTCGCCCTTGCGGCCCTGATGGCCGCCTGCGCCACGCCACCGCCGGCCTCCAACGACCCCTGGCATGCCGTCCCGCTGCCCGGCAAGGAACCCACCCGCTACCAGCGCGAGACGAAGGATGGCCGTGTCGCCGTCGCCGCGGTGTCGGAGTCCTCGGCCAGCATGTGGCGGCGCCGGCTCGACGAGGGCACGGCCGCCGGCGAGGTGAGCTTCTCGTGGTGGGCGCAGTCGCTGGTCGACGCCAGCGTGGCCGACATCGACCGCGAGGACGCCACGGCGCGCGTGCTCTTCGGCTTCGGCGGCGACCATTCGAAGCTGCCGCTGCGCACCCGCATGACCTTCGACCTGGCCGAGGCGCTCACCGGCGAAAGGCCACCGTACGCGACGCTGATGTACGTGTGGGACGCCACCGCGCCGGTGGGCAGCGTGATCGTCAACCCGCGCACCGACCGCATCCGCAAGATCGTCGTCGACTCGGGCCCGGACGGCCTGCGCCGCTGGCGCGACCACCGGCGCGACCTGGCGGCCGACTTCCGGCGGGCCTTCGGCGAGGACCCCGGCCCGCTGCGCTCGGTGGCGCTGATGACCGACAGCGACAACACGCGCTCGCAGGCGCGCACCTGGTACGGCGAGGTCGTGCTGCACGCGCCGGCGGCCGCCGCGTCGGCGCCTCCGCGTTGACACCGGGCGGGCAAACACGGTGGAGCCGGGCCGGCGGCGCTCGTGACAATCGCGGCCCCGACCCTGCTCACGACTAGAACGCCATGCCCGCACCCCACCCCCTGCGCATCCTCACCGCCGCGTTGCTGCTGGCCGGTTCGACGGCGGCGCTGGCGCAGAGCAGCGTCACGCTCACCGGCATCATCGACGCGGGTGTCACGCGCGTGAGCGGCCTGAAGGGCGGCAGCATCAGCGCGTTGTCCAGCGGCATCATGGACGGATCGCGCGTCATCGTGCGCGCCAATGAAGATCTCGGCGGCGGCTGGCGCGCGCTGGCCACGCTCGAGCACCGGCTCGAGCTCGACACCGGCCTCACCAGCAACCGCCCGCCCTCCGCCGGCCAGTTGCCCGACCGCCTGACGCAGGCCGCCCGGCTCGGGCTGCCCGGCGCGTTCCAGCCGGTGGTCACGGCGGTGGCGACGAACATCGGCAACGGCGTCGGCGTCAACCTCAGCGGCGCCTTCTGGGACCGCCAGGCCTTCGTCGGCGTCGTCACGCCGGTGGGCGCCATCCTCGCCGGCCGCCAGTACACGCCCGGCTTCGAGATCAGCGCCACCTTCGATGCCTTCGGCACGCAGTCGGCCGCGTCGGCCGGCCAGGTGGGCTCGCTGCCGGCGGCGATCGACATCCGCCTGTCCAACACGGTGGCCTGGCGGGCCGAGGTCGGTGGCTTCGTGGCCTCGGCCATGGTGGGCGCCGGTGAAGGCAGCAGCACCGCGGGCCGCTTCGTGGGTGCGATGGCGCAGTACCGCGCGGCCAGCTGGTCGGTGGGCCTGGGCCTGAACAAGCGCGACAACGAACGTGGCCAGACCTCCCTGCAGAGCCTGGTGGCCGGCGCCAACCTCGCACTCGGCCCGGGCCGGGTGTACGTGATGGTGGCCGACATCCAGGACGACAACCCCAGCGGCGTGAGCGGCATCGCCGCGCTCGTGACGCCCAGCGTCGGCGCCACCAACGCCGCGCTGATCCAGACCGCCTTCACCAACGCGCTGAAGCAGGACGCCCGCTTCGTACACCTGGGCTACCGCGCGACGATGGGCGTGCACACCCTCTACGCCGGCACCACGCAGTACGACGACCAGCGCAGCGTCAACGCCGACACGCGCTCGGTCGGCGCCGCCTACTCGTACGCGCTGTCCAAGCGCACCGACATCAATGCCGCGGTGGCGCGCTTCACCAACGCCGCCACGGCCCAGGCGGCGCCGGGCGGCGGCGGCTACATCGGCGGCGTGACGGCCAGCGCCGGGGTCGACTCCACCAGCCTGGCACTCGGATTGCGTCACCGCTTCTGATGCCCTGCCGCCCCGACCCGGGCCGCCAGGGCGCGCCCCGCTAGACCTGCCCCATGTTCGCGTTCATCGTCCGCCGGCTGCTGCAGGCGGTCATCGTGATGCTCACGGTGGCCTTCCTGGCCTTCATGCTGTTTCAGTACGTGGGCGACCCGGTGGCCCAGATGCTCGGCCAGGACGCCACGCAGGAGCAGCGCGAGGCGCTCAAGCGCGACCTCGGCCTGGACCAGCCCTTTCCGGTGCAGTTCGCTCGCTTCGTCGGCAATGCCGTGCAGGGCGAGTTCGGCCTCAGCCTGCGCCAGGGCCGGCAGGTGTCGACGCTGATCGCCGAGCGCTTTCCGGCGACGCTGGAGCTGTCGCTGGCCGCCGCCGTCATCGCGCTCGTGGCCGGCATTCCGCTGGGCGTGTATGCGGCGCTGCGCCGCGGGCGCTTCGGCGCGCAGGCGGTGATGACGCTGTCGCTGCTGGGCGTGAGCCTGCCGACCTTCCTGATCGGCATCCTGCTGATCCTGGTGTTTGCGGTGCAGCTGCAATGGCTGCCGAGCTTCGGCCGCGGCGAGACGGTGGCGCTCTTCGGCAGCAAGAGCTGGACGACCGGGCTGCTCACGCTCGACGGCTGGTCGCATCTGGTGCTGCCGGCCGTCACGCTGAGCGTGTTCCAGCTCGCGCTGATCCTGCGCCTCGTGCGTGCCGAGATGCTGGAGGTGCTGCGCACCGACTACATCAAGTTCGCGCGCGCCCGCGGCCTGAGCGACCGTGCGATCCACTTCCGCCACGCGCTGAAGAACACGCTGGTGCCCGTCATCACGATCACCGGCCTGCAGCTGGGCAGCCTGATCGCCTTTGCCATCATCACCGAGACGGTGTTCCAGTGGCCCGGCATGGGCTTCCTGTTCATCCAGGCGGTGCAGTTCGCGGACATCCCGGTGATGGCGGCCTACCTGTGCCTGATCGCGCTGGTGTTCGTGATCGTGAACCTGGCGGTCGACCTGCTGTACTTCGTCGTCGACCCGCGGCTGCGCGTCGAGAAGCCGGGGGGCCACTGAGATGAGCGGCTCCTTGCTCGCACGCTGGCGCGACAGCGACGTCTTGCACAGCTTCAAGCGCTCGCCCACGGCCATCGGGGCGGCCGTGATCGCGGCCGTGTGCCTGTTCTGCAGCCTGTTCGCGCCCTGGGTGGCGCCACACAACCCCTTCGACCTGGCGTCGCTGAACCTGCTGGACGCGCGCCTGCCGCCGGCCTGGATGGAGGGCGGCAACCCGAGCCATCTGCTGGGCACCGACGACCAGGGCCGCGACATCCTCAGCGCCCTGTTCTATGGCGCGCGCATCTCGCTCTTCGTGGGCCTGGCCTCGGTGCTGCTGTCGCTGGTGGTAGGCGTGGCGCTGGGGCTGCTGGCGGGCTTTCTGGGGGGCGCGGTCGACGCCTTCATCATGCGCGTGTGCGACGTGATGCTGTCGTTCCCCAGCATCCTGGTGGCGCTGCTGATCGACGGCGTCGGCCGCGCGATGTTCCCGAACGCGCACGACTCGCTGGCCTTCGGCGTGCTGATCTTTGCCATCGCGCTGACGGGCTGGGTGCAGTACGCGCGCACGGTGCGCGGCAGCACGATGGTGGAGCGGCAGAAGGAATACGTGCAGGCGGCGCGCGTCATCGGCGTGGCGCCGCTGCGCATCATGGCGCGGCACGTGCTGCCCAACGTGACGGGGCCGGTGCTGGTGCTGGCCACCATCCAGGTGGCCGCGGCCATCCTGACCGAGGCGACGCTGTCGTTCCTGGGCGTGGGCGTGCCGCCGACCTCGCCCAGCCTGGGCACGCTCATCCGCATCGGCAACGACACGCTGTTCTCGGGCGACTGGTGGATCACCATCTTCCCGGGGCTGATGCTGGTGCTGATCGCGCTCTCCGTGAACCTGCTGGGCGACTGGCTGCGCGACGCCTTGAACCCCAAGCTGAGCTAGACCCCAAGTTGCCATGAACGCGCCGGCCGCCCTGCTCGAGGTGAAGGACCTCGTCGTCGAATTCCCCACTCGCCGCGGCACGCTGCGCGCGCTGGACCATGTGAGCTTCAGCATCGCGCCCGGCGAGATCCTCGGCGTGGTGGGCGAGTCCGGCGCCGGCAAGAG
>JAIXTY010000217.1 GCA_027483705.1 Rubrivivax sp.
GAACCTGGCCGCCACGCCGAACGTCATCGCTGTGCATCCCAGCTTCCCGGCACGCGACTACAAGGGCTTCGTCGCCGAGCTCAAGAAGAACCCCGGCAAGTACAGCTACGCCAGCTCGGGCACCGGTGGCATCGGCCACCTGCAGACCGAGCTGTACAAGAGCCTGGCCGGCGTCTTCATGACGCACATCCCGTACCGCGGCGCCGGCCCGGCGCTCAACGACACGGTGGCGGGGCAGGTGCCCATCATCTTCGACAACATGCCCTCGGCGCTGCCCTTCATCAGGGAAGGCAAGCTGATCGCCATCGTCGTGGCCGCGCCGCAGCGGCTGGCGCAACTGCCCAACGTGCCCACGTTCAAGGAGGTCGGACTGGAGGCCGTCAACCGCATGGCCTACTACGGGCTCGTGGCGCCGAAGGGCACGCCCAAGGCCGTGATCGACCGCATCGGCGCCGCCGCCAAGAAGGCCCTCGAGGACCCGACGGTGCGCAAGCGCATCGAGGACACGGGCTCCATCGTCATCGGCAACTCGCCCGCTGAGTTCGCCGCGCAGACCGCCGCGGAACTGAAGGTCTACCAGGACGTCGTCAAGCGGCAGAAGCTGAAGCTCGAGTGATGGACGCGGCGGCGGCGAGCGCGGCGTCGATCGACCGCTTCGCCGACGCACTGTGGCTCGAGCACGGCCTGGCGCCGCTGACGCTGGCCGCCTACCGGCGCGACCTCGGCCTGTATGCCACCTGGCTGGCACAGACCGAGGGCCGCGCCCTCGACACCAGCACCGAGGCCGACCTGCTGGCCTACATCGCGGCACGCCACGCCGGCACGCGGGCCACCACGGCCAACCGGCGGCTCTCGGTGTTCCGCCGCTACTTCCGCTGGGCGCTGCGCGAGCGCCTGGTGGGCGCCGACCCCACGCTGCGCCTGCAGGCCGCCAGGCAGCCGCTGCGCGTGCCCCGGACGCTGTCGGAGGCGCAGGTGGAGGCGCTGCTCGGCGCCCCCGACACCGCCACGCCGCTGGGCCTGCGCGACCGCGCGATGCTGGAGCTGATGTACGCCAGCGGCCTGCGCGTGAGCGAGCTGGTGCAGGCCCGGACCGTGCACCTGGGCCTGGAGGACGGCGTGCTGCGGGTGCTGGGCAAGGGCTCGCGCGAGCGCCTCGTGCCCTTCGGCGAGGAGGCGATGGCCTGGCTGCTGCGCTACCTGCGCGAGGCCCGCGCTGTCATCCTGGGCGGGCAGCCGAGTGACGCGCTGTTCGTCACCGCCCGCGGCGAGGGCATGACGCGCCAGATGTTCTGGCACATCGTCAAGCGCTGCGCCGTGCGCGCCGGCGTCACCGCGCCGCTGTCGCCGCACACGCTGCGCCATGCCTTCGCGACGCACCTGCTGAACCACGGCGCCGACCTGCGTGCCGTGCAGATGCTGCTGGGCCACGCCGACATCGGCACGACGACGATCTACACCCATGTCGCGCGCGAGCGGCTGCGCCAGCTGCACGCGAAACACCACCCCCGGGGCTGAGCCGGGGGCCGTGGCGCTCAGAAGTTGTGGCGCAGGCCGAGCGCCAGCGAGCTGAAGTCCTTGCCGAAGCCGGACACGCCCTTCTCGTCGTCGACCTTCGTGTAGAAGGTGTAGACCTTGGTGCGCTTGCTGAGGTTGTAGTTGTAGGCCAGCGTGAGCTGGCGGGCGTCGGAGCCGGCCCACTTGTCGAACTCGCCGGCCTGGCCCAGGTTCAGGTGGAACTCCGACGCACCGCTGGTGATCATGGCGCTCAGGCGCCACAGCGTGCGCTTGCCGTAGGTGACGTCGTCGTGGCTCTGAAGGTAGCCGCCTAAAGTGACCGAACCCAGCTCGTAGGCGCCGCGCAGCGCGAACTGCTTGCTCGCGTTGGCGCTCTCGTAGCCGAAGCCCAGGCTCAGCGGACCCGACGCGTAGTTGACGGCACCGTCGTAGTTGCGCACGCGGCCGCCGCCCTCGCCCAGCGCGATGGACGCCTCGGCGGTGAGGCCCTTCATGAGCTCCGGCGTGCGGTAGGCCACCTTGTTGCTGTTGCGGCCGAGGTAGGCGTAGAGCTTGTCCTCGGAGTTGCCGGTGTCGTGGTTGTGGAAGCTCACCCAGTCGGCGGTGGCGAAGTAGGCCTCGCTCGCGAACTGGCCCAGCCGCAACGTGCCGAAGGCGCCGCTGAGGTAGACCTCGCTCTGCCCCGCCCAGAACGCGGGCGACGGCAGGCCGGTGTCGACGCTGAAGCGGTGCTCGAGCACGAAGCCAGCCTTCAGCCCGCCGCCGAGGTCTTCGATGCCCTTGAAGCCCAGACGCGAGGCGTTGTTGACGAGCTCCTTGGTCTTCTTGCCGTTCAGATCGATCGACTCGGCCGTGACGTTGAGGCGACCGTACAGGGTGACGCTGCTCTGGGCCCAGGCGCCGGCGGCGGCCAGGGACAGGGCGGAGGCAAGAACGATGCGCTGGATCACGACAACCTCATTGGGAAGTGGAGACGACCTGGCCAGTGTGAGGAGCGATGCTGCGCTGCATCAACCCCCTATGACGCGAAGTCGCGAGGGTCGTGGTGCCCGCGCGACGAACGTTCAAAGTGGTGCGCATCGCGCACGAAAAAGGCCCGCCCGGCGGTGCCGGACGGGCCTGTGCTTGGTGCAGGCGCTGCATCACGCAGCGCCGACCTGGTGCGTGATCAGAACGCGAAGATCACGCCCGTGGCGAAGCCGCTGCCGCTCTTCTTGGCGGAGGAATCGATCGGGTTGACGGCCAGACCGGTCTTCCAGTTGCCGACTTCGAAGTAAGCGTAGGTGTTCTTGTAGATCTCGCTGTTGACGAACAGCTCGACACCGGTCAGCTTCAGGTTCTTGTCGGTGTTACGGGCGACCAGCGCGCCGACGTTGACGCTGCCGATCGGGGCCACGAAGCCGGTGCTGATGCCCGAGCCCGTGCCGCCGTCGGCGAACTTGCCGCCGTTGGCATAGCCCAGCATGACCTTGGCGGCGCCGAAGTCGTAGCTGCCGGCCGTCGACACGAAGTTTTCGCTCGTCGAGCTGTCCTTGGTCTGCACCGACACGGCCACCGACAGCGGGCCCGAGGCGTACTTCACGGCGCCCGAGAACACGCTCTTGGCGCCGGCACCGCGGTTGCCCTTCGGCACGATGCCCAGCTGGGCCGTGACGCCGCCCACGGTCGGGCTGATGTACTGCAGCGAGCGCGACTGGCGGCCGGGCAGCCACGGGCCGGTGAGGGTGTAGCCCAGGGCCGACACGCCGTTGGAGGCGCCGTTGAAGTCGTAGTCGATCATCGTCTGGAACGAGACCGAGTCCTGACGGCCCAGGCGCACCTCGCCGAAGCCGCCGGAGAAGCCGAACCAGGCCTGGCGGTTGAAGAACGCGCCGCCCGGGTTGACTTCACCGTCGCTGGTGATGCCGCCGGTCTCGAAGCGGAAGTTGGCCTTCACGCCCGAGCCCAGGTCGGTGGTGCCCTTGATGCCGATGCGGGTGGTGGAGTTGCCTTCGCTGGAGCCGTTGTCGCCGCCGGCGTGGAAATCGGCCTTCTCACGCAGGAACACGTCGCCCAGCAGGCTCTTGCCGTAGCTGGCGTCGATCAGGCCATAGATGGACATCTGGGCCTGGGCGACACCCGCCGTGGCTAGCAGGATCGCGGCGGAAATGACGGTCTTTTTCATCGGTTCGTCCTCGAAAGGGGTTAGGGAACTCCCGCAGTCTAGGCGCGGGTCAGCCCGGATTGCCCAACTCGGGCGCTCCTGCGTGGCTCGCACGCAACAACGATGCCGGCCTTGCCGGCGGGCTCAGCGACCACGCAGATGTGACGGCGCTTCGAGGCGTCGCGCCAGCAGCGACAGCGCCAGCGTGAGCACCAGGTACACGGCCGAAATGGCCAGGTACGGCTCCCAGTAGCGGCTGTAGGCGCCGGCCACCGTGCGGGCCGCCAGCGCCAGTTCGGCCAGGCCGATGGCGCTGACGAGCGACGAGTCCTTGATCAGCGTGATGCCCTCGTTCACCAGCGCCGGCACCATCCGCCGGAAGGCCTGTGGCAGCACGACGAAGCGCATGGCCTGCGCATGCGTGAGGCCCACGCTGTAGGCGGCCTGGGTCTGCCCGCGGTGGATGCTCTGGATGCCGGCGCGGAAGATCTCGCCGATGTAGGCGGCGGCGTTGAGCGTCAGCGCCAGCGCCCCCGAGAAGAAGGCGCCATGCTCCTGGCGGAACGTGCGGGCGGCCTCGCCGGCCAGCAGCAGGCCGTGGTCCGGGTGGATCAGCGTCGGCATCAGCGCGAAGTGCACGAGCAGGATCTGCACGAACAGCGGCGTGCCGCGGAAGAAGCCCACGTAGGCGGCGGTCACGCCGCGCAGCAGCACCATCGCGGCGCGGCCCGCCGCCGTGGCAGGGGCGGGGCCGTCGCTCGAGCAGCTCACGAGGCCGATCACGATGCCCAGCGCCATCCCGGCGCCGATGGCCACCACCGTGAGCTGCAGTGTCATCAGGAGGCCGCTCCAGAAGAGCGGCCCGTAGCCGGCGAGGATCTCCCAGCGAAGATCCACGGCCGGCCGGTTCTGTCAGTGCTTCAGCGGGCTGCGGTCACTTGCTCGCGGCCGAGGCCGGCGCGGCGGCAGCCGGCGGCGCGCCGAAGTACTTGGTGTAGATCTGGTTGTAGGTGCCGTCGGCCTTGATGGCGGCCAGGCCCTGGTTCAGCTTGCCCAGCAGTTCGGAGTTGCCCTTCTTCAGCGCGATGCCGTACTGCTCGGGCACGAACTCCTTGTCGGACACCATCTTGAACTTGCCGCCCGGGTTGTTGGCCACGTAGTGGATGACCACGCCGTTGTCGGCCACCACCGCGTCGACGCCGCCGCTCTCGAGCTCCTTCAGCGCCAGCGGGGTGCTCTCGAAGCGCTTGATGTTGGTGCTGGTCTTGCCCAGCAGCTTGGTCACGGCCTCGTCGCCGGTGGTGCCGGTCTGCACGCCGACCTTCAGCTTCTTCAGGTCGGCGAACTTGGCGACCTTGCTGGTTTCCTTGACGGCGATGAGCTGCTGCGCGTCGAAGTACGGGTCGGTGAAGTCCATGGTCTGCTTGCGCTCGGCCGTGATCGTCACCGCCGACACGACCATGTCGCGGTCACCCTGCTGCAGCGTGTTGAAGATGCCTTCCCAGGGCGTGTTGACGAACTTCACCTGGATGCCGGCCTTGGCCGCGATGGCCTGCACGACCTCGATGTCGAAGCCGACGATCTCGCCCTTCTCGTTCTGGCTCTCGAAGGGCGCGTAGGCCGCATCGGTGCCCACGACGTAGACCTTGGCGGGCGCGGGCGCGGGTGCCGAGGCCACGGGCGCCGGGGCCGGCGCCTCCGCCTTCTTGCCGCAGGCGGCGAGCATCAGGGTGGCGGCGGTGAGGCCGGCCAGTTGCAGGAATCGGCGGGTGGACAGCATGGATATTGGGCGGGTGGGTTGACGTGGCGGCGAGTGTAATGCCGCGGTCATGCAGGATTCGCGCCCAGCGAGGCGAGCTCGTCGGGCGTGAAGCCCGCCGAAGCCCGGGCCTCGAGGTTGAACGGCCCCTTCGGCACCGGCGCGCCGTGGCGTGCGGCCAGCACCGCGTAGTGCGCCAGCGGGTCGAGCCCGTCGCGCGTGCACAGCCAGCGGTACCAGTGGTTGCCGATGGCGACGTGGCCGACCTCGTCGCGCAGGATGATGCCGAGGATGGCCACCGCGGCCGCATCGCCGGCCTTTGCGAGCTTCTTCTGCATCGGCGGCGTGGCGTCCAGGCCGCGGGCCTCCAGCGTGCGCGGCACCAGGGCCATGCGCGCCGTCACGTCGTGCGCGGTGCGCTCGCACATGGTCCACAGGCCGTCGTGCGCGGCATGGTCGCCGTAGCGGCAGCCGAGCGTGGCCAGGTGCTCCGACAGCAGCGTGAAGTGGTGCGCTTCCTCGGCGGCCACGGTGAGCCAGTCGAAGTAGTAGCGCTCGGGCATGCCAGCAAAGCGCCAGATGGCGTCGAGCGCCAGGTTGATGGCGTTGAACTCGATGTGGGCCACCGCGTGCAGCAGCGCGGCGCGGCCCTCGCGCGTGAAGGGGGTGCGGCGCGGCACGTCCTTGGGCTCCACGAGCGCGGGCTGTGCGGGGCGACCCGGCAGCGCCGTGCCGGGATGCAACGGCGCCAGCGTGTCGAGCGCAAGCCCGGCGCGCGTGTCAAGCAGTGCACGTGTCGCCGCAGCCTTGGCCGCGGGCTCGGCAATCGACAAGGCCTCGAGGGCGGCGGCGCGAAGCTCCATCCCTACAATCTTGCCGCATGGCCGTTTATCGACTGGGTGAAGACACCCCGCAGCTGCATGCCACGGCCTGGGTGGCCGATGGCGCCACCGTCATCGGCCGCGTCGCGATGGGCGAGGGCAGCAGTGCCTGGACCGGCGCCGTGCTGCGGGGCGACAACGAGTGGATCACGCTCGGCGCGCGCTGCAACGTGCAGGAGGGTGCGGTGCTGCACACCGACATGGGCTTCCCGCTGGTGCTGCACGACGAGGTCACCGTGGGCCACCAGGCCATGCTGCACGGCTGCACCGTGGGCGAAGGCTCGCTCATCGGCATCCAGGCCGTGGTGCTGAACGGCGCCCGCATTGGCCGCGAGTGCCTGGTGGGCGCGGGCGCGGTCGTCACCGAGGGCAAGGTGTTCCCCGACCGCAGCCTGATCCTCGGCGCGCCGGCCAAGGTGGTGCGCGAGCTGACAGATGACGACGTGGCGCGCCTGCGCCTGTCGGCCCTCAGCTACGTCGAAAAGGCGCAGCGCCACCGCGGCACGCTCGAGCGCATCGCCTGATGGACACCTGCCTGAAGTTCCTGTTCGAGGGCCTCCCGGTGCGCGGCATGCTTGTGCGGCTGGAGGGCAGCTGGCAGGAAGCGCTGGCCCGCCGCGCCGAGCCGCACCCCGCCGAACTGCGCGGCCTGCTGGGCGAGATGGCCGCCGCGGCGGTGCTGATGCAGGCCAACATCAAGTTCAACGGCGCGCTGGTGCTGCAGGTCTTCGGCGACGGCCCCGTCAAGCTGGCCGTGGCCGAGGCGCAGCCCGACCTCAGCTTCCGCGCCACCGCCAAGCTGGTGGGCGAGGTGCCGGCCGGCGCGCAGCTGGAGGCCATGCTCAACGTGCACGGCCAGGGCCGCTGCGCCATCACGCTGGACCCGAAGGACCGCCTGCCCGGCCAGCAGCCCTACCAGGGCGTGGTGCCGCTGCACGGCGACCGGCGCGAGCCGCTGCAGCGCGTGGAGCAGGTGCTGGAGCACTACATGCTGCAGAGCGAGCAGCTCGACACGCGCCTGGTGCTGGCGGCCGATGACCGCGTGGCCGCCGGGCTGCTGATCCAGCGCCTGCCGGTGGAGGGCGAGGGCAACCTCGAGGGCCAGGGCAGCCTGCGAAACGAGGACGAGATCGGCATCCACGAGGGCTTCAACCGCATCGCCATGCTCACCGCCACGCTCACGCGCGAGGAGCTCATCGGCCTGGACCCGCAGACCGTGTTGCGCCGCCTGTTCTGGGAAGAGACGGTGCGCCTGTTCGAACCGCAGGCGCCGCGTTTTGCCTGCACCTGCTCGCGCGAGCGCGTGAGCGGCATGCTGCGGGGCCTGGGGCGCGAGGAGAGCGACAGCCTGATCGCCGAGCGCGGCGAGGTCGAGGTGGGCTGCGAGTTCTGCGGCGCGATGTACCGCTTCGACGCCGTCGACGTGGGTGAGCTGTTCACGCCGGGGCTCGAGCTGCCGCCGGGCAGCTCGCAGGTGCAGTAGCGCGTCGATCGGCCGTTCAACCGGCCGTTCAACCGGCCGTTGAACTGGCCTGCCGTGCGCGCAGCAGCGCCTGCTCGGCCGCCGGCACGCAGCACTCGCAGGCCCAGCGGCGGCGCGATGCCGCCCCGGCACGAAGCCCCGTGAACAGGCCCTGGCCCGGTGCCGGCGCCGCCGAAGCCAGCAGCGGCCGCACCGCGCCGAGCGCGTGCTGCACCCGGGCCTCGCCCGCGCCGCCGACGACGCTGAAGCCGATGCGGTGGCGCGCCAGCAGCGTGCGCAGCAGCCGGTCCACGGGCTCGCGCACCTGCGGGCCGTCGCGCTGGTGGCCGTCGGGCACCCAGGGCAGGTCGAGCGCCGTCAGCAGCGTGAGGGCCGCGGTGCGTGCGTGCAGCTCGGCGGCGCGCGCCTGCAGGCTGTCGTCGCCGAAGACCAGCGTGCTGTAGACGGCGGTCATCAGCGCCGTGGTGTCGCACACCACCCAGTCGTGCGTGGCGGCGGCCTCGGCGATGCGCTCGTGCTGTGCCCGCAGGATCGCCGCCTGCTCGTGGGCCTGCGGCGTGCGGCCGGTGGCGTCGCACCACTCGCGCAGCACCTCGGGCACCCAGGCCACGCGGCCGGCGCGCTCGTTGCGCAGCCGCTCGGCCAGGGCGGCGGCCAGCGTCGTCTTGCCCGTGCTCTCGGCGCCGACGATGGCGATGCAGCGGCCCGGAGCCCCGTCTGCTCGATCAGCCATGGGCCACCGCCAGGCGGCGCTGCCACGCCCGCCAGCCCACGACGCTGAGCACCGCGAAGAGGGCGTACAGCAGGGCGGTCAGCCACAGCGCCTTGTAGGCGAACAGCGCCACGCTCACCAGGTTGACGGCCAGCCACGTGGGCCAGTTCTCCAGGCACTTGCGCGCCAGCAGCACCTGGCCGGTGATGCTGGCGGCGGTGGGCAGCGCGTCGAACCAGGGCACGGGGCTGTCGGTGGCGTGGTCCAGCAGCAGCGCCAGGCCCACCCAGCCGGCGGCCGTGGCCGCCAGCGCCACGCCCACCTGCCGTGGCGCGAGGCGGTGCACCGCCAGCGGCGCGCCGGTGTCGTCGGTGCCGCGCAGCCACTGCCACCAGCCCCACAGCGCCAGCGCCACGAACACGGCCTGCAGCCCGGCCTCGCCATAGAGCCGGGCATCGGCGAACAGCAGCGCATACATCAGCGAGCTGGCGATGGCCAGCGGCCAGGCCATCCAGTGCACGCGCATGTTGGCCACCACCATGGCCAGCGCCACGACGAAGGCGACGATCTCGAGCCACGTCACCGGGCTGCCCCAGAGCGTGAACGCGGGGGCCAGCCACGGCCGGGCCGCGGCCAGCAGGGCGTCGAGCACCTCAGCGCGGCGCGGCGGGCCGCGCGGGGTTCAGCTGCACGAAGATCTCGTCGGGCCGCACCATGCCGAGCTCGCTGCGCGCCTTCTCTTCCACCATCTCGAGGCCGTCGCGCAGGTCGCCCACCTCGGCGGCCACGCGGGCGTTGCGCTCACGCAGCTGCTCGTTGGCGGCGCGCTGCCCGGCCAGCTGCTCGTGCAGGCTCATCACGTAGGGCAGGTTGCCCTTGCCGAACCACAGGTCGGCCTGCACCACCAGCAGCAGGGCGCCCAGCACGACCGGTGTCCAGCGCATGGCCTGTGCGCCTGCGTTACTTCAGGTTGTAGAAGGCCGCGCGGCCGGGGTAGCTGGCGACGTCGCCCATGTCTTCCTCGATGCGCAGCAGCTGGTTGTACTTGGCCATGCGGTCGGAGCGGCTCATCGAGCCGGTCTTGATCTGGCCGGCGTTCGTGCCCACCGCGATGTCGGCGATGGTGTTGTCCTCGGTCTCGCCCGAGCGGTGGCTGATGACGGCGGTGTAGCCCGCGCGCTTGGCCATCTCGATGGCCGAGAAGGTTTCGGTCAGCGTGCCGATCTGGTTGATCTTGATGAGGATGGAGTTCGCGATGCCGCGGTCGATGCCTTCCTTCAGGATGCGCGTGTTGGTGACGAACAGGTCGTCGCCCACCAGCTGCACCTTCTTGCCGAGCTTCTCGGTCAGGTGGGCCCAGCCGTCCCAGTCGCCCTCGTGCATGCCGTCCTCGATGCTGACGATGGGGTACTTGTCGCACCAGGTGGCCAGGATGTCCGTCCACTCGGCATGCGACAGCGTCAGGCCCTCGCCCTCGAGGTGGTACTTGCCGTCCTTGTAGAACTCGCTGGCGGCGCAGTCCAGGCCCAGCGCGATCTGCGTGCCGGCGGTGTAGCCGGCCTTGTCGATGGCCTCCAGGATGAGCTGGATGGCGGCCTCGTGGCTGCTGACGCTGGGGGCGAAGCCGCCTTCGTCGCCCACGGCCGTGCTCATGCCCTTGGCGTCGATGATCTTCTTCAGCGCGTGGAACACCTCGGCCCCGTAGCGCACCGCCTCGCGGAAGGTGGGCGCGCCCACCGGGATGATCATCAGCTCCTGCAGGTCGAGGTTGTTGTTGGCGTGCGCGCCGCCGTTGATGACGTTCATCATCGGCACCGGCAGGCTCATGCGGCCCATGCCGCCGAAGTAGCGGTACAGGGGCAGGCCGGATTCCTCGGCCGCGGCGCGCGCCACGGCCATGCTCACGGCCAGCGTGGCGTTGGCGCCCAGGCGGCCCTTGTTGTCGGTGCCGTCGAGGTCGATCAGGGTCGTGTCGAGGAAGGCCTGCTCCGAGGCGTCCAGGCCCATCACGGCCTCGCTGATCTCGGTGTTGA
>JAIXTY010000292.1 GCA_027483705.1 Rubrivivax sp.
CGTCGTCGAGTTCGACGCGCAGCGCCGCGCCATCAGCATCGAGGAAAAGCCCGCCAAGCCCAAGAGCAACTACGCCGTCACGGGCCTGTACTTCTACGACGAGCAGGTCTGCGACATCGCGGCGTCCATCAAGCCGAGCGCACGCGGCGAGCTCGAGATCACCGAGGTCAACGCGCAGTACCTGAAGCGCGGGCAGCTCGAGGTCGAGATCATGGGCCGCGGCTACGCCTGGCTGGACACCGGCACGCACGACAGCCTGCTGGAGGCCGGGCAGTTCATCGCGACGCTCGAGAAGCGCCAGGGCCTGAAGGTGGCCTGCCCCGAGGAGATCGCCTACCGCCAGGGCTGGATCACGGCCTAGCAGCTGGAGGCCCTGGCGCAGCCGCTGCGCAAGAACGGCTACGGCCAGTACCTGATGCAGATCCTGGCCGAGAAGGTGTACTGAGATGAAGCTCGTCGCGACCCCGCTGCCGGGTGTGCTGATCGTCGAGCCGGCCGTGTTCGGCGACGACCGCGGCTGGTGCATGGAGAGCTTCACCGAACCCAAGTGGGAGGCCGCGCTGCAGGCCGCCGGCGAACCCGTGCCGCGCCGCTTCGTGCAGGACAACCACTCCTGCAGCCAGCGCGGCGTGCTGCGCGGGCTGCACTACCAGCGCCACCCGCACGCGCAGGGCAAGCTGGTGCGCGTGGTGAGCGGCCGCGCCTGGGACGTGGCGGTGGACATCCGCCGCAGCTCGCCGCACTTCGGCCGCTGGTTCGGCGTGGAGCTGACGGCCGCGAACCGGCGGCAGCTGTGGATCCCCGAAGGCTTTGCGCACGGCTTCGTGGCGCTGGAGGACGACACGCACTTCCTCTACAAGACCACCGACACCTACGCGAGAGACTGCGAAGGCGCCATCCGCTGGGACGACCCGCAGCTGGCCATCGCCTGGCCCGACACCGGCGTGGCGCCGCGCCTGGCGCCCAAGGACGCGGCCGCGCCGCTGCTGGCCGATGCCGAGGTGTTTGC
Organism: Rubrivivax sp.; assembly: GCA_027483705.1. GTDB lineage: Bacteria > Pseudomonadota > Gammaproteobacteria > Burkholderiales > Burkholderiaceae_C > Rubrivivax. The sequence continues at coordinate 1,010 of JAIXTY010000292.1, forward strand.
ATGAGCGCAGCGCCGACCCTCGGGCTGGCCCTCGCGCTGCTTGTGCTGGCGCTGGGCTCGACGGGCCTGCGGGCGCAGCCGGCCTCGGCACCGGCGGCCCAGGCGCCGGCCGACACCGTGGCGGCACTGCGCCAGCGCGGCGTCATCCGCCTGGGCCACCGCGAGGCGGCGCTGCCGTTTTCATTCGTCGTCGACGGGCGCCCACGCGGCTACGCGGTCGATCTGTGCCTGCGCCTCGTCGAAGGCCTGCGCCGGCGGCTGGACCTGCCGAACCTGCGCGTCGAGTGGGTGGCGCTGCAGGCCGCCGAGCGCTTGCCGGCCGTGACCAGCGGCCGCGTCGACCTGGAATGCGGCAACACCACCGCCAACGCCGAACGGCGCAAGTCGGTGACCTTCACGACGCCGACCTTCATTGCCGGCGCCGGCGTGCTGGCGCGCACCGAGGTGCTGGCCGGCGCCGCGCCCGATGCCGGCCTGCGCGAGCTGCGCGGCCGCCGCGTCGTCGTGGCCAGCGGCACCACCGGCGAGAAGATCCTGCGCCGCGCCAACGAGGCGCTGTTCGGCCTGGATCCGCTCGTGGTGAAGGACAACGCCGAGGCCTTCGCGGCGCTGGAGGCCGGCCGTGCCGACGCCTGGATCACCGACGACGTGCTGCTGGCCGCCTACCGCGCGCAGGCACCCGATCCGTCGCGCTACAGGCTGCTGGCCAAGCGCCACACCATCGAGCCGCTGGCGCTGATGCACCGCAAGGACGACCGCGCCTTCGAGCGCGCCGTCGACGCCGAGGTGCAGAAGCTGTTCGCCAGCGGCCAGGTGGAGGAGCTGTACGAACGCTGGTTCCAGCGCCCGCTGGCCCCGCGCAACGTGAACCTCGAGCTGCCACCGAGCCGGCTGCTGAAGGAGATCTTCCGCATGCCGCTGAAGATGCAGCACGAGGTGGACGTCATCGTGCTCTAACGCGCGGGGCCTAGAGTTGTAGGTTTATCAGTTCACTACCGGTAATTCGTATGGCAAGGATCTATATCGCTGGCTGCGGAGGCATGCTGGGCGAAGCCTTCTTCCACACCTTTCGCGGTGAGCACGAGCTGCATTGCACCGACAAGGATGTCAACGAGGACTGGCTGATGCCTCTCGACTTTCGGGATATGGCCGCCTATCGCGACAGCGTGATCGCCTTCAAGCCCGACCTTCTCTTTCATCTTGGAGCGCACACCAGCCTCGAGTACTGCGAGGAGAACATCGAAGACGCCTACATGACGAACACGACGGCGGTCGAGAACGCCTGCTACATCGCGAACGAACTGGGCATTCCGCTCCTCTACATCAGCACTGCAGGCATCTTCGATGGATCCAAGGACACCTTCGATGATTGGGACCGCCCCAACCCGATGGGTCACTACGCACGCTCGAAGTACATGGGCGAACTGTTCGTCACCCAACACGTCCGCGAACATCTCGTGTGCCGTGCCGGCTGGATGATGGGAGGAGGTCCGCGAAAGGACAAGAAGTTCATCCAGAAGCTGATGAAGCAGCTCAAGGACGGCAAGACCGAGCTCAACGTGGTGCACGACAAGCTCGGCACGCCGACCTACACCTTCGACTTTGCTCGCACCGTCAAGGCACTGCTGGCGCGACGCCACTGGGGCCTCTACAACATGGTTTGCGAAGGCGTGACCAGCCGACTCGAGGTGGCTCAGCAGCTCGTTGTCGAGCTCGGCATCGCCGATCAGGTCCGCATCAATCCTGTCGGTTCAGAGTTCTTCAGCCGCGAGTTCTATGCGCCCAGACCCGACTCCGAACGCCTCATCAACCGAAAGCTGCACCTCCGCGGCTTGAACTCCATGTCGGACTGGCGGTCCGCCCTGAAGACCTACCTCGACCGCGACTATCGCCACTACCTCTGACCTGGTTGGGCCGACCCATGCGGATCGCAGCATTCGGATTCAGATCGGTCCCGATGAGACCCGGATGCGCAGGTGCGGACAAGTTTGCAAGCGAACTCCTGCCCAGACTCGCGCGAAAGGGGCACGCGGTGCTCGGCTACAACCGGCTGTACCCAGGCGAGGTGCAATTGGCGGACGAAGTGGACGGCGTCCGCTATCGCCATCTTCGAACGGTGGCGTGGAAGGGCTTCGACACCCTCTGTCACTCGGCTCGATGCACCTGGGACATCGTCGTCCGAAACACGGCCGACATCGTCCACATCCAGAACGGCGGGAACTCGATCTTCGGGCTGCTGCTGCGCCTCTGTGGCAAACGAGTGTTCATCAGCCAGGATGGCGTCGACTGGAAACGGGACAAGTGGCCGTGGTACGGGAGGCTCTATCTGCGTCTGTCACAACACCTGACGGCGGTGGTGGCCCATCAGGTCATCTTCGACAACGTGTTCGTGAAGGCGCTCTTCGAGAGGAAGTTCGGGCGTCGCTATGAGTTCATTCCGTTCGGCAGCGAGGTTTCGGAAGACGGTCTGGACTACTCGATCCTCACGGAGCTTGGCCTGACGCCGAACGAGTACATTCTTTTCGTCGGCCGATTCATTCCGGACAAGGGCCTGCAGTATCTGGTGCCGGCGTTCGAACGACTCGATACCAGCAAGAAGCTGGTGCTGGTGGGTGGATCGCCGAATCCGTCCGACTTTGAACGCGGCATCCGAGCGACACGCGACCCTCGCGTCGTGTTCCCCGGGTTCGTGTACGGCAAACGCACTCACGCGCTGATGAAGTCGGCTTACTGCTATGTGCAGCCCTCGGACGTCGAAGGTCTATCGCCGGTCATCCTGGAGAACATGGCGCTGGGAACTCCGATCGTCTGCAGCGACATCGCCGAGAACCGGTACGTGGTTGGTGACGCTGCGCTTCTCTTCAAGCGCGGTGACGTCGACGATTGCCTCCGGGCGCTGAATGCGGCCGTTGCCGATCCCGAGGGGTTGCGGGGTCTGGGTGAGCGGGGCCGCGAGCGTGCATCCCTGACGTTCTCATGGGAGTCGGTGACTGACGCGCACGAGCGTGTCTTCAGCGGGCAGGCTTCGGGATACAGCAGCCTGCCGGAGCCCGGCCAGACGCCTCCCTGATGCAAGGCACGGCGGGGCAGTAACGGAAGCGCAGCGCGGCAACGGATCGAGCCGTTGCTGCGCGACACCTAGGGCCCTCAGGCGGCGCGGCCGATGGCGCGGTAGTCGATGCCCAGCATCGCCATCAGCTTGGGGTCGTAGAGGTTGCGGCCGTCGAAGATCAGCGGCTGCTTGAGCGTTGCCTTGATGGAGTCGAAGTCCGGGTTGCGGAACTCCTTCCACTCGGTGACGATCACCAGCGCATCGGCGCCGGCCAGCGCCTCGGACTGGCTGCCCACGAAGCTCAGGCCCGGCGTGCCTTCGAGCACACGCGCGGCCTCGGGCATCGCCACCGGGTCGTAGGCACGGATCGTCGCGCCACGGCTCGCCAGCGCCTCGATGACGACGCGGCTGGGTGCCTCGCGCATGTCGTCGGTGTTGGGCTTGAAGGCCAGGCCCCACAGCGCGAAGCTGCGGCCGGCGAGGTTCTCGCCGAAGGCGGCGACGATCTTGTTCACCAGCACCTGCTTCTGGCGTTCGTTGACGTCTTCCACGGCCTGCAGGATGGACAGGTGCATGCCGTTCTCGCGGCCGGTGTGGATGAGCGCCTTCACGTCCTTCGGGAAGCAGCTGCCGCCGTAGCCGGTGCCGGGGTACAGGAAGTGCGTGCCGATGCGCGGGTCGGTGCCGATGCCCTTGCGCACGGCCTCGATGTCGGCGCCCACGCGCTCGGCCAGCAGCGCCAGCTCGTTCATGAAGCTGATGCGCGTGGCGAGCATCGCGTTGGCCGCGTACTTGGTGAACTCGGCGCTCTTCACGTCCATCACCTGCATGCGGTCGTGGTTGCGCATGAAGGGCGTGTACAGCGAGCGCATCAGCAGCACTGCGCGCTCGTCGTCGGCGCCGATCACGATGCGGTCGGGCCGCATGCAGTCCTCGACGGCCGCGCCTTCCTTCAGGAACTCGGGGTTGGAGACGACGGCGAAGTCCATGTCGCCCCGGCCCCGCGCCGCGAGCGCCGCCTTCACGGCCGCGCGCACCTTGTCGGCCGTGCCCACCGGCACCGTGCTCTTGTCGACGATGACCTTGTAGTCGGTCATCAGCCGGCCGATGCTGGTGGCGGCGGCGAGCACGTACTGCAGGTCAGCGGAGCCGTCTTCATCGGGCGGCGTGCCGACGCCGATGAACTGGATGGTGCCGTGGGCCACAGCCGCCGCGACGTCGGTGGTGAACTGCAGCCGGCCCGCCGCGACGTTGCGCTTGACGATCACGTCCAGCCCCGGCTCGTGGATGGGGATGCCACCCTCGTTGAGGATGCGGATCTTGCGCTCGTCGAGGTCGAGGCACATGACGTGGTTGCCCATCTCGGACAGGCAGGCGCCTGTGACGAGACCGACGTAACCGGTTCCGACGACGGTGACTTTCATGGTCTTGGCTGGGCTTCAGAGGAGGGCATCGCGCCCATGACTCGATTGTCGTCGGAGAACAAGACACAGGGCGTCGTCGATGAGGCTCCGGGCCCACACATGCGTTGGAATCCGCACACGGCGCAGCTCGATCTGGCCGCGCGCGCTGCAGCGTCCGGCGGCACGTGCTGTCAAGACGATCGGTTAGGCTCGTGCACGTGAAGACACGATTGCATCTCGACATTGGCTGCGGTGGACAGCCCCGGAATCCCTTCGGCTTTGAATCGCTGCAGGGCGTCGACCTCTCGCCGCCGCCGAATGACCCTCGACTGCACCGCGTGAACCTGGCGCTGCAGCCTCTGCCGTTTGGCGACTCGCACTTTGACGGTGTATCGGCCTATGACTTCCTGGAGCACATGCCCAGGGTGCTGGCGACGCCCGACGGCCTCGGCACCCGGCTGCCCTTCATCGAACTGATGAACGAGGTGTGGCGCGTGCTCAAGCCGGGAGGCGTGTTCTACGCCAGCACGCCGGTGTACCCAAGCCCCGCTGCGTTCGGCGACCCCACCCACGTCAACTTCATCACCCTCGCGACTCACGAGTACTTCGTCAGACCCACGCTGCGTGGCGCGATGTATGGCTTCGTTGGCGCCTTTCGCCAGAAGGCGGTCCACTTGGCGACACCGACAGAGTCGACTCTCTATGTGCCCCCGCCATCAAGCGCATGGCAGCAATGGCGTCAGGCGCTTGCCGCCTGGCGTGGCCGCAGAACCCATGTCATCTGGGAGTTCGAAGCTCTGAAGTAGCGGCGTCGTCACGACGGTTCGGCGATGACGGTTCAGGCACCAGTCACAGGCGGGTGACCCGCTCTTCGCAGCAGCTCTTGGACGCTTTCGCTGGCAATGCGCCCCGCATGCTTTCCCACAAGGGCGCGCTTGAGGAAGGGCAGCCCGGCCGCCAGCAGTTCTTCAGCGCGCTCGAGGGCAGGGTTGCCGACCACGATGCCATCACCGTGGAAGAAGCTCCCCACGCTCATCTGGCGGGCCGCGGTAGACGCTAGACCAAGCTCCTGCGCCAGGACCACGTCGTCGAACCGATCGAGACAGCGCCCTGCCGGCATGACCGGGCGAACCGCGTCAAGAAACTCGGGTGTCACGGACCGCACCACCCACGCGTAAGACTGGAGGTGTGCACCCCAGGTGGCCGAACTGGTGAAGCCAGTCAGCTGCCACGGCGCGCGCGCGACCCATGGCCGAAGCGGAGACAACGGACCCCAGACAGAGTCGTTGAGGATCAGTACGCACGCACCTGGAGAAGCATCTGCGAGGTGCTCCAGCGCCACCCGATAGGCCGAGAAGTCGTAGCCTGGGAGCGCCTTCCAGAGCAGGGCATCCGCCAGAGCCGTTTGCCCCACCAACTCCGGCGGCAGGTTGGTCGGGTGCGGTGTTGCACAGACCACGAGCACGCTGAAGCCCTCATCCCGCAGCCGCTCCAGCGTGAAGCGCTGGTGCACCGCAAGAACGCCCAACGGACAGAAGGCAAAGTAGGCTGCCCAGACCGGACGCGGCCGCGCCGAGATGAGGACCCGGTTCCCCGGAAAGGGCTTGGAGAACAACCACCACGCGAGCTTTGCCCGCCGTCGCACCCACCCGGGACTCGGCGACGCGACGAAGGACCAATCCCGCACGAGACCGTCTGCACTCATGGTGACGTTACGTGCCACCGCTGGCGAAGCCAGGCTGCAGAGCGCTGGCGCTCGCTCGCTTCCAGCAGACTCGTCCAGGCATAGACCAGCCACAGTCCCGGCGCCAACACTGCCATGATTGCCGAGGCCACCCAGTCACGCGGCAACTGGCTCGCCCCCAGCAGCAGCCCGCACACGGCCAGCGGCAGCACGCCCGAGCGCCAGGGCAACTGCTGCCCGGGCATGCGGACCAGATCGAACCAGGCCAGCGCGGACACAGCCCCGGCGTCGAGAACAAAGCGCAAGGCCACGGCCATGGCAGTGCCGACGATGCCAAAGGCGCTCGTCAACGCCCACAGCAGCGTGGCAAACAACGGAACCTGGGCCATGTGAAGCATCGCGATTCGTCGCGGGTGCCCCGCTGCCAGGATGAGCGTGGCCGGTCCTTGCGCAAGCGCATTGAACAGCAGGCCCGCCACCAGCAGTTGCAGAACCTGTGCCGCAACCGGGCCTTGATCTGCCCCGAGCCAGAGCACCATGGCCGGGTGGGCAATGGCGCAGATGAACAGGACCAGGGGCACCATGGCGCACAACAGCCAGCGCAGCATGTCGGCCAGCGCCTGCCCGATCTCGGGCGAGGACGGCCGAAGGCCAGCAGCCTGGGGAAACCAGGCGGCCATCAATGCATAGGGCACCATGAGCAGACGCTGCATCAGGTCATACGGAGCCGCGTACACGCCAACCGATTGCAGTGGAACCAGGGTGCCCAGCATGAGGCGGTCAAGGTAGCTCACCAGGGGCCCGACCAGGTTGGACACCGTCATCCAGCCGCCAAGAGAGAAGATCTCTCGCATCAGCGGAACCGGTGGTACGAAGGGGCGAACGGACAGGCCGTATCGGCGCCAGCACACCAATCCGTAGCACGCCGTGCCCAGGACTCGCACGCCAAGAACGGCCAGCACCAAGCCCGGCAGGCTTCCATGCCCTGCCAGAGCCAACAGCAAGGGCGACAGGTAAGTCAGCAAGCTCAGCGCCGCGCGGATCAGGTTCATCGGCTTGAAGTCCTGGTACGCGCTCATCACACCGACATAGCCGCCGGTGACGAGAACGAAGGGCAGTGACGCCGCGAGCAGCGGCAACGCCACGGCCGCCTCGGCAACGAGCCCGTCCGGCACCTTGAGCACCTTCTCCACGAGAAGGCCCGAGGCCAGCGCCAGCAGCGCTGCCATCAGCAGCCCGAGCATGCCCAGGAACACCAGGCCCACACGGCCCCGCTCGAGTGCGCCCGGCTCGTCGGCCAGGGCCAGGCGCGCAGCCATCGTGCGGATCACGGCTTTGCCGATTCCCAGATCAAGCAGGCTGGTGTAGCCCACCAACACCCAGGCCAGCGCCAGAAAGCCGAAGCGGTCAAGTCCAACCAGTCGAATCAACCAGGGAATCGTGACCACGGCCACAAGGAGCGGCAGGACGAGGCCAAACAGATTCCACGCGGTTCCAGAAAGCAGACGGTGCTGTCGCGGCGCGGCCAGGCTCATGTCACCACCTCAAGTTGTGACGGTGAGTAGCCAGGGGCTTCATCTGTCCGCGCTGCTTCCGAAAACCGGATATGGCCAACCGACACGCCAGAACCCGGATCTACACTCGGCGCGGACTCCGAGTTCACATGATGGGCCTTCTGACCAGTCTGTTCTGTCTGGGCCTCGCGGCGTGCGGTGGCGGTGACGGCGACTCCCCGGCCACGAGCAGCGTGATGGCGGCTGCGCCTGTGGATCCCGCGCCCACACCCGGCGCTGCGCCACCCCGGCCTGCGGAGTTGCCCCCTGGACGCCTGCCCATTGATCTCTCGGCAGACGAGCTCGCGGACGTGGCCCGGCCCATGCTCAGCGCCCACGAAGCTGTTCCTGCAGGCGTTCCAGTCGGCTACGACTGGCAAAGCAAGGGCGTCACGCATGCCGGCAACCGGGTGCCTCCAGGATTCGCCGCCTTCACCGGCTGGGCCCAGGCCTTTTGGACAGCGGGATCCCCCGCCGGCGGTCAGCGTCTGGAGTTGCGACACATGCAGACACTGCTTTGCCAACAGTCGGGCATCACCCAGCAGTGGCTGCGCGTACAGAAGGGGGGCATAGAAGGTGCCGCCTTCAGGCCCGACTTTGGCGACAACGAAAACGTCTCCGCCGACATCACGTTCATGGGCGGCGATCAGGCGCGCGTGGGTTTCGGTTCGGGACGCGCGTTCCACTGGTGGCCGCGACAGGGTCGGGTGAACCTGGGCAGCGCCTCTGTGTGCGGCGTGCTGGTGATGTTCCAGGCCCGCGTCGTGGCGTCGGACGGACGCGAATTGCCGGAGGGCACCGCTTCGACGCTTCTGGTGGGGGGTGGCGCCGACTATTGGCTCGACACCCGCGTGCCCTGGGATCAGTTCCGCACCAACGCGAGCGTCGGAGTCGGACCCTTGCGTCTGGCCCGGCCGCAGTGGCGGTGGTTCGGCATCAGCACGGCTGAAGCGGCGGCCTTGAGCCTGTTGAAGCGCGAGGGCTTCGTCGATCGAAGTTCCTCCTGAACGTCGGGGCCTGGGCATGTTCGAGGTCTCAGGCATGGCCGGCCCGGCCTTGCCGATCTTGCCGCGCCGGTCCAGATTCGAGGGGCACCCAAGCTGCGAGCAACCCGGCATAGCGTTACCCCACCGAGACCTGCGTAAAGGACGACGCACGCCGTGCGCGGCCGGCCGCCACCATCGCCGCCACCTCGCAGGGAGTGACCGGCACGTCGCGGACGCCGAGCACCCGTACCAGCAGGCGCGGCGCCGTCATGCCACGGCCTCCGGCAGATGCACGCCCTGCCGCGCGTACAGATCGAGCATCGCGCCCATGTAGCGCTGCCGCGAGAAGCGCTGCTCGACCCGCTCACGTGCCAGCCTGGCCTGCTCCACGAGACTGACATCGGGCATCGCGGCCACGGCGCGCAGCCGCTCGGCCAGCGCCTCGGTGTCGCCACTGGGGAACAGCCAGCCGCCCTGCCCGTGCTCGACGATCTCGCCGATGCCGCCGATGTCGGCGCCCACCACCACCGTGCCCAGCGCCATGCTTTCCAGCACGCTCATCGGCGCGTTCTCGTACCACTCCGAGGGCAGCACCACGCAACGCGCGGCGCGCACCGCGTCGTGCAGTGCCCGGCCGCCAACGAAGCCAAGGAACTCGACCTCGCCACCCGCCGCCGCGGCCAGCGCCCGCAGCGTGGCCTCCTCGGGGCCGGTGCCGGCCAGCTTGAGCGGCACGCGAGCCGCCGCCGCGGCGCGGATCAACGTCGCAACACCCTTTTCGCGTGCCAGCCGGCCGAAGTACAGCACGTGTTGGCCGGGCTCGAAGCGCGGCTCGAACACGGCCGCGTCCACCCAGTTCGGCACGTGCACGAGCTGCTCACGGCGCCAGCCCCAGGCCACGAACTTGTCCATGAAGAAGCGGCTCGGGCACACCACCGCCGCCAGGTGCCGATGCCAGGTGCGCAGCTGCCGATGCAGGCCGCTTTCCACGGCCACGATGGCGCTGGCCGCGAGCGAGTCGCGCACGCAGCGGTGCTTCACGACGTTGAGCACGCTGCCGTCGCGGCAGCGCTCGCAGATGCCGCCACGGTTGAGCATCTTGTAGGCCGGGCAGGCGATCTTCAGGTCGTGCGCCGTCATCACTGCCGGAATGCCGCGCTCGCTGAACAGCGGCAGGATGGCCGGCGAGTGGTGGTGGTAGATGCAGTGCAGATGCGCCACGTCGGCCGGAAACTCGTCGAGCAGCCGAGCCAGCTTCGCGCGCGCCTCCCACGACCACACGACCTTGCTGGCCATCGTGGCCTTCTCGAGCCAGCCGTAGGCGTGACCGAACTCCAGCTCGTCGATGAAGTGGCGGCTCCACGGCGTGGGCTCGTTCTTCGGGTGCTGCATCGCGAAGTACGCGCACTCGAAGCCGGCGCCGGTCATCATCGCCGCGTGGTCCAGGTAGACGACATCGCTGCCGCCGCGCCGGTAGTGGTAGGTGTTGACGTTGAGCAGCCGCGTCATCGCCGCGCCACCGCGGGTGGGCGCGATGCGGCGGCCACGCGCTCGGCCAACACGCCGGCACTGAAGAAGACGAACGCCATCGCGGTGTAGTTGTCGATCAGGTTCTCGCTGAAGAGGTAGATCGCCACGGTCAGCAGCGGCACCGTCTCCCAGCGCCGGCCCAGCCGCGCAAACACCAGCACCAGGATCGCGAGAAACGCCGTCAGCGTCACCAGCCCGAACTCGAACAGCAGCCGCAGGTAGTCGTTGTGCGGCACGATGCGCAGATCCGTCAGGCGGACGCTGGAGCCGACGCCGAAGCCGAACAGCCAGTGGTAGAGATCGGCCGCGCTCCACACCGACAGGATGTCGACCCAGTGCTTGAGTCGGAATACGAAGGACAGGTCCTGGGTCTTCAACAGCAGCACGAGCTCGGCGAAGGTCACGGTGCGCAGATTGATGCGGCCGTCGGCCAGGTAGCGCACGCTTTCAATGACCGGCGTGAAGCGGACAAAGGGCTTGTCGTCGGGCCAGATCATGTAGCCCGCCGCGGCAGCCGCCACCAGCAGCGCCAGCACGAGCAATTCGCGCGGCTTGGCCACCGTCATCGCCATCGCAAAGACCACGGCCAGCAACACGCCCAGGGTGCCGAACATCATGCCCACGGCCATGAAGACGATCAGGCTGCGGATCGGCTTCCCGGTGATGACGGCCACCATCGCCAGTACCGCGACGGCATACACCGCAGCGTTGTTGCGGTTGGCAAAGATCGAGGTCTCGCGCACGCCGTCGATCTCGAAGCCACTCTGCAGCAACTGGCCGGCCCAGGTGAGCAGCGGCACCGCGATCAGCACCGCCAGCATCGCCCGCACCGCGGGTCGCTGCCACAGGAAGTCATCGCCCTGGGCGAGGCGGCGGCGCTCGAACGCGGCGCCGAACACCAGGAAAGCCGGGACCAGCGTGATCTTGACGAGGTCGCCCCAGATGATGTTGTTCGGGTTGACGACGATGCTGCAGGCGATGCCCGTCAGGTAGACGACGTAGGCCACGACGACGATCAGCGACCAACGAGACGGCGGGTGCGCGCGCGTGGCCCAGGCGAAGGCCACCACGCCGAATATCACCACCGCATAGATATTGCCCAGCACCTTGATCAGACCGGACTGCGCCGTGTAGGCCAGCCCCATCAGCAGCACGTAGGCGGCGAACTGGGCGACGAACAGCACGCTGCCCTCGGCCGGGCGCGGCGCGGCCTGCGGCCGCATCAGCGTCACCGGCCGGTGGCGGCCGAGTGCGGGGCGCGCCGGCAGCAGCGTGAAGCGCTTCATGGCAAGGTCAGGCCGGGCTGTCCCGGTGCGGCCACGGCAGTCTCGGGGGCACGCGGGCCCGCCAGCGCCTCGCGCAGGCGCTCGGCCGTGCGCTCCCAGCGGAAGCCGCGCACGCATTCGCGGCCGGCGCGGCCTAGCGCGGCGGCGCGTGCGGGGTCGGCCAGCAGCGCGGCCACGGCCGCGGCCAGCGCCGCGGCGTCGGGGCGCTCGAGCGCGATGCCGTCGCGGCCGTCGACGAAG
>JAIXTY010000229.1 GCA_027483705.1 Rubrivivax sp.
AGTTCCCGATCGCCGAGGCGCTGGTCGAACTCGAGGCCGCCGACCTGATGCGCTGGGAGGCCTGCCGCCTGTTCGACGCCCACGCGCCCTGCGGCGCACAGGCCAACATGGCCAAGCTGCTGGCGGCCAAGGCCAGCTGGGAGGCGGCCAACGCGGCCATCCAGTTCCACGGCGGCTTCGGCTTCGCCTGCGAGTACGACGTCGAGCGCAAGTTCCGCGAGACGCGCCTGTACCAGGTGGCGCCGATCTCCACGAACCTGATCCTCAGCTACGTGGCCGAGCACGTGCTCGGGCTGCCCCGCAGCTTCTGAGGGCCTGCCGATGAGACCGCTCGAAGGCATCACCGTCGTCGCGCTGGAGCACGTGATCGCGGCGCCCTTTGCCACGCGGCAGCTGGCCGACCTGGGTGCGCGCGTGATCAAGATCGAGCGCACCGGCAGCGGCGACCAGGCCCGCGGCTACGACCGCCGCGCGCGTGGCCTGAGCTCGCACTTCGTGTGGACGAACCGCGGCAAGGAAAGCCTCACGCTCGACCTGAAGCAGCCCGCCGCGATGCAGGTGATGCAGCGCCTGGTGGCGCGCGCCGACGTGCTGGTGCAGAACCTGGCGCCCGGCGCCGCGGCCCGCATGGGCCTGGGCCACGAGAGGCTGAAGCGGCAGCACCCGCGGCTCATCGTCTGCGACATCAGCGGCTACGGCGACGACCCCGCGCGCCCCGGCCCGATGCGCGACAAGAAGGCCTACGACCTGCTCATCCAGAGCGAGGCCGGCTTCCTGAGCGTGACCGGCACGCCCGAGTCCCCGGCCAAGGCCGGCGCGTCGATCGCCGACATCGCCGCCGGCATGCATGCCTACAGCAGCATCCTGGCGGCGATCATCCAGCGCGGGCGCACGGGGCAGGGCTGCCGCATTGACGTGTCGATGCTCGAGGCCATGGCCGAGTGGATGAGCTTTCCGCTGTACTACGCACTCGACGGCGCCGAGCCGCCGCCGCGTGCCGGCGCCGCCCACGCCACCATCTACCCCTACGGCCCGTTTGCCACCGGCGACGGCAGAACGGTGATGCTGGGCCTGCAGAACGAGCGCGAGTGGCAGCAGTTCTGCGAGCACGTGCTGCTGCAGCCCGCGCTGGCGCGCGACCCGCGCTTCGACTCCAACCCCCGGCGCGTGGCCTCGCGCGAGACGCTGCGCGCGCTGATCGACGAGGTCTTCCGCACGCTCGACTCGGCGCAGGTGATCGCGCGGCTGGAGGCGGCGCAGATCGCCAACGCACGGCTCAACGGCATGGCCGAGGTCTGGGCGCACGAGCAGCTGCGCGCGCGCGGCCGCTTCACCGAGGTGGGCAGCCCCGCGGGCCCGCTGCCGGCGCTGCGCCCGCCGGCGCTGCCCGACGACTTCGAGCCGGTGATGGGCGACATCCCCGCGGTGGGCGCGCACACCGAGGCCATCCTGGCCGAGCTGGGCTACGGCGCCGGCGAGATCGCGGCGCTGCGCGAGGCCGGCGCCGTCTGAGGCCCGCGCACGAAGGGACACGCATGCACGACCCGCACCCCAGCCGCACGCTGGCCGCCTTTGCCGCGACGCTGTCGCACGCGCAGATCCCGCCGGCGGTGCTGCGCCGCACCGAGGACCTGTTCCTCGACTGGACGGCCTCGGTGCTGGCCGGTCGGGGTGCGCGGGCGGTGGAGGCCCTCGCGGCCTTCTGGCTGAGCCAGGGCCCGGCCGACGGCCCGGCCGAGGTGCTGATCCACCGCCGCGGCTCGAGCCCGCTGGTGGCCGCGGCCATCAACGCCGCGGCCTCGCACGTGGCCGAGCAGGACGACGTGCACAACGGCTCGGTGTTCCACCCCGCGGCCGTGGTGTTCCCGGCCGCGCTGGCGGTGGCGCAGGCGCGTGGCGCCACGGGGCGCGATCTGCTCGTGGCCGCCGTCGCTGGCTACGAGGTGGGCATCCGCGTCGGCGAGTTCCTCGGCCGCTCGCACTACAAGGTGTTCCACACCACCGGCACGGCGGGTTCGCTGGCCGCGGCGGCGGCGGTTGGGCGGCTCCTGGGCCTGTCGCCCGAGGCCATGCTGCACGCCTTCGGCTCGGCCGGCACGCAGGCGGCGGGGCTGTGGGAGTTCCTGCGCGATGCGGCGGACTCCAAGCAGCTGCACACCACGCACGCCGCGTCCACGGGCCTGGCGGCGGCCCTGCTCGCGGCCGAGGGGCTGACGGGCGCCGCGCACATCCTCGAAGGGCCTCAGGGCCTGGCCGCGGGCATGTCGACCGACGCCGACCCCGCCCGCCTGACCCACGGCCTGGGCACGCGCTGGGCCACGGCCGAGACTTCGTTCAAGTGGCACGCCTCGTGCCGCCACACGCACCCCGCGGCCGACGCGCTGCAACAGGTGATGCGCACGCACGGCCTGGCGATGGACGACATCGAGCAGGTCACCACGTTCGTGCACCAGGGCGCCATCGACGTGCTCGGCCCCGTCACCGACCCGCAGACCGTGCACCAGAGCAAGTTTTCGATGGGCACGGTGCTGGCGCTGGTGGCGCAGCACGGCCACGCCGGCCTGCAGGCCTTCGACGCCGGCTGGCGCGACCAACGCGTGCGCGCCTTCGCCGGCCGCGTGCGCATGGTGCTCGACGCCGAGGTCGACGCCGCCTACCCGGCGCGCTGGATCGGCAAGGTCGAGGTGCGCGCGCGCGACGGCCGCGTGCTGCAGGGCCGTGTCGACGAGCCCAAGGGCGACCCCGGCAACACGCTCACACGGCCCGAGCTCGAAGCCAAGGCGCTGGCGCTGGCCGCCTACCGGGGCGGCGCCAGCGCGGCCGAGATGCGCGGCCTGATCGCGCGCGTGTGGGCGCTCGACGGCGCCGCCACCGTGCCGCCGCGCTGGTTGCCATGAGCCGGGCCGGCCGTGCGCCGACGAGGTAGCACGGGCGCAGCGCGTGCTCGCTGCCGTGCCGGCTACGCCGACTGCGCGTCTTCGATCAGCAGGTCCACCAGGTCGCGGCCGAAGCCGGGCAGCGTGTCGAGCTGCCGCACCACCACGAACTGCTGGCGCAGCGACCACCCGTCGGCCAGCGGCACGATGCGGATGGCCAGCCGCTCGGCATGCCGGCGCGCCGACGACAAGGGCACGATGCCCACGCCGATGCCGGCCTCGATCATGCGGCAGGCGGTCTCGAAGTTGCCGACCTCGATGCGCATGCGCAGCGTGCGGTGCTCGGCGGCGCTCACCTGGCGCAGGAAGGCGTGGATGGCGCTGGCCTCGTGCATGCCGACGTGGTCGTGGTCGAGCGTGCGCACGAAGGGCACGGCGGCCTCGGCGGCCAGCGGGTGGTCGGCCGCCACCACCAGCACGAGGTGGTCACTGCGGTACGGAATGGCCTGCAGCGCCTCGGTGCGCACCGGGCCCGAGACGATGCCGATGTCGAGCTGGCTTTCGCTGACGCCGCGCACGATGTCGTGGCTCAGGCGCTCGCGCAGGTCGATGTTCACGTCGGGGTGGCTGCGCAGGTAGCGGCTCAGCACCGGCGGCAGGAACTCGCTCATCGCCGTGGTGCTGCCGGCCACGCGCAGGTGGCCCTTGATGCCCTTGGCGTACTCCTGCATGTCGCCCGTCAGGTGCGCAAGCTGGCCGAGCACGGTGCGCGCGTGGTGCACGAAGGCCTGGCCCGGTGGCGTGAGCGTGACGCCCTGGCTGGTGCGGTACAGCAGCTTGGTGCCGATGCTCTCTTCGAGGTTCTTGATGCGCGTGCTGGCCGCCGGCAGGCTCAGGAACGAGGCCTCGGCGCCGCGCGTCAGGCTGTTGGCTTCGGCGATGCGCACCATCAGGCGCAGGTCGACGAGGTCGAAATGCATGTCAGTGCGGGTGGTGGTGGGCGTGGCCGTGGTCGTGTGCGTGCGCGTGTTTATGCGCGTGCTCATGCGCAAGGCCGGCAGCGGACGGCTCGCCGCGAAGCTCGGCGCGTGCTTGCCGCCAGACGCTGCGCGCGCCGGTGAGCGCCAGCACGGCCATGATGCCGGCCACGACCAGGTCGGGCCACGCGCTGCCGGTGCCGAACACCCCCAGCGCCGCCAGCATCACGGCCAGGTTGCCGATCGCGTCGTTGCGCGAGCAGATCCACACCGAGCGCATCTGCGCGTCGCCGTTGCGGAAGCGGAACAGCATCCAGGCCACGCCCACGTTGGCCAGCAGCGCGGCAAAGCCCACCACGCCCATGGTCAGCGCCTCGGGCGGTGTGCCGCTGCGCAGCCGCCACAGCGCCTGGCCGAGCACGAACACGCCGAAGCCGGCCATGCACGCGGCCTTCAGCAGCGCGGCCTTCGCGCGCACCGACAGTGCCAGCCCGACGACGGCCAGCGACAGCGCGTAGTTGGCGGCGTCGCCGAAGAAGTCGATGCTGTCGGCCAGCAGCGACAGCGAGCCCGAGGTCCACGACGCCGACAGCTCCACCACGAACATGGCGGCGTTGACGACGAGCGCCACCCACAGCGCGCGGCGGTAGGCGGGGTCCACGGCGGGTTGCGACGGCGTGGGGCAGCAGTGGGCGGACATGGCGGGCATCGGGCTCCGGTGAAGCCCGATGCTGCCACCGATCGGTGGCCGGCGGCGTGGCTCAGGGCACCGCGGGCACGCCCGGGGGCACGGCCACCGCGTCGGGCGTGGTGCCCGCCGTGCCGGCCCCGGCCGCGGCGGCCTGGCGCGCACCGGCCAGGCGCGCCGCCCAGTCCAGGATCTCCAGCCGCCCATCGGCATGCTCCACCAGCGCGGTGAGGCTTTCGACCCAGTCGCCGTCGTTGCAGTACAGCACACCGTCGATCAGGCGCATCTCGGCGTGGTGGATGTGGCCGCACACGACACCCTGCACGCCCTTGGCGCGGGCCTCGCGTGCGACCGCGGCCTCGAAGTCGCCGATGAAGCTGACCGCGCGCTTGACCTTGAGCTTGAGGTACTTGCTCAGGCTCCAGTACGGCAGCCCCAGGCGCGCGCGCAGCGAGTTCAGGTGGCGGTTCATGCGCAGCGTGAACTCATAGGCCGAGTCGCCCACGTAGGCCAGCCACTTGGCGCACTGGATCACGCCGTCGAAGTAGTCGCCGTGCGTGATCCACAGCTTGCGGCCGTCGGCCAGCTCATGGATGGCCTCTTCGACGACATCGACGCCGCCGAAGTTGTGGTTGAGGTACTTGCGCGCGAACTCGTCGTGGTTGCCGGGCACGAAGATCACCTTCGTGCCCTTGCGCGCCTTGCGCAGCACCTTCTGCACGACGTCGTTGTGGGCCTGCGGCCAGTACCAGCTGCGGCGCAGCTGCCAGCCGTCGATGATGTCGCCCACCAGGTACAGCGTCTCGCACTCCACCGTGCGCAGAAAGTCCAGCAGCGCGCCAGCCTGGCAGCCGGGTGTGCCCAGGTGCACGTCGGAGATCCACGCGGTACGCACGCGGATGCGTTCGCCGTCGTCGCCGGCCTCGGCCTCCGCGTTGGGTGGCAGGGGCGGGGCGTCGAGGGCGGAGATGTCATCACGGCGCATGCGGGCATGCTGCCGCTCACCCGCGACGCTGGCGTGACGCCGGTGCGTCAGGCCGATGACGCCGGCGTCGCGCAGGCGGGCCGGGCGGCCTGTTGCAGGATGCCGTCCAGGATGGGCGGCACCTCGTAGACGGCGCGGTTCGGCAGGGTCGCCACGCGGGCGCGGTAGGCCGGCAGGTCGGCCAGCAGCCGCGGGACGGCCTCGTCCACCTGCGCGAAGCGCCGCAGCACCAGCCCCAGGCCGTGCTGGCGCACCCACTCCGTGTTCCAGCGCTCCTGCGGCATCGTCCAGGCGTTGTGCGTGGTGATGACCGGCAGGCCCTGCGACACCGCCTCGCTCAGCGAACCCGGGCCCGGCTTGCCGATGAAGAAGTCGCAGCGGCGCATCCAGCGCGCCACCTCGGACGTGAAGCCCACCACCACGCGCGGCGCCCGCGCCGGCAGCGCGCGCAGCGTGGCGGCCAGGGCCTCGTTGCGGCCGCACATCAGCACCAGCGGGGTGTCGGGCAGCGCGCGGGCGATGCGCAGCATCACGCGCGAGCCCGTGCCGCCGAACAGCACCAGGCCCGTGGGCGTGTGGGCGTCCAGGCCCACCAGCGCGCGGTCTTCGGTGCGGCCCACGGTGGGTGGGGCGTGGAAGTCCGGCCGCAGCACCATGCCGCTGACGCGGTGCACGAGGCGCGCGTCC
>JAIXTY010000114.1 GCA_027483705.1 Rubrivivax sp.
GCCACGGGCGGCGCGGGCGTTGCCGGCGTCGCGGGCGCCGGGCTGGCCTGGCCGGCGAGGATGGCCGCCGGGTCGCGCGCGGGCTTGGGCGCCGATGCGGGCGCGGCCGCCGGCGGCGCCGCGACGACGCCCGAGGCGACGGTGCCCGCGTTCGCCGCGCTGGCGGCGCGCTGCGCCGCCAGGCCGCCGAGCGCCGCGTTGGGATCCCAGTTGCGGTTCTTGGCGGCCTCGGCGCTGTCCTGCTCGGCGGTGCGCTGCGGCACCTTGTCGATGAAGGGCACCGGCGCCTTGGTGATGTACAGGGCCACGCCCAGCGCCAGCGCCAGGCCGATCAGCAGGCCGACGACGAGGCCGAGTGCAAAGCCGCCACGCTGCTTCATGCGGCGGCTCCTTCGGCCAAGGCCTCGCGGTGCATCGACTCGGGTGCCGAGACACCCAGCACCGCGAGCGCGTTCTTCAGCACCTGCGCCGTGGCCGCCAGCAGCGCCATGCGGGCGCGCGCCAGCGGCGCGTCGTCGACGAGGAAGCGCTCGGCCGCGTAGTAGGCGTGGAAGGCGGCCGCCAGGTCGCGCAGGTAGAAGGCCACGTCGTGCGGCGCGAACTCGGCGGCCGCGCGCGCCAGCATCGCCGGGTACTCGGCCAGCTTCAGCATCAGCGCGGCTTCGGTGGGCGCGGTCAGCCGCGACAGGTCGGCGGTGGCGAAGTCGCGCTCGCCGCCGTACTGCGCCAGCACCGAGCAGATGCGCGCGTGCGCGTACTGCACGTAGAAGACCGGGTTCTCGTCGTTGGCCTTCAGCGCCAGATCGATGTCGAACACGAACTCGGTGTCGGACTTGCGGCTGATGAGGAAGAAGCGCACCGCGTCGCGGCTGGTCCAGTCGATCAGGTCGCGCAGCGTCACGTAGCTGCCGGCGCGCTTGGAGATCTTCACCTCCTGGCCGCCGCGCATGACCGTGATCATCTTGTAGAGCACGTAATCGGGGTAGCCCGCCGGGATGCCCAGGCCGGCGGCCTGCAGGCCGGCGCGCACGCGGGCCACGGTGCCGTGGTGGTCGGTGCCCTGCACGTTGATGACCTTGCCGTAGCCGCGCTCGAACTTGGCCAGGTGGTAGGCGACGTCGGGCACGAAGTAGGTGTAGGTGCCGTCGGACTTGCGCATCACGCGGTCCTTGTCGTCACCGTAGTCGGTGGTCTTCAGCCACAGCGCGCCGTCCTTCTCGTAGGTCTTGCCGCTGGCGACGAGGCGTTGCACGGTGTCGTCGACGCGGCCGTCGCTGTAGAGGCTGCTCTCGAGGTAGTAGTGGTCGAAGTGCACGCCGAAGGCCTGCAGGTCGAGGTCCTGCTCGTGGCGCAGGTAGGCCACCGCGAACTGGCGCAGGCCCTCGATGTCGTCGGGGTCGCCGCTGGCGGTGAAGCGGCGGTCGTCGGCCACCACCGTCTTGCGCGCCGCGAAGTCGACGGCGATGTCGGCGATGTAGTCGCCGTTGTAGGCGGCCTCGGGCCAGCCGGCGTCGCCGGGCTTGAGCCCCTTCAGCCGCGCCTGCGTGCTGGTGCCCAGCGTGTTGATCTGCACACCGGCGTCGTTGTAATAGAACTCGCGCAGCACCTCCCAGCCCTGCGTCTGCATCAGGTTGCAGATGCAGTCGCCCAGGGCGGCGTTGCGGCCGTGGCCCACGTGCAGCGGGCCGGTGGGGTTGGCCGAGACGAACTCCACCATCACGCGCTGCCCCTGGTGCGTGGCGCTGGTGCCGAAGCACGGGCCGGCGGCCAGCACCTCGGCCACGACGGCCTGCTTGGCCGCCGGGGCCAGGCGCAGGTTCACGAAGCCAGGGCCGGCGATCTCGAGCGCCGCCACCCAGCGCTGCACAGCGGCCTGCTGCTGCAGCCGCTGCACGAGTTCCGTGGCGATCTCGCGCGGGTTCTTCTTCAGCGCGCGCGCCAGGCCCATGGCGCCGGTGATGGCCAGGTCGCCGTGGCTCGCCTGCTTCGGGGTTTCGAACGTCGCGTCGGGGGCGGCGTGGCCGGTGCCGGCCACGAGCTCGGCGAACACGGTCTGCAGCGCTTCGCGCAGGGCCTGCGTGGCTTCGATCATGCCCGGGATTCTACGGGGGCCCCTCGAACAGCGCGGCTTGCGCCGCCCTGTTCCGGGCTTCGGCTGGCGGCCACGCCGGCACCATGGCCAGGCCGTGTCTTCCCGCCTCGCCCTCCCCGCCCAAGCCCTGCCGGCGGCGCCGCCCGCCGCCGCGCTGGCCCTGCCGTCGCGCATCGGCAAGTACGTCGTGCAGGCCAAGATCGGCGAGGGCGCGACGAGCGAGGTCTTCCTCTGCCACGACCCCTTCAACAACCGCAAGGTCGCGATCAAGCGCGTGCGCGGCAACCTGCTGGCCGACAGCCGCGAGCAGCACTTCCAGCAGCGCTTCTTCGCCGCCGAGGCGGCGCTGGTCGGGCAGCTGCAGCACCCGAACGTGGTGCAGATCCTCGACGCCGTGGCCGACGCCGAGTCGCCGTACCTCGTGATGGAGTACGTCGAGGGCGTGACGCTGCGCCGCTTCTGCCGCGCCGACCGGCTGCTGCCGGTGGCGCAGGTGATCGAGATCGGCTTCAAGTGCGCGATGGCGCTGGGCTACTGCTTCCGCCAGGGGCTGATCCACCGCGACGTCAAGCCGGCCAACCTGCTGGTGACGCTCGATGGCGAACGCATCAACGAGGTCAAGGTCACCGACTTCGGCAGCGTCTTCAACACCGCCACCGACCAGACGCAGGTCTACCGCGTCGGCAGCCTGGCCTACATGTCGCCGGAGCAGCTCGACGGCGACGTGCTCGACTGCCGCGCCGACATCTACTCGCTGGCCGCCGTGCTGTACCACCTGCTGGCCGGCCGGCCGCCGTTCGACGCCCAGCAGCAGCCGGCGCTGATGCACCAGATCTACCACGCCAGCCCGCCGCCGCTGGGCTCGCTGCGCGACGGCGTGCCGCCGGCGCTGGTGGCGCTGGTCGAGCAGTGCCTGGCCAAGGAGCGTGAGCTGCGCCCGGCGAGCTGGGACGAGTTCGCCCGCGCGCTGACGGCCGCCGGCGCCGAGCACCGGCACGACAAGGGCGCGCTGCAGGAGGTGCTCGACTCGGAGCGCTTCACGCTGCTGCGCAGCCTGGAGTTCTTCGCCGACTTCGGCGACGTCGAGCTCTGGGAGGTGGTGCACCGCGCGGCGTGGCACCGCCACGGCTTTGGCGACGCGCTCTACCGCAAGGGCGAGGAAGGCTCGAGCTTCCACATCGTCACGCAGGGCCGCGTCGACATCTACCGCGACAGCCGCAACGTCGCCAGCCTGGGCGCGGGCAGCACGGTGGGCGAGATGGCCTACCTGGCGCCGAACCCGGCGCTGCGCCGGCACACGGTGGACATCCTCGTGTCGCAGCCGGCGACAACGCTGTCGTTCACGCCCGAGAGCCTGGAGCGGCTGAGCCTGACCACACGCCACCGCTTCGACAAGGCCTTCATCAAGGTGCTGGTGCGGCGGCTGCACGAGGCGCAGGAAGCCGCCGCGGCGCAGCGCCGCTAGGGTCTGGCCCTGTCAGCGTAAACACGGGACCGGGCGTTGACGGGGTGGCCGCCACGGCCGCGCTCTGCTGCAATCGGCAGCGGGCCCATGCCCCATCCAACCGAGGAGTACCCGATGTTCAAGAGCACCCTGAAGTCCACGCTCGCCGTGGCGTGTGCCGGCCTGCTGCTGTCCACCAGCGCCTTTGCCGCCGACTGCAACAAGATGGCCGAAGAGAAGAAGCTCGCCGGCGCCGCCAAGACCAGCTTCGTCAAGAAGTGCGAGAAGGACGCCGGTGCCGCGCCCGCCGCCGCGAGCCCGGCCTGCGAGAAGAGCGCCGCCGACAAGAAGCTGGCCGGCGCCGCCAAGACCAGCCACATCAAGAAGTGCATGGCCGACGAGAAGGCCAAGAAGTAACCGGGTCGCCGCGGGCCGCCAGGCCCGTGCACCGCAGCGCCCCTCGCGCCGCGCTTCAGGCGTTGGCGGCAGCCGAGGCGGCCCAGTAGCCGGGGTCGCCGAAGCTGTGCTTCACGAAGTCGATCCACAGCCGCACGCGCAGCGGCAGGTGGCGGCGTTGCGGGAACACGGCGTAGATGCCGTTGGGCGGCGCGGCGAAGTCCTCGAGCAGCGGCACCAGGCGGCCGGCGGCGATGTCGCCTTCGACCTCCCAGGTGCTGCGCCAGGCGATGCCCAGGCCCTGCACGCACCAGCGGTGCAGCACCTGCCCGTCGCTGCAGTCCAGGCGGCCGCCGGGCCGCAGGTGCGTGATCTCGCCGTCCGCCACGAAGGCCCAGCCACGCGTCTGGCTGGCGTCGCTGCTGAGCGTGAGGCACTGGTGCTTCGTCAGCTCGGCCGGTGAGGCCGGCGTGCCGGCCCGCGCCAGGTAGGACGGCGCCGCCACGCACAGGCGCCGGTTGTCGGCCAGGCGCACGCTCACGAGGCTGGAGTCGGGCAGGTCGCCGACGCGGATGGCGCAGTCGAAACCCTCGTTGACGATGTCGACGACGCGGTCCGAGAGGTTCAGGCTCAGGCTCACCTCCGGGTGCTGCGCCAGGAAGCCCGGCACCAGCGGCGCCACGTGGCGGCGGCCGAAGCCGGCCGGCGCCGTCACGCGCAGGTGACCGCTGGCCTTGACGCCGCCGGCCGTGACGCTGGCCTCGGCATTGCCCAGGTCGGCCAGCAGGCGCTGGCAGTCCTCGAGGAAGGCGCTGCCCTCGTGGGTGAGCGTGATGCGGCGCGTGGTGCGCATCAGCAGCTTCACGCCCAGGCGCTCTTCCAGCGCATCGATGCGGCGCCCGATGACCGCCGGCGCCACGCCCTCGGCCAGCGCCGCGGCGGTGAGGCTGCCCTTGGTGGACACGGCCACGAAGGATTCGATCTGCTTCAAGCGGTCCATCGTGGCTGGATTATGCGCACGGAACGCATGAATCTCTGCCTTCAAGCCCACTTAATCAACGCCGGCTTGCTGAATACAGTGCGGGTATGGTCCTGAAGGCCGTTCTCTTCGACGCCTACGGCACGCTGTTCGACGTGCACAGCGTGGCCCTGCTCGCCGAGCAACTGTTCCCGGGCCACGGCGAGCGCCTGTCGCACGCCTGGCGCGACAAGCAGATCGAGTACACGCGGCTCGTCAGCATGAGCGCCGGCGAGCGCTACCAGCCGTTCTGGGAGCTCACGCGCGCGGGCCTGCAGCACGCGGCCGCGAGGCTGGGCCTGGCGCTCGCGCCCGAGGCCGAGCAGCGGCTGATGAACCAGTACCGCCACCTGAGCGCCTTCGCCGAGAACCACGGCGTGCTGGCCGAGCTGGCCGCGCGCGGCGTGAGCACCGGCATCCTGAGCAACGGCGATCCCGAGATGCTGGCCGTGGCCGTCAAGAGCGCCGGCTTCGAGCCGCTGCTGCGCCACGTGATCAGCGTGCACCCGGCGCGCCGCTACAAGACCGACCCCGCGGCCTACGCGCTGGGCACCGCCGCGCTGGGCCTGCCCGCGCGCGAGGTGCTGTTCGTCAGCAGCAACGCCTGGGACGCGCTGGGCGCCACCTGGTTCGGCTACACGACGCTGTGGATCAACCGCAATGGCGGCCCCGCCGAGACCCTGGGCCCGCCGCCGCACTACACGGGCACCTCGCTGCGCGAGGTGCTCAAGCACTTCCCTTCCCCCGCCTGAGTTCCCGGAGCCCTGCCATGCGCACCGCCATCCATTCCCTGCACGTCGACACCGCCCTGGCCGCCTTCGTCAACGACGAGGTGCTGCCCGGCACCGGTGTCGAGCCCGCGGCCTTCTGGGCCGGCTTCGACGCCATCGTGCGCGAGCTCGCGCCGCGCAACGCCGCGCTGCTGGCCGAGCGCGACCGCCTGCAGGCCGAGCTCGACGCCTGGCACCGCCAGCACCCCGGCCCGATCGCCGACATGGCGAGCTACCGCGCGTTCCTCGAGCGCATCGGCTACCTCGTGCCCGTGCCGGCGCAGGTGCAGGCCACCACGGCCAACGTCGACGCCGAGCTGGCGCAGCAGGCCGGCCCGCAGCTGGTGGTGCCGATCCTCAACGCCCGCTACGCATTGAACGCCGCCAACGCGCGCTGGGGCAGCCTGTACGACGCGCTCTACGGCACCGACGCCATTTCAGAGGACGGCGGCGCCGGGCGCGCCGGCGGCTACAACCCGGTGCGCGGCGCCAGGGTCATCGCCTTCGCCCGGCAGTTCCTCGACACCGCCGCGCCGCTGGCCGAAGGCAGCCACGCCGACAGCACGGCCTACGTCATCGGCGGCGGCGCGCTGCGCGTCACGCTCGCCAGCGGTCACGTGACGGGGCTCAAGGACCCGTCGCAGCTGGTGGGCTTCCAGGGCGACGCCGCCTCGCCGCAGGGCGTGCTGATCAAGCACCACGGCCTGCATGTCGACATCCGCATCGACCGCACCGCCCCGATCGGCCGGGCCGACGCCGCCGGCGTGGCCGACGTGGTGGTGGAGGCCGCGCTGTCGACCATCCTCGACCTCGAGGACTCGGTGGCCGCGGTCGACGCCGAGGACAAGATCGTCGGCTACCGAAACTGGCTCGGCATCCTCAAGGGCACGCTCACCGAGCAGGTGAGCAAGGGCGGCAAGACCTTCACGCGCGGCCTCAACGCCGACCGCCGCTACCACTGCCCCAAGGGAGGCGCCGACATCCTGCTTCACGGCCGCAGCCTGATGTTCCTGCGCAACGTGGGCCACCTGATGACGAACCCGGCCATCCTCTATGTCGACGCTCGGGATGGCGGCAGGAAGGAGATCCCCGAGGGGATCATGGACGCCGTCATCACCACCGCCATCGCGCTGCACGACCTGCAGCGCCACGGCGAAGGTGGCGTCGTGAACAGCCGCGCCGGCAGCGTCTACATCGTCAAGCCCAAGATGCACGGCCCGACCGAGGTGGCCTTCGCGGCCGAGCTCTTCGGCCGCGTCGAGCAGCTGCTGGGGCTGGCCGACAGCACCGTCAAGCTGGGCATCATGGACGAGGAGCGCCGCACCAGCGTCAACCTCAAGGCCTGCATCGCCGCCGCGGCCAGCCGCGTGGCCTTCATCAACACCGGCTTTCTGGACCGCACCGGCGACGAGATGCACACCGCCATGCACGCCGGCCCGATGCGCCGCAAGGGCGACATGAAGACGTCGAGCTGGATCCAGGCCTACGAGCGCAGCAATGTGCTGACCGGCCTGGCCTGCGGCCTGCGTGGCC
>JAIXTY010000314.1 GCA_027483705.1 Rubrivivax sp.
ACCGCCTCGCCGGCCAGCTTCTTCTTCGAGCTGGTCTCGATGATGGTGGGTGTGGCCTTGCCGCCGAACAGCAGGCTCGTGGTGTCGCTCTTCGGGTCGCAGCCGATCAGCAGCACCTTCTTGCCCTGCTGGGCCATCATGTAGCTGAGGTTGGCGAGCGTGAAGCTCTTGCCGATGCCACCCTTGCCGTAGATGGCGATGATCTGCGTCGTCTTCGCCGCCGGGCTGGTGGGCACCGGGTCGGGTTCGATCGCGGCTTCGGCCTTCAGGCGCTCGTCGCGCAGGAAGATGACGGGGGACGCGGCACTGCTCATTGGCAACCCTTCCAGTCGAGAACCATCTTCAGGCAGCCGGCGTCGCTGAACGCCGTCCGGTAGGCACCCGCGGCGTGCTCGGCACGCTCGCGGTGGGTGATGAGGCCGGCCAGATCGAGCCGGCCTTCTTCGGCCAGTTGCTTGACGGCCAGCATGTCGGGGCGCTGCCACTCGGCGGCGGCGCGCACGCTGGCCTCGCGCATGAAGGCCGGTGCGAAGGCAAAGCTCAGCGGCTCGGCGTAGAAGCCGGCCAGCACGATCTCGCCGCCCTTGGCCAGGTGCGGCATGGCCTTGTCGATGATGCGCACGTCACCGCTGACGTCGTACACGGCGCGGTAGTCGCGGCGCTTGTCCTGATCGGGGCTGATGACCTCGTAGCCGCGCGCGCCTTCGCTGCGCACCGGATCCAGTTCCCACACCGTGGGCGGCGGCAGGCCGGCGGCCACCGTCAGGCGCGCCAGCAGGCGGCCCAGCACGCCGTGGCCGATGATCAGGTCGGGCGCGTTCACCGGGTGGCGGTGTCCACCGCCACTGACGGCGTGGTACGCCGTGGCTGCCAGGGCCAGCAGCACCGCGCTTTCGCCGAGTGCGGCGTCGACGTCGTAGACGCGGTCGTCGCCCACCACCAGGCGCGCCGCGGCCCCCCCGAACAGCCCGCGCACGGGGCCGAAGCAGCGTGCGCCCGGCACGAAGACATGGTCACCGACGCGGTGCCGCGCCCCGGGCCCGGCCGCCACCACCTCGCCCACCGACTCGTAGCCGGGCACCAGCGGGTAGCCCATGCCTGGGAACATCGGCATGCGCCCGGTCCACAGCAGCTTCTCGGTGCCGGTGCTGATGCCCGACCAGGCGATGTCGACGATGACGTCGGACTCACCCGCAGCGTCGAGTTCCAGCTCGTCGAGGGCCAGCTGCTCCGGCGCCTGCATCACGACGGCAGCGGTCTTCATGCAGCCTCCTGGAACTCGTGCCCCGGTCGGCCGGAGCCGGTTTCGCGGGGCGTGGTGAGGTTTCTTGACATCTTGGGTGTCATCCTAGACTGACACTTTGCAATGTCAATAGGTCTTTACTTGTCCTGGACACTGCTGGCCGCGGCCGGGCCGTCCAGGGCATTGACCCGCCGTGCGTCGACACGGGCCACCAGCACGCCGGCCTGCAGAGGCAGCCGGGTGCGCAGCGCGCGCACGTCGGCGAAGCCGGCTTGCTGCAGCAGCGCGCGCAAGGTCTCGGCACGCCGCGGGCGGCCGCGGCCCATGGCCAGCAGGTAGAAGCCGAAGTAGGCGTCGCCCATCGCGTGGGCGCCGGGTGCGTCGGCCATCGGCTCGGCCACCAGCACGGTGCCGCCCGGGGGCAGCGCACGGGCCACGGCGCGCAGGATGGCCAGCGCATGCTCGTCGTCGTGGTCGAAGAGCACGCGCACCAGCGTGGCCACGTCGGCGCCGGTGGGCAGCGCGTCGTCGAAGAAGCTGCCGCCGTGCACCGACACGCGCCCCGCCAAGCCGGTTCCGGAGAGCCGGGCGCGCGCCAGGTCGGCCACGGGCGGCAGGTCGAACAGCATCGCACGCAGCTTCGGCGACTGCGCCAGCGCCGCGGCCACGAAGCGCCCTTCACCACCCCCCACGTCGAGCAGGCAGCGGTGCCGCGACAGCGGATAGGCATCCAGCAGCTCCTCGATCACCATCGGCTGCGACGCCGTCATCAGTGCCGAGTACTCGGCCACCGCGCGGGCCGGCAGCACCGGTTCATCGCGGCCCTGGCGCTCGGGGTAGCTGGCGTAGGGCCAGTAGGCGGCCATCGCGCTGCCAGCGCCCTCGTCGCGCAGCAACGCCACGGGGTCGCGCAGGTCGGCGTACAGCGTGGCGTGGTGCTCCACCATCGCGGCGAGCGCGCCGTTGCCCACCATCGGCGCCCCGAGGGCGCCGAGCCCGTAGCGCGTGCCGCCCCGCCGGCGCAGCAGGCGCAGCGCGACGGCGGCATCGAGCAGCCGCTGCATCGACCGCAGCGGCAAGCCGTGGCGCTGCGCAAGGCGCGCCGCGGTGTCGGGCCCGGCCGCCAGCTGGTTGAACAGGTCCAGGCGCACGCAGGCCAGCAGCACCTGCGTGTACACGAAGCCGGCGACGAGGTCGAACAGCTGGCCAGCACGCCGCCGCACCAACGGCCGCGTGAACCAGAAGCCGGCCGCCCAGCGCCGGAAGCCGGGCCGGCCCGTCAGGCGGTCGATGCGGTCACGCAGGCGGTCGAGCCAGCCGCTGCCGGCGGGTTCGTCGGCCGTGCGGGGCCAGGTGAGCAGCTCGCCGTCGCCGGGGTCGCTGCGGCCGGACATCGCGTGCGAGCCGTCGGCCGCCACGCTCAGGCCACCGCCCGCCAGGCGGGGCTGGCGCGCAGCGCCGGGGGCACCAGGCGCTCGGACTCGGCACGCACCAGCGCGCGCAGCAGCGGCGCGCCGCGGCACTCGGGCACGGCGTCGATGGCCTGCTGCACCAACCCCTCGAACTGGCGCAGCGCGGCGTCCATGCCCTTCTCAAGCGCCACGCTCGGGCGGCCGAGCGCCAGGTCCTGCCCGATGGGTTTGCCCAGCCACTCGGGGTTGGCGGCGACATCGCGGATGTCGTCGGCCACCTGGTAGGCCTCGCCCAGGCAGTCGCCCAGCGCCGCCCAGGCCTCCGGATCACCGCCCGCCGCGATGGCACCGGCCCGCGTGGCGGCCGTGAAGAGGGCGCCGGTCTTCAGGCGCTGGTACTCGCGCAGCGAGACCCGGGGCTCGCACTCCCAGGCCTGGCCGGCGACGATGCCGCCCGGCATGCCCACGCCAGCGGCCACCGTGCGCAGCAGCGGCACCAGGCGCAGCGGCCGCGTCGCACCGGCCTGCGCCAGCACCTCGAAGGCGGTGACGATGAGCGCGTCGCCGGTGAGCACGGCCAGGCGCTCGCCGAAGGCGCTGTGCACCGAGGGCTGGCCACGCCGGATGGGCGCGTCGTCGAAGCACGGCAGATCGTCGTGCACCAGCGATGCGCAGTGCAGCAACTCCACCGACACCGCGGCGGCATCGGTGAGCGCGGGCTCGTCGTCGCCGCAGGCCCGGGCCACGGCCAGGGCCAGCTGCGGGCGGATGCGGGCACCGCCCGGAAACACGGCGTGCTGCACGGCCGCCTGCAGGCGCGGTGGACATCCGGGGCCGGCGGCGCCCTCGAGGGCGGTGCGCAACGCGTTTTCGATCCGGGCCTGTGTCGCCATCTTGGGAACTCCCCGGACGCGCCGGCGTCATGCCGTGTTGTCGCATCCACATGTCAATTGAAGTGGACACAGCATAGACACCCGATCCCTGGGCGTCAATCCACGGCAGCACCCGGCAGCGCCGGGCGGCGCCCGGCGACGCTTCAGCGCGCGGCCAGCAGGCGCTCGATGAGTTCGGCGACGATGGCCGGCTGCTCCTCGTGCGCCAGGTGGCCCAGCCGCGGCAGCAGCTGCACGGTGGCCCCGGGCACGCGCCCGGCCAGCTGCTGCGCCTGCGCTGGCGGCACGGCGGCGTCGCGCTCGGCCGCCACCAGGTGCAGTGCCGTGCCCTGCCCCGCGAGGCGCGGCAACGCCGCGGGCAGGGCGCTCAGGTCCCAGGCGGCCATCATCGCGATGACGGCCCCCACATGGCCCGCGTCGGCAGCCAGCCGCGCATAGTGCGCCTGCCCCTCCGGCCCGATGGCCGAGCCGGTGCCGCGCAACAGCCGCTGCAGCGTGGCCGGCCGCGCGGCGTGCCACGAGAACAGCGCCGGCGCCAGCGGATTCAGGGCCAGCAGCCGCGCCATCGGCGCGTACCACCAACCGCCGGCACCGCCCGGCGGGTACCAGGCGCCATTGAGGCTGACGATGGCCTGCGGCCGGGCGTGGCCGTCCAGCACCAGCCGTGCCGCCACGGCCGCGCCGGCGCTGTGGCCGACGATGACTGCCGGCGCCACCCCCAGCTGCGCCAGGAGCGCGCCGAGCCGCGCCGCCATGCCCGGCAGGCTCAGGCCCTCGGCGCGCGGCCGCTGCGTGAAGGCGTGCCCGGGCAGGTCGGGCACCAGCACGCCGTGGTGGCGCGCCAGCAGCGGCGCCAGGCCGGCGAAGGAGTGCGTCGAGGCCCCGGTGCCGTGCAGCAGCAGCATCCATGGCGCACCGGGCTGCGGCGGCGCCCACGTCTGCACGTGCCAGCGCAGCCCGCCAGCGTCCACCGATCGGCTTCGCGCCGCGTGGGGCCAGTCGGCCGGCAGGCCCGCCAGCGGCGCGGTGCCGCCAGTCTCAGCGGCCCCCACGCTGCTCCGCGTGCACGGCCTGCACGGCCCGGTTGAGCGCGCGGGCGTCGGCCTGCGGCAAGGCCAGGTACCGCGCCCCCATGGCCAGCGCCAACGCCGCCGCGGCAGGTTCGGGGCGCACCGAGGTGTCCACCAGCAGGCACTGGGCGCCGAGCGAGCGCAGCCGACGCGCCGCCGCGAGGGCGTCTTCGGCCGCCTGTGCCCGCCCGCCCTGCCCGGCCCGGGTGACGTTGGCGCGACCGTCCGTGAGCATCACGACCAAGGGCGTCGCACCCTCGCGCCGCACCTGTTCGGCCACGCGCGTGGCCATCTCGATGCCCGCCGCCAGCGGCGTGCCGCCGCCGCCTGGCAGCCCGGCCAGCGCGCGCCGCGCACGAACCAGCGAGCGCGTCGGCGA
Source organism: Rubrivivax sp. (assembly GCA_027483705.1). GTDB lineage: Bacteria > Pseudomonadota > Gammaproteobacteria > Burkholderiales > Burkholderiaceae_C > Rubrivivax. The sequence goes on from JAIXTY010000314.1 coordinate 4,998, forward strand.
CAGCAGCAACTCGGCGCCTGCGCCGCGGAACGCCACCACCGCCACCTCGTCGCGGCGCACGTAGCACTCGGCTAGCAGCAGCTCGACCGCGCCCTTGGCCTCGGCCAGCCGGTGCAGCGCCGACGAGCCCGAGGCGTCGACCGCGAACACCGTCGTCGTGCCGCGCTTCTCGGCGAAGCGGCGCACATGGAAGTCGTCGGCGCGCACATGCACGCGCGGGCCGATGGCAGTGTCGGGCCGCGCCGCCCAGGCGCGCCGCCGCAGGGGCTGCCAGGGCGCCGCGGCGCGCAGTGTGGCCACCAGGTGCAGGCGTGCGCCCTGCACCGGCGGGCCGCGGCGGGCGCCCAGTGGACGCCCGCGGTGGCGCGAGGCACTGGCCGCACCAGCCTTGCCGCCGCGCGCCTGGCGCGTGCGCGGGCCGTCGCCATGCAGCAGCTGCGCCAGCAGGCCCGCGGGGATGGCGGCGGCGGCGGCATCGAGCACGCGGTCTTCGAGCGGCTGCGTCTCCTCGGACTTCGCGGCGGGCGGCTCGTCCGGCGGTGGCTCGGCCGCGTCGTCGGGCGGCCGGGGCGGCTCGGCCTCGTCGGCGCGCTCGTCGGGAGG
>JAIXTY010000096.1 GCA_027483705.1 Rubrivivax sp.
GGCGCCTGCCGCGGCCCGCCCGGCCGCCGCCCCGAACCCGACCACCCCGACCCCCACCCGCTGAATCGCCATGGACACCTTCAACACCGTCGTCAAGTTCTTCCGCGACTGCGGGCCCTTCCTGTACCCCAGCCTCACGATGATGACCCTGGGCCTGGCCATCGCCATCGAGCGCTTCATCTTCCTGCGCAGGACGCGCAGCGAGAACCGCAAGCTCTGGGACCAGGTGCTGCCGCTGCTGCAGGGCGGGCAGCTCAAGGAGGTGCACGCGCTGGCCAAGGGCAGCGAGTCCGCCATCGGCAAGATCGTCACCAACGGCCTGGAGCGCATGAAGAGCGCGCGCCGCCGCGAGGACATCGACCACGCGATGGAAGAAGGGATGATGGAGATCGTGCCGCGGCTGGAGAAGCGCACGCACTACATCGCCACCTTCGCCAACACGGTGACGCTGGTGGGCCTCTTGGGCACCATCATCGGCCTGATCAAGGGCTTCACGGCGGTGGCGGCGGTGAACCCGGCGGAGAAAGCGGCCATGCTGTCGGCCAGCATCTCGGTGGCGATGAACAACACCGCCTTCGCGCTGATGATCGCGATCCCGTTCCTGCTGATCCACGCCTTCCTGCAGGCCCGCGCCGGCGAGATCGTCGACAGCCTGGAGGCCGCGAAGATCACCTTCCTGAACACCGTGCAGCGCCTGGGCGGTGACCAGCTCAATGCCGCCGAGCGCCGCGTGCCATGAAAAACCGCCGCCTGAAGAAGGCGCCGGCGGAGCTGGAGCTCACCGCCTTCATCAACCTGATCGTGGTGCTGGTGCCGTTCCTGCTGTCGACGGCCGTGTTCTCGCGCCTGGCGGTGATGGACCTCAACCTGCCGGCGCAGCAGAGCGCGGTGGAGCAGATCAAGGGCCCGAACCTGCAGCTTGAGATCGTGATCCGCCCCGACGCGCTGGAGGTGGGCGACCGCATCGGCGGCCTCATCCAGCGCATCCCCAAGGTGCCCGTTTCCACCGGCGGCACGCAGCACGACTTCGCCGCGCTCTCCAGCCTGCTGATCCAGGTGAAGGGGAAGTTCCCCGACACCAGCGACAGCAGCGTGCTGGCCGAGCCCACCACCAGCTACGACGAACTGGTGCAGGTGATGGACCACGTGCGCAGCGCCGTGCGGCCCAGCCCGCAGGGCGGCGCGCAGACGGTGCGCGCGGTGCTGTTCCCCAACATCAGCATCGGGGATGCGCCCGTGCGGAAGGCCTCCTGACATGGCCACGCTCACCGCCGCCGAGAAGCGCGCGCTGCGCCGCAAGAACGGCGCGCACATGGACATGAACCTCGTCGCGCTGATCGACGTGTTCACCATCCTCATCTTCTTCCTGCTGTCGAGCTCGGGCGTGGAAACGCTCATCAGCCCCAAGGCCGTGGACCTGCCCATCGCCGACGTCGAGAAGGACCCCGAGCCCGCCGTGCTGCTGGTGGTGAGCGGCGACGACATCCTCGTCGACGGCCGCCGCGTGGCCAGCGTGGCCGAGGTCGAGAAGGCCGCGGCCGACGTGATCCCGGCGCTGGAAGCCGAGCTCAAGCTGCTGGGCCAGCGCACCGCCGTGCTCGACGCCAACAAGGCCGAGCAGCAGGCCATCACCATCATGGCCGACCGCCAGATGCCCTACAGCGTGCTGCGCAAGCTGATGGTGAGCTGCGCGCGCGCCAGCTTCGCCGACGTGCGCTTCGCGGTGCGCAAGAAGGAAGCCTGACCGTGGTTGCAATGGCCCTGTCCCCCGCCGCGATCTCGTTCCGCGTGCCGGCCCTGCCCTGGGCCATCAGCGCGGCCGACGAGCGGCGCTTCCGCCGCATCGCACGCAACGTCGGCATCGTGGTGCTGCTGCTGGTGCTGCTGATGCTGTTCGTGCCGCTGGCCGAGAAGCCGCGTGTGCAGACCGTGGAGCTGCCGGCGCCGATGGCGCGGCTGCTGCTGGAGCAGCAGCAACCGAAGCCGGCGCCACCGCCGCCGGCCCCGCCGGTGGATGCCGCCAAGGTGGAGGCCACGAAGGAGGCCGCGCCCGACAAGCCGGCGCCCATCAAGCCCGTCAAGCCCAACGAGGCCCCGGTGCCCGAGGCGCGCGATCCCAAGCCCAACCGCATCCCCGGCGAAGTGGCCGTGGACAACGCGCGCCGCAAGGCCAGCGGCGTGGGCCTCTTGGCGATGAAGGACCAGCTGGCCGAGCTGCACAGCGCGCCCGCCGCGGCGCAGCTCAAGCAGGACATCAAGCCCGGCCCCGGCGTGGGCACTGGCACCGGCGCCGGCGTCGGCGCGGGCACTGAGCAGGGCGTGCCGCTGCGCGCCATGATCACCAGCAACGCCACCGGCGGCACCGGCGGCGTCAACACCGCCGGCTTCAGCCGCGACACCGGCGGCGGCGGCCTGGCCGGCCGCGGCAGCACGCTCGTCGAGGGCGTGGCCGGTGGCGGCGGCGGTGGTGGCGCGGGCGGTGGCGGCGGCCGGGCCGGCGGTGGCACGGGCGGCGGCGACGGCGTGGCCGCCGGCAAGGGCGGCACGCTCACCAAGGGCACGAGCGGCAAGGCCAGCCGCAGCCTCGAGGACGTGAAGCTCGTCTTCGAACGCAACAAGGGCGCCATCTACGCCATCTACAACCGCGCGCTGCGCGACGACCCCGGCCTGCAGGGCAAGGTGGTGCTGGAGCTGAAGATCGCGCCCTCGGGCGAAGTCTCGGGGCTGCGCATCGTCTCCAGCGAACTCAAGAACGAAGAGCTCGAGAAGCGGCTGCTCGCGCGCATCCGCAGCTTCGACTTCGGGGCCAAGGACGTCGAGGTGCTCGTCGTCACCTGGCCGGTGGACTTCCTGCCGTCCTGACGGCGCGGGTGCGGCTCAGGCGTTGATCGACGGCCGGCGGCCGAGCGCCTCGCGCCAGCGCAGCAGGTGCGGGTGCTCGTCGCCGGGGCGGACCTTCACCACCCGCGCGAAGTCCACCGCGACGACGGCCGTGATGTCGGCGATGCTGAAGCGCTCGGTGGCCAGGAACTCGCGCCCGGCCAGGCGTTCGTTCAGCGTCGCCAGGAACTGCCGCGTGCGTGCCAGGCCACGTTCGGCCAGCGCCGGGATCTGCGCGTAGTCCACCGTGCCCGGCAGTGCGCGGTTGGCCATCGCCGGACTGCCGTTGCGCAGCGCCTCGGCCACCGCCATCAGGCCCTCGAACTCCGCCCGCCAGTGCCAGCTGGCCACCTCGGCCTTGGCCGCCGGCGTGTCGCCCAGCAGCGGCGGCTCCGGGAAGCGCGCCTCGGCCCAGGCCGCGATGGCGGCGTTGTCGGTGAGCACGAGGCCGTCGTCGGTGCGCAGCGCCGGCACCGTGCAGGCCGGGTTGATGGCGCGGTAGGCGTCGCCGAAGTGCTCGCCACTGCGCAGGTCCACCTGCACCGTCTCGTGCGGCACGCCCTTCTCGGCCAGCAGGATGCGCGCGCGGCGCGGGCTGGGCGCGGTGGCGCAGTCGTACAGGGTGATCATGGCGAGCCCATCTTGTCCTGCGTGCGCATGTCGAAGTCGCTGGCGTCGTGGCGCTCGTGCAGCTGGCTCGACGGCTGGCCCTGGATGCGGTTGACCATGCGGCCACGGCGCACCGCCGGCCGCTCGGCGATGAGGTCCGTCCAGCGCTGCACGTGGCGGTACTCGTGCACCTGCAGGAATTCGCCGCCCTCATACAGCAGCCCCTTGGCGAGCGCGCCGTACCAGGGCCACACGGCGATGTCGGCTACTGAGTACTCGTCACCGGCCAGGTAGGCGCTCTCGGCCAGGCGGCGGTCGAGCACGTCGAGCTGGCGCTTGACCTCCATCGCGAAGCGGTCGATGGCGTATTCGATCTTGCTCGGCGCGTAGGCGTAGAAGTGGCCGAAGCCGCCACCGAGGTAGGGCGCGCTGCCCATCTGCCAGAACAGCCACGACAGGCACTCGGCGCGCGCGGCCGGATCGGCCGGCAGGAACTCGCCGAACTTCTGCGCCAGGTGCAGCAGGATCGCGCCCGACTCGAACACGCGCACGGGCTCGGGGCCGCTGCAGTCCAGCAGCGCCGGGATCTTGGAGTTCGGGTTCACCGCCACGAAGCCGCTGCCGAACTGCTCGCCCTCGTGGATGCGCACGAGCCAGGCGTCGTACTCGGCGCCAGCGTGGCCGCGCGCGAGCAGCTCCTCGAGCATCACCGTCACCTTCACACCGTTGGGCGTGGCCAGCGAGTACAGCTGCATCGGGTGGCGGCCGCGCGGCAGCGCCTTCTCGTGCGTGGGGCCGGCGATCGGGCGGTTGATGTTGGCGAAGCGGCCGCCGCTGGCCTTGTTCCAGGTCCAGACCTTGGGCGGCACGTACGGGCTCGGCGGGCTCGGGGGGCTCGGGGGTTCGGTGCTCATGCGGCGCAGTGTAGGCAGCCGCGCCGCTGTTGCTGCCGGCAGGCCCGTCAACGCGCGCGGCGTCGCCCCGTCCCCGCGCCCGCCAGCAGCAGCGCCAGGCCGGCCAGCAGCGCGCTGCCCGGGGCCGAGGCCGGGCTGGGCGAGCCCGAGCCCGCCAGCGACCACACGGCGAAGGTGCTGTAGCGCGCGGCGTCGACGATGCCCGCCATCGTCTGGCTGCGGCCCACGACGAACTGCGTGTCGATGGCCGCGGCCTGGTCCATGAAGTCGCGGATGTCGTTGAGCGCCACGTGGGTGGCCACCTGCCCGTCCGTCGTGAAGCGGAACGGTGTCAGCGCCCAGCAGGCGGCGTAGCGCGTGCCCAGGTAGACGTAGCCGGCGTCCTCGCAGCCGCGGGTCAGCGTTGGGTCGGCATCGGTGGCCAGGGACGTGTTGAACACCTGGTCCACCAGCGCCAGCGACGCGGCCCGGGCCTGCGCGATGGTGTTGAAGCTGAAGTCGGACAGCGCATCGCAGCCGGCGAACAGCTCGGCACAGGTGCCGTCGCGGAAGCTGACGTCGTAGCTGACGCCAGCAATGCTGACGCCCGTGGCGCCGATCAGGCGGCCGGCGCCGTCGAGCGTGAGGACGGCAGCGCCGGACGTGGCCGCCGCCAGGCCCATCGAGGCGGCGATCAGAGTGCCGCGCAGCATGCGGGGCAGGAAACGGGACATGGTGGACTCCGGAAGTGGCAGCGCGGGACGCGCCTGTCCAAGGCCTACGCCGGCCGCCGCGTCGCCAAGGCTCACCGGCACCGCAGCCCGACTCCCCTCGAACCGGGGGTCAGCCGCGCCGGTGCCAGTCCGCCAGCGTGCTCATGTCCAGGTCCCAGCCGGTGGGCGGCGCCACCAGGTTGCTGGCCACCGCGCTGACGTTGCGGCGGAACAGCAGCGGCACGAGATAGCCGTCGCGGCAGACGAGGTCGTTCATCTGCACGAACAGGGCCGCGCGGCGCGCCGGGTCCATCTCCAGCTCGGCGGCCTTGTAAAGGCGGTCGTACTCGGCGTTCTTCCAGCGCAGCACATTGCGGCCCTGCCACTTGTTGGCCTTGCTCGAGGCCTCCCAGCTGACGTAGCGGTCCATGAAGCGCGCCGGGTCGGGCTGGCCCATGCCGCTGGCGTACATCATCAGGTCGGCGTGGAAGCGGCCATTGGTGTCGGGGTTGGCGACGTCGGCGCTGAAGAACACGGCGGACGTCACGGCCTTCAGCTCCACCTCGATGCCGGCGCGCTGGAAGGCGCTCTTGATGACGGTCTGCGTCTTCTGGCGCGAGGCGTTCACCGTGGTGGTGAACAGGAAGCGCAACGCGCGCCCGTCCTTCTGGCGCACACCGCCCGGGCCACGCGCCCAGCCTGCGGCGTCGAGCACGGCATTGGCCTTGTCGATGCTGAAGTCGCTGCGCAGGTTGGGGCTGCGGAAGCGCGCCGGGTTGTGCACGATGTTCGGCGTGGCCACCGCGGTGCGGCCGTAGATGACCTGCTGGATGCCCTCGCGGTCGATCAGGTGGCCGATGGCGCGGCGCACGGCCGCGTCGCCGAACACCGGGTGGCGGGTGTCGGGGTGCGAGCGCTCGCCGTCGCGCTCGGTGTTCGGGTCGGTGGGGTTGAGCAGCAGGAACTCCATCGTGCCGCCGTCGCTGAGCGCCACGCGCCCACGGCCGCCGCGCTCCAGGCGCTGCAGCACCTCGTCCTCCACCAGCATCGTGCCGGCGAAGTCGTACTCGCCGGTCTGCAGCACCGCGCGCGCGGCCGAGGCGGCGTCGCCGCCGCCCTTGATCTCGAGCGTGTCGAAGTGCGGCCGGTTCGGCGCGTGGTACGTCGGGTTGAGCGCCGCGCGCAGCGAATCCCCCGGCTTGAACTCGACGAAGCGGTAGGGCCCCGTGCCCACCGGGCGCTGGTTGTCGGGCGCGTCGCGGCTCGTGGCACCGCGAAACCGCTCGTGGCGGTGCTTCGCAATGAGCGAGGCGATGCAGTAGCCGCTGGCCCAGAACGGCGTGGGCTTGTCGAAGACGACGCGCACGGTGTGGCTGTCGACCTTGACGAACTGCATCTCGTCGAACACGCCGCGCGTGGTGGCCGCCGTGGCGGGGTCGCGCGCGTACTCGGCGTTGAAGATCACGTCGTCGGCGGTGAACGGCGTGCCGTCGTGCCAGGTGACGCCGCGCTTCAACTTCCAGACCACGCTCTTACCGTCGGCCGCCACGCCGCCGTTGGCGCGGCTCGGGATCTCGGCGGCCAGCACCGGCTGCAGTTCGCCTTCAGCATCCCAGCGCGCCAGCGGCTCGAAGAACACACGCGCGGCGTCGGCGTCCTTCGTGCCGGTGGAGAAGTGCGGGTTCAGCTGCGTCGGGCCCTGCCACGACAGGATCTTCAGCACGCCCCCGCCGCCACGGCGCGTGGGGGCGTAGGGCACGGCGGGCGCCGGCGCCGCGCCGCCCTGGGCCAGCACCGCGTGCGCCATCGGGAGCGTCAGGCCCAGTCCGAGCAACTGCCTCAGCGCCTCGCGGCGCGGCCGGGCGGCTGCCAGGGCCAGCAAGGAAGGGAGCAGATGTCGGGAAGGCGTCGGCACGGGAGACTCCAGCGGTGCGGGCCGGCGCAGCATACGTTGCCGCCGGTCGCCACACGACTCACCGGCGGACATCCACGCAAAAGGGCCGGCGTTCAGCCGGCCCTTCGTTCCGCAGCCGGCGGCTCGCGCCGCCGGTTCATGCGCTCAGCGGCGACGCTGCGCCACGCCCAGGCCCACCAGGGCCAGGCCGGCAAGCAGCAGCGTGCCCGGGACGGGCACGGTGCTGCCCAGTTCGCCACCCTTCGCCAGGAAGCTGGACCACACGCCGCTGCCCAGCGAGCTGAACTCCCGGCCCGAATCCACCAGCGACACAAAGCCCAGGGCGCCGAAGTACGACATGTCGTAGGCCTGGTGGCCCCAGCAGCCCAGCGGCGGCGGCTGCACGAAGCCCTTGGCGATTGCCGTCGGCAGGAAGACCTGGGTGTCGAAGCAACCCGGGCCGCCGGCGCCGCCCGTCACGTCGTAGCCGCCGATCATCGACTGCGGCGCATCGAAGCCCAGGATGCCCGCGAGGCCCCCGGTGTAGTTCTGGATGGCCACGCTGCCACCGGCGTCCACGAAGGCGGCGATGGCGGACTGGTCGGCCGCCGAGACCGAGCGTTCGCTGCAGCACCCGCCCGGGCTCTGCACGTAGACCGCGCTGTACAGCGCGGCGCCGGAGCCGTCGAACAGCGGCAGCAGGGTCTCGCTCTCGACCGTGCCGGCCGGAGCGCCGTGCATGTCGCCGCCGAGCACGAAGACCGGCTTGTCGTTGAAGGTGGAGTCGGACTTCAGGTAGGTGAACAGCTGCGTCAGGTAGGCCGCGCCACCCGGCTGGCCGGAGTGGAAGGTCGAGGCATCGGAGCCTTCCAGCACGATGGTGCCGGCGCTGGCGGCGCCGGCGGCCAAGCCCAGGCCGACGACGGCCGCAATCGTTGAGACGAACTTCTTGAACATGACCGATCTCCTGGTGAGCCAGAGGCTGGCTTGGGATTGCCCGCAAGAACGGGCGCCGAGATATCCCTCGCAATTCAAGGGCCAACACAAATTACTTCTCTGGAATCAAGCGTCTGGCGGGTTTTCTGCCGCCAGCAGCCGTGGTCGGTGTCATGAAACTCGACACACGGCACGTCGAGCCAGACCTGGCAGAGCCGTGAGCCGGGCCCATGGCCCGTCACCCCGCGTTCACGGGGGTGCCGCCAGGCCGATGCGCCGTGGCGCCGGCCGTGGCCGCGTAGGCCATCAGGAGCCACTGACCCGTCCGGAGAGCCCTGATGACCACCCTCTTGCGCCATGGCGCCTTGCTCGCCACCTTGCTGGCCGCCAGCGCCGCGACGGCCTCCACCACCGTGCTGTACGCGCAGGACTTCGAACGCCCCACCGGCTTCGTCAACGACGGTGGCGACGTCAACATCTTCCGCACCGTCAACCAGCTCTACGGCGATCAGCCGGTGGGCTTCCAGTTCTTCCAGAACTTCACCACCGAGACGCTGCTGATCGGCGGCAGCCAGGCCTGGGGGCGCGGCTTCCAGGATCCCGACGGCCGCGGCGGGCGCTATGCGCTGGGCCTGCTGTCCGACGTGCAGAACGACCTGCTGGGCCTGTCGTTCGACGTCGGCGCGTTCCAGTTCCTGAACTTCCAGCTCGACATCTCGTCGATCGACCTCGACCGCTGGGGCGGCCCCTTCGTCACCACCGGCGCAGTGCCCCGGTTCCGGCTGTCGCTCTACGACAACCCGTCGGGCGCGGTGGGGCTGGGCAGCGGCGCCCTGCTCGACTCGGTGGACATCGTCGGCACCGCCAGCCCGAACGACTACACCTTCGACTGGACGCGCCACAC
>JAIXTY010000242.1 GCA_027483705.1 Rubrivivax sp.
CCGCGGCCCCGGCCGCGCGCAGCTCGGCCACCGCGCGGGCGCCCAGCGCACGGGCCGCGGCCTCGTCTGCCACCGGGGCGGCCACGCGCACGTGCAGCAGCGGGCGCGTCGGCTGCTTACCGTCGCCCAGCGCGGCGTCGAGCGTCAGCGTGCCGTCGGCGGCCAGCGTGGCGTGCGCCGCCAGCGGCAGGCTGCAGCTGCCGCCCAGGCCACGCGACACCGCGCGCTCGGCCTGGCAGGCCAGGAAGGTGGGCGTGTGGATGGTCTTCGCCAGCAGCGCCTTCAGCTCGACGGCATCGTCGCGCACCTCGATGCCCAGCGCGCCCTGGCCGGCGGCCGGGATCATCACGCCCGGGTCGAAGCGCGCGCGGATGCGCTCGGCCAGGCCCAGTCGCACGAGGCCGGCCGCCGCCAGCACGATGGCGTCGAAGCCGCCGTCGTCGAGCTTGCGCAGCCGGGTGTCGAGGTTGCCACGCAGCGGCTCGATGCGCAGGTCGGGCCGGCGTGCCAGCAGCTGCACCACGCGGCGCAGGCTGCTGGTGCCGACGACGGCGCCCTGCGGCAGCTCGTCGACGCTGGCGTAGCGGTTGGAGACGAAGGCGTCGCGCGGGTCTTCGCGCTCCCAGATGGCAGCCAGGGCAAAGCCCTCGGGCAGGTCCATCGGCACGTCCTTCAGCGAGTGCACCGCGAGGTGGGCCTCGCCGTTCTCGAGCGCCGTCTCGAGCTCCTTCACGAAGAGGCCCTTGCCGCCCACCTTGGACAGGGCGCGGTCGAGGATCTGGTCGCCGCGGGTCGTCATGCCCAGCAGCTCCACCGCGAGGCCGAAGCGCGACTGCAGCTCAGCCTTGACGTGTTCGGCCTGCCACAGGGCGAGCCGGCTCTCGCGCGTGGCGATGATGGTCGGTGCGTTCATGCGCCGGATCATAGCCAGCGCCTCCGCGGCCCCCGGCGGCGCGCCGGGCGGTGGACCGGGCCCGCCCCTTGCAGCAGAATGGGTAACCCAGTTACATCGCTCGGAGATCCTGATGCCGCGCCCCACCTCAGCGTCCAAGGCCGTGCCGCAGCGCACCAAATCCAAGCGCAGCGCGCCCCAGAGCGATGCGGTCGAAAAGAACAAGCCGCTGGTCGAGGATATTCGGTTACTGGGCCGCATCCTCGGCGACGTGATCCGCGAGCAGGAAGGCACCGAGGCCTACGAGCTGATCGAGCGCGTGCGCCAGCTCTCGGTGGCCTACCGCCTGAAGGCCGACGCCTCGGCCGGCCGCGTGCTCGACCGGCTGCTGAAGAACCTGTCGGCCGACCAGACGGTGACCGTGATCCGCGCCTTCAGCTACTTCAGCCACCTCGCCAACATCGCCGAAGACCGCCACCACCTGCGCCGTCGCGCCGTGCACGACGCCGCCGGCCAGCAGCAGGAGGGCTCGCTGGCGCTCACCTTCGAGCGGCTGCACCGCGCCGACCACCGCGCCGCCGACATCGCGGCGACGCTGGAGCACGCCTACCTCTCGCCCGTGCTCACGGCCCACCCCACCGAGGTGCAGCGCAAGAGCATCCTCGACGCCGAGCGCGCCGTGGCCGCGCTGGTGGCCGAGCGCGACGGCCTGGCCACGCCCGAGCGGCGCGCCGAGAACGAGGCGCTGATCCGCGCACGCGTCACGCAGCTGTGGCAGACGCGCATGCTGCGCACCGCCAAGCTGACGGTGGCCGACGAGGTGGAGAACGCGCTCAGCTACTACCCCATCACCTTCCTGCGCGAGATTCCGCGCCTGTACCGCGACCTCGAACGCATGCTGCCCGGCCACCGCATCGCGCCCTTCCTGCGCATGGGCCACTGGATCGGTGGCGACCGCGACGGCAACCCCAACGTCGGCGCACCCACGCTGCGCCACGCGCTGGCCCGCCAGGCCGAGGTGGTGCTGCGCTTCTACCTGACCGAGGTGCACGCCCTCGGCGCCGAGCTGTCGATGAGCGGCACGCTGGCGCCCGTGACGCCCGCCATGGCCGCGCTGGCCGATGCCAGCCCCGACACCAACACGCACCGCGCCGACGAGCCCTACCGCCGCGCGCTGATCGGCCTGTACGCGCGGCTGGCGGCCACGCTGGAGCAGCTCACCGGCACCGAGGCGCTGCGCCATGCTGTCAAGCCGCAGAACCCGTACACCGCGCCGGAGCAGTTCATGGCCGACCTGCGCACCATCGAGGCCTCGCTGGCCCACCACCACGCGCAGGCCCTTGTGGCGCCGCGCCTGGCGCCGCTGATGCGCGCGGTGCAGGTGTTCGGCTTCCACCTCGCGACGCTGGACCTGCGGCAAAGCTCCGACCAGCACGAGGCCGTCGTGGCCGAGCTGCTGCGCACGGCGCGCCTGTGCGCCGACTACAGCGCGCTCGCCGAGGACGAGCGCCGCACGCTGCTGCTGTCGGTGCTGAACGACGCGCGGCCGCTGCGCGTGCGCGGCGCACGCTACGGCGAGCTGGCGCAGGGCGAGCTGGCGGTCTTCGAGGCCGCGTTCGAGGCGCTCGAGCGCTACGGCCGCGAAGCCATCCGCCACTACATCATCAGCCACACCGAGGCGGTGAGCGACCTGCTCGAGGTGCTGGTGCTGCAGAAGGAGTGCGGCCTGCTCACCGGCACGCTCGACGGCGACGGCGAGCAGGCCGCGAAGGCCGCGCTGATCACCGTGCCGCTGTTCGAGACGATCGGCGACCTGCGCCAGAGCGTGGCCATCATGCGCGAGTTCTACGCGCTGCCCGGCATCCGCGCGCTGGTGCAGCACAGCGGCAGTGAGCAAGACGTGATGCTGGGTTACAGCGACAGCAACAAGGACGGCGGCTTCTTCACCAGCAACTGGGAGCTCTACCGCGCCGAGACGGCGCTGGTGGCGCTGTTCGACGAGCTGGCTGCGAGCGGCGAGCGCATCACCTTGCGCCTGTTCCATGGCCGCGGTGGCACCGTGGGCCGCGGCGGCGGGCCCAGCTACCAGGCCATCCTGGCGCAGCCGCCGGGCACGGTGAACGGGCAGATCCGCCTCACTGAGCAGGGCGAGGTCATCGCCAGCAAGTACGCCAACCCGGAGATCGGCCGCCGCAACCTCGAAACGCTGGTGGCGGCCACACTCGAGGCCACGCTGCTGCACCCCACGAAGCCGGCGCCGAGGGCCTTTCTCGATGCCGCCGCGGCGCTCAGCCAGGCCAGCTTCGACGCCTACCGCCGCATCGTCTACGGCACGCCGGGCTTCACCGACTACTTCTTCGCCGCCACGCCCATCCGCGAGATCGCGGGCCTGAACATCGGCAGCCGCCCGGCCAGCCGCAAGGCCACGCGCGCCATCGAGGACCTGCGCGCCATCCCCTGGAGCTTCTCGTGGGGCCAGTGCCGCATGGCGCTGCCGGGCTGGTGCGGCTTCGGCAGCGGCGTGGCCGCCTTCATCGACGGCGCCGGCGCCGCCGGCCGCGACGAGCGCATCGCGCTCTTGCAGCGCATGCACAAGCAGTGGCCCTTCTTCCGCACGCTGCTGTCCAACCTGGACATGGTGATGGCCAAGAGCGACCTGCGCATCGCCTCGCGCTACGTCGAACTGGTGGAGGACAAGGCCGCGGCCAAGCGCATCTTCGCGCTGCTGAAGGCCGAGTGGCAGCGTGTGCAGGAGGCGCTGACGCTGATCACCGGCGAGACGCAGCGCCTGGCCTCCAACGCCGCGCTGGCGCGCAGCATCGAGCACCGCTTCCCCTACCTCGACCCGCTGAACCACCTGCAGGTGGAGCTGATGCGCCGCTACCGCAACCGGCGCGAGGGGCAGGACGGCGTGGCACGGCTGGAGCGCGGCATCCACCTCAGCATCAACGGCATCGCGGCGGGGCTGCGCAACACCGGCTGAGCGGCCAGGCGGGCTACGCGGCGCCGCCCTCCAGCGCGGCCCGCACCGCCGCCAGCTGCCGGCGCGACACCGGCAGCCACTCGTCCAGCGGCGCCACGCGCACGGCCCAGCCGTCGCCGTCGTCGCCCGCGGCGTGCGGCTGCAGCGCGCGGATGGCGGCCACGGCCACGAGCGCGCTGCGGTGCACGCGCACGAAGCCAGGGCCGAGGCGGCGCTCGAGGTCGGCGAGGCTGTCGTCCAGCACAACGGCCTGCGCGGCGGTGCGCAGCGTCACGTACTTCTGCTCGGCCTTCAGCACCAGCACCTCGCGCACCGGCACGCGCAGCACGCGGCCACGCTCGCTGACCACCAGCACCGGCTCGGGCACCACTGCCGGCGTTACACCGCGCAGCAGGGCCTGCTGCTGGGCCGCGCGCTGCAGTGCGGCCTGCAGGCGCTCGCGCTTCACGGGCTTGGTCAGGTAGTCCAGGGCCTGCAGTTCGAAGGCCCGCAGCGCGTGCTCGGCGTGCGCGGTGACGAACACCACCACCGGCGGCACCGGCAGCGACTGCAGCGCCTGCGCCAGCCGCAGGCCGTCGCGCCCGGGCATCTGGATGTCGAGCAGCACCACGTCGGCCGGCGCCGCCTGCAGCGCCTGCAGCGCCTCGTCGGCATGGCCGGCCTCGGCGAGGGCGTCGAGCTGCAGGCCGGCGTCGCTGGCCGCCAGGCCCTCGATCAGCGTGCGCAGGCGCAACCGGGCCAGCGGTTCGTCGTCGACGATCAGCACGCGCATCGCGACACGGCCTTCAGGGCGCCGGCAGCACGAGGCGCGCCTGGAAGCGGCCCTGCCCGTCGGGCCCGGCCTCGAACTGCGCCGCCACGTCGTGCAGCAGCCGCAGCCGCTCGCGCACGTTGGCCAGCGCGATGCCCTGGCCCGGCGCGCCGCCGCCCTCGGCCGCCGTGTTGACGAAGCTCACCTCCACCTGCCCGCGCCGCAGCCGCGTCTGCACCCAGATCTCGCCGCCGCCGGGCCGCGGCTCGACGCCATGGCGCACGGCGTTTTCGGCCAGCGGCTGCAGCAGCAGTGGCGGCACGCGGGCCGCGCCGGCACGCTCGTCGAGCGCCCAGTGCACCACGAGCCGCGGCCCGAAGCGCACGGCCTCGATGTCGAGGTAGCGCCGCACCAGCGCCAGCTCGTCGGCCAGCGTCACCGAACTGCCGGCCTCGGCCAGCGCGGTGCGGAACAGCTCGGCCAGGTCCTCCAGCACGCGCTCGGCGCGCTCGGGATCGGCCCGCACCAACGCCACGGCGCTGTTGAGCGTGTTGAACAGGAAGTGCGGCCGGATGCGCGACTGCAGCTCGGCCAGGCGCGCGCCGCTGTCCACGGGCCGCGCGGCGCGGGCGCGCAGCAGAAGCCAGCCGTGCAGCAGCAGCGCGGCGAGCGCGCCACCCGTGCC
>JAIXTY010000110.1 GCA_027483705.1 Rubrivivax sp.
ACGGGCTGGGCGCGACGACCTGGGAGGTTGTCTCACGCGTCGTGCTGCCCTACACCAAGACCGGTGTCGTCGGCGCCATCATGCTGGGCCTCGGCCGGGCGCTCGGCGAGACGATGGCGGTCACCTTCGTCATCGGCAACTTCAGCCAGGTCGACTCGCTGTCGCTGTTCCAGGCGGCCAACAGCATCACGGCGGCCATCGCCAACGAGTTCGCCGAGGCCGACACCAAGCTGCACCAGCCGGCGCTGATGTACCTGGGCCTGGTGCTGTTCTTCATCACCTTCTGCGTGCTCGCGCTGTCCAAGCTGCTGCTGCAGCGGATGCAGCGCGGCGAGGGGACGCGCACATGAGCCTCTTTGCACTCGACGCCGGGCGGCTGAAGCTTCACCGCCAGCGCAAGTCGCTGAACGCAGTGGCCCTGACGCTGTCGCTGGCGGCGATGGCCTTCGGCCTGTTCTGGCTGGCCTGGATCTTGTTCGAGACGATCCGCCTGGGCATCGGCGGGCTGGCGCTGTCGGTGTTCACCGAGATGACGCCGCCGCCGCAGGCCGAGACCGGGGGCCTGGCCAACGCCATCTACGGCTCGCTGGTCATGGTGCTCACGGCCACGGCCATCGGCACGCCGGTGGGCATCCTGTGCGGCATCTACCTCGCTGAGTATGGCAAGGGCTCCTGGCTGGGCAATGTCACCGGGTTCATCAACGACATCCTGCTGTCGGCGCCGTCCATCGTGATCGGCCTCTTCATCTACGCGGTGGTGGTGGCGCAGGTGCGCAGTTTCTCGGCGCTGGCCGGCATCCTGGCGCTGGCGCTGATTGGCAGCCCGGTGGTGGCGGGGACCACCGAGAACATGCTGAGCCTGATCCCCAACGCGCTGCGCGAGGCGGCCTACGCCCTGGGCACGCCGAAGTGGAAGGTGATCTCGTCGGTGACGCTGCGTGCGGCGCGGGCGGGTGTCATCACGGGCATCCTGCTGGCGCTGGCGCGCATCGCGGGCGAGACGGCGCCGCTGCTGTTCACGGCGCTGAGCAACCAGTTCTTCACCAGCAAGCTCACCGAGCCGATGGCCAGCCTGCCGGTGACGATCTTCAAGTTCGCGATGAGCCCCTACGAGAACTGGCGCGAGCTGGCGTGGGTGGGCGTGTTCCTGATCACGCTGGGCGTGTTGGGCCTGAACATCCTGGCGCGCGTGCTGTTCCGCAAGAAAGACTGAGCGAGGCTACCCATGGACACCAAGGTCGACACCGCTGCCGGCGAGAAGATCAAGATCAAGGTCAACGACCTGAACTTCTTCTACGGCAAGTTCCACGCGCTGAAGCACATCAACCTCGAGATCCCGGAGCGCAAGGTCACGGCCTTCATCGGGCCCTCGGGCTGCGGCAAGAGCACGCTGCTGCGCACCTTCAACCGCATGTTCGAGCTCTACCCCGAGCAGCGGGCGGAAGGCACGATCCTGGTCGACGGCCAGGACATCCTGACCTCGAAGATCGACGTCTCGCTGGTGCGCGCCAAGATCGGCATGGTGTTCCAGAAGCCGACGCCGTTCCCGATGTCGATCTACGACAACATCGCCTTCGGGGTGCGCCTCTTCGAGACGCTGCCCCGGGTGGAGATGGACGAGCGCGTCGAGTGGGCGCTCAAGAAGGCCGCGCTGTGGAACGAGGTCAAGGACAAGCTGCAGCAGAGCGGCTCCAGCCTCTCGGGCGGCCAGCAGCAGCGCTTGTGCATCGCGCGCGGCATCGCCATCAAGCCCGAGGTGCTGCTGCTCGACGAGCCCTGCTCGGCGCTGGACCCCATCTCCACCGGCAAGATCGAGGAGCTGATCCACGAGCTCAAGAACGACTACACGGTGATGATCGTCACCCACAACATGCAGCAGGCGGCCCGCTGCAGCGACTACACGGCCTACATGTACCTGGGCGACCTGGTCGAGTTCGGCCCGACGAGCGAGCTGTTCATGAAGCCGAAGAAGAAGGACACCGAGGACTACATTACGGGCCGGTTCGGCTGAAGCCGCCGACCGATTCGCAGCCCGCACCGAGGAAGCCCCGATGTCCGACAAGCACATGTCCACCCAGTTCGATGCCGAGCTCTCGGGCATCTCCGGCCGCGTTCTCGAGATGGGCGGCCTGGTCGAGTCCCAGGTCTCGCAGGCCGTGAAGGCGCTGACCGACTTCGACGGCGAACTCGCCGCCGACGTGCTGGCGCACGAGGACCGCGTCAACCAGATGGAAGTCGAGATCGACCGCGACCTGTCGGCGATCATCGCCCGCCGCCAGCCCACCGCGCGCGACCTTCGTCTGCTGATCGCCGTGAGCAAGACCATCGCCAACCTCGAACGCGTGGGCGACGAGGCGGCGCGCATCGCGCGCACCGTGCAGCGGCTCATCAACACTGGCGTGTCGACGCGGCTGCGGCTGCCGGTGTCGGACCTCGGCTTTGAGGCCGAACTGGCCATCGCCCAGCTGCGCAAGGCGCTGGATGCCTTTGCCCGGCTCGACACCGCGCGCGCGCTTGAGGTGCTGAAGCAGGATGACCAGATCGACCAGGAGTTCGACGGCCTGATGCGCAAGCTGATCACCGACATGATGGAAGACCCGCGCACGATCTCGTCCAGCATCGACCTCGTGTTCGTGGCCAAGGCCATCGAGCGTGTCGGCGACCATGCCAAGAACCTGGCCGAGGCCATCATCTACGTCGTCAAGGGCACCGACGTGCGTCACACCTCGCTGGAGGACGTCGAGAACGCGGTGCGCTGAAGCGCGCCGCGCTTTCCGCTGCCAACGATGGGCCGCGTGCTGGTCGTCGAGGACGAACCCGCGATCGCCGAGCTGATCGCGCTGAACCTGCGCCACCAGGGCTTCGAAGTCGCCGTGGCGGCCGACGCCGAGGGGGCGCAGGCCCAGGTCGACCGCGTGCTGCCCGACCTCGTGCTGCTGGACTGGATGCTGCCCGGCACCTCGGGTGTGCAGCTGGCCCGGCGCTGGCGCGCCGATCCGCGCACGCGTGAGGTGCCCTTGATCATGCTCACGGCGCGCGCCGCCGAGTCCGACAAGATCGCCGGCTTGGACGCCGGCGCCGACGACTACCTGACCAAGCCCTTCTCGCCGGCCGAGCTGCAGGCGCGCATCCGCGCGGTGCTGCGCCGCCGCGCGCCGTCGGCGCTGGACCTGCCGGTCGAGGTGGGGGCGCTGCGGCTGGATCCGGCTTCGCGCCGTGTCACGCATGGCGGCACGGTCGAGCTGAAGGTCGGCCCCACCGAATTCAGGCTGCTGCACGTGCTGATGAGCCAGCCCGAGCGCGTGCACAGCCGCGCCCAGCTGCTCAACCGCGTCTGGGGTGACCACGTGTTCATCGAGGAACGCACGGTCGACGTGCACGTCAAGCGCCTGCGTGAGGCACTGGCACCGGCCGCTGCGCAGGGCATGGTCGAGACGGTGCGAGGCGCGGGCTATCGGCTGGTCGCGAAGCCGGTGGCGGATGCCGGCGGAGGCGCGGCATGACGCCGAACTCGATATCGCGGCTGGCCTTCGCGCTGGTGTTGGGCGCGCTGCTGGGGGCCGTGTTCGGCGCCGCGCTGCGCCAGCCGGTGGCCGGGGCGGCCACCGGGGCACTGGCGGGGGTGTTGCTGTCGATGGTGGTCGACACGCGGCGTGGCCTGCGGCTGCTCGACTGGCTGCGGGGCCCGCAGCAGACCGACGCTCCTCGCGACCAGGGCTTCTGGGGCGAGCTCGCCTACCGGATCGAGCGCACGCTGCGTCAGAAGGAAGTGGCCGTCGGTCATGAGCGCGAGCGGCTGGCGCAGTTCCTCGCCGCCATCGAGGCGTCGCCCAACGGCGTGATGCTGCTCGATGCCAACGACCAGATCGAGTGGTGCAACACGGTAGCCGCGCAGCACTTCGGCCTCGACCCGACGCGTGACCGCCTGCAGCGCGTGACCAACCTCGTGCGCTCGCCGCTGTTCGTGGCCTATCTGCAGAGTGGCGTGTTCGAGGAGCCGGTCACCTTCGCCGGGCCGGCCGGTCGCAGCACGGTGTCGCTGATGGTGCGGCCCTACGGCGAGGGCATGAAGCTGCTGCTCTCGCAGGACATCACCGAGCGCGAGCGCGCCGAAGCCATGCGGCGCGACTTCGTGGCCAACGTCTCGCACGAGATCCGCACGCCGCTGACGGTGCTGGCCGGGTTCGTCGAGACGCTCGCGTCGCTGCCGCTGACGGAGCCCGAGCGCCAGCGCGTGCTGCACCTGATGGGCCAGCAGACCAACCGCATGCAGGCCCTGGTCGGCGACCTGCTGATGCTCGCGCAGCTCGAGGGCAGCCCGCGGCCGGGTGCCGACCGCTGGCTGGGCCTGACGCTGCTGCTGCAGCGATCGCTGGCCGACGCGGTGGCGCTATCCGCCGGGCGCCACACCGTGACGCTGCGCGAGGGCCCCGAGCTCGAGGTGGCCGGTGTCGAGAGCGAACTGCTCAGTGCCGTGGGCAACCTGCTGGCCAACGCCGTGCGCTACACACCGGACGGCGGGCGTATCGAGCTGGCCTGGAGCCTGCTGGAAGACGGCCGGGGTGCCATCGAGGTCAACGACACCGGCCTGGGCATTGCGCGCGAGCACCTGCCGCGCCTGACCGAGCGCTTCTACCGCGTCGACGGCAGCCGCTCGCGCGACACGGGGGGCACGGGCCTGGGGCTGTCGATCGTGAAGCACGTGATCCAGCGCCATGGCGGCGAGATCGACATCCAGAGCGAGCCCGGCAAGGGCTCCACCTTCCGGCTGTTGCTGCCCGGGCTGCGCGTGCGCCTGGCCGAACGCGCGCTCAGCGCTCGCGCTGAAGCAGCTGCGTGAGCTCGTCGCGGCCGGTGGGTCGCGGTACGACGGCCAGCACCTGCCAGCCCTCGGGCACGGGCGGCAGCGTGAGGTCGCGCGCCACGCGCAGCAGCAGCGGGCAGCGGCCGTTCATCGCACCGGCTGACGCGTCCACCGTCCAGCGGCCGAAATGCTCGAGCGCCGCCACGTTGGCCGCCGAGACGCCCGGTGCCGCGATGCACGGCGTTCCCGGCGGCACATGGGGCGCGAGCCGCGTCACCAGCGGTCGGGCGCTGCGGGCATGGTCCAGCAGCGGCAGCCACAGCGTCATCAGCAGCAGCCAGCACAGCGCCACGCCACCGGCCGGCAGCACCAGGCTCTTCCACAGCGCCTCCTGGTGGCGGCCGGTGCGCCAGCGGACGACCGCAATCCAGGCCAGGCTGCCGGCCAAGGCCGCGGCCAGGGCGAGCGCGGAGAAGGGTGCGTCAAAACCGGGGGCGAGCTTGGCCACGTTGGCCGCCGGCTTGGCCGGCACGCCGGTCTGCATCGCGACGTAGATCACCCAGATCGTCAGTGCGGCCAGCGTGAAGAAGAACATCGAGAACCAGTCGATGGCCGCTGTGGCGCTGCGCTTGAGCGTCGGCAGCGCGAAAGCGGCCAGCACCGCCAACGCCGGCAGGCCGAGCAGCAGCGCGCGGTCCGAGCCGTCCATCACCACGTTGGCGCCCAGTGCCACGAGCACGATGACCAGTGGCACGGAGACATGGCGGAACAGCAGCTGCCGCCGCCAGCGCCACAGCGTCCACAGGGCCAGCGGCCACGCCGGCCACAGGAACCACAGCCATTGGCGTGCGAGCCCGGGTGCATCGGCGAGCGTGAAAGCCTGCACGCGCCAGCGCCACCAGCCCAGCGCGGTGGCCAGCACCACGGCCAGCACCAGCGAGGCCACCAGCCAGGGCACGAAGCGGCGAACCTCGGGCAGCCTCGAGCCCAGGCACACCGCCGTGCCGAGCAGGCCAACGCCGACGGCCATCGATGGCGCACCGCAGGCGGCCAGCAGCGGCAGGGCCAGCAGCACGGCGATACGGGCGCGCCACACGCGGTAGGGTGCGGCCGCCAGCGCGTAGAGGGCCAGGGCCATGGCGGCCAGCTGCGCCAGCTCAGGCGTGGTCTCGTGGCCGAGCTGCAGCAGGCCCAGCGTCGCCATCAACGCCAGCAGGCTGCCATCGGCCATCGCGCGGGCATAGGCGATGGGGTCGGCCTCGCCACCGAAGGCAAAGGCCACCGGTTGCGCGGCCTCGGTGCGCGCGAGCAGGAAGGTGCTGTACCAGGTGAGGGCCAGCGTCAGCGCCAGCAGCAGCGCAAAGGGCAGGCGGGCGGCCAGTTCGGCGTCGAGCCAGCCCTGGCCGGCGGCGATGAACGCGGCGCCCAGCCAGTGCGGCAGCAGCGCCCCATCCAGCGGCACGCCGCCCAGCAGCGGCGCCAGCCAGGGCGTGCGGCCCTCGGCCATGGCGGCCATCGCGCCGAAGGCCGTGACGTCGGCATTGCGCCAGGGGTCGCGGCCGAACAGCCCCGGCAGCAGGTAGGCCGCGCACAGCAGCAGCAGCGGCAGGCGCGGCAGGCGGCGTGCGCCGCGCTGCGTGACGACGGCGGGCGTGACGGTGGGCGCGTGCAGGCTCACGGTTCGATGATGGCAAAGAAAAAGGCAGCCTCGGCTGCCTTGTCGTCGACCTTGCCGACCTTGCGAAAGGGCGCCGCGTCGGGCGCCGTCTTCACTTCTTCAGGCCCACGCGGGCGAACTTGTTGCGGAACTTCTCGACGCGGCCGCCGAGGTTGTCGACGCTCTTCTGCGTGCCCGTGTAGAACGGGTGCGTCTCGCTCGTGGTTTCCAGCTTGATCAGCGGCAGTTCGCGGCCGTCTTCGAGCTTGATCATCTCCTTGGTCGGCGCGCAGGAGCGCGTGACGAAGGTGAAGCCGTTCGAGAGATCCTGGAACGCGACCTGGCGGTAGTTCGGGTGAATGCCGTCTTTCATGGAGAGCCTCAAAGGTGCCGGGAGCCACGCCGGGCCCCGGGCCTGAGCCAGGGCAGGGCGCACTTTCCGAGGGGTTGCGGGCGGAAAACCCGGAATTCTATGCTGAAACGCGCCTCAGCCGCCGCGCCTCATCATGTCGAAGAAGTCCAGGTTGTTCTTGCTCTGCTTCATCTTGTCGAGCACGAACTCCATCGCCTCGATCTCGTCCATGTTGTAGAGGAGCTTCCGCAGGATCCAGGTCTTTTGCAGGATCTCGGGCTTGAGCAGCAGTTCCTCGCGGCGCGTGCCGCTCTTGTTGATGAGGATGGACGGGTACACGCGCTTCTCGGCCATGCGGCGGTCGAGGTGGATCTCGCAGTTGCCGGTGCCCTTGAACTCCTCGTAGATGACTTCGTCCATCTTCGAGCCGGTGTCGATGAGCGCGGTGCCGATGATGGTGAGCGAGCCGCCTTCCTCGACGTTGCGCGCCGCGCCGAAGAAGCGCTTGGGCCGCTGCAACGCGTTGGCGTCCACGCCGCCGGTCAGCACCTTGCCAGAC
>JAIXTY010000105.1 GCA_027483705.1 Rubrivivax sp.
AGAGCATCTTCGCGCCCGCCAGCAGCGCGCCGTGGCTGGCGACGAAGAGGCCGTGCACGTGGAAGATGGGCAGCGCGTGGATCAGCACGTCGCGGCCGGCGCGCTCGCCGCTCGCGGCGCCGCTGCGCCAGCCCCACGCGTCCTTCAGCGTCAGCGCGTTGCTGCGCAGGTTGCCGTGCGTGAGCATCGCGCCCTTGCTGCGCCCGGTGGTGCCGCTGGTGTAGAGGATGGCGGCGAGATCGTCGTCGCCGCGCACGGCCGGCTCATGCGTGTCGGCGTGCATCGCGGCGCGCTCGAGCAGCGAGCCCGTACGGTCGTCGCCGAGCGTGAACACGTGCTTCGTGCCGGCCTTGAAGGCGATCTTGGCGAGCCACGAGAAGGCCTTGGGCGTGCACACCACCAGCGCCGGCTCGGCATTGCCGACGAAGTACTCGATCTCGGCCGCCTGGTAGGCGTTGTTCAGCGGCAGGAACACATGGCCGCTGCGCAGCACCGCCAGGTACAGGATCAGTGCCTCGACGCTCTTGTCGACCTGCACCGCCACGCGGCTGTGCGGCGGCAGGTCCAGCGAGTCGATGAGGTTGGCCACCATCGCGCTGGCGCGGTCGAGGTCGCGCCAGGTGTAGGCCAGTGGCGCCGCGCTGTCGGCCGTCTCGATGGCGACGGCGTCGAGATCGGCCGGGAAGCCGCCGCGCAGGGCGACAAAGAGATTGGCGTTCACGGTTCGGATCAGTCCAGCTTGGCCCCGGAGTTCTTGACGACCTCGGCCCAGCGCTTGACCTCGGCGCTGACGAAGCGGCCCATGTCGGGCCCCCAGGTGTTGGGGAGCTCGGTGCCCAGGCCGGTCCAGGCGGCCTTGATCTCGTCGCTGGCGAAGGCTTTCCTCATCTCGGCCTGCAGGCCGCTCACGGCCTCGGCCGGCGTGCCCTTGGGCGCCCAGATCGCGTACCAGGTGGCCACCTTGTAGGTCGGCACACCGCTCTCGGCGGCGGTGGGCACGTCGGCGAAGCCGGGCGCGCGGCGCTCGCCGGCCACGGCGATGGCGCGGATGCGGCCGCCCTTGATGTGGCTGGCACTCGACCCCAGGCCGTCGAACATCAGGTCCACCTGCCCGGCGATCAGATCCTGCAGCGCCGGGCCGGCGCCGCGGTAGGGGATGTGGGTGATGAAGGTCTTGGTCTGCAGCTTGAACAGCTCGCCGGCCAGGTGGTGGCTGGTGCCGTTGCCGGCCGAGCCGTAGTTCAGCCGCCCGGGGTTCTTGCGGATGAACTCCAGCAGCTGCGGCAGCGTCGTCGCCTGCACCTTCTGCGGGTTCACGACGATGACCTGCGGCACGCTGGCCACCAGGCCCACCGGGACGAAATCGGTCTCGATGTTGTAGTCGAGCTTCGGGTACATGCTCGGCGCGATCGTGTGGTGCACCGCGCCCATGAAGAAGGTGTAGCCATCGGGCGCGGCCTTGGCCGCGATGCCCGCGCCCAGCGTGCCGCCGGCGCCGCCCTTGTTGTCGATGAGGAACTGGCGGCCGGTGTTCTTGCTGAGCGCCGCGAAGAGGGGCCGCGCGAAGGCGTCGGTGCCGCCGCCCGGCGGGAAGGGCACGACGATGGTCACGGGCTTGGCGGGCCAGGCGCCCTGCGCGCGGGCCAGCGAGGGCAGGGCCAGGCCGGCGGCCAGGCCGGCGGTGCCGACGATCGCCTCGCGGCGGTTGAGGGTGTTCATGGTGTGTCTCCGGTCGTGTTGTTGTCGAAAGGGTCGCTCAGACGGGGCTGCCGACAGCCCGTGAACGGGCCACCTCGCCCTGGCGGAAGCGGGCGTGGCTGGCCTCGACCTTGCCCAGGTCGTACAGGTAGTTGACCATCATCCCGAAGGACTGCTTCAAGCCCTTGCCGGCCATGTTGCCACGCGGGTTGAGCCGCTCCAGCCGCGCGCCGTTGTCAAGATGGAAACGCGCCACCGGGTCGCCGGCCGGCGTGGGCGACAGCAGCAGCAGGTAGGCACTGGCCAGCAGCACCAGCGCGGCGCGGTCGTCGTCGTCCATCTGCTCGTGCACCGCCGCGCCTTGCAGCGCGCCGAGGTCGCCGTTGCAACGTTCGCGCAGCCGCGCGCGCGCGGCGTTGAGCTCGGCCGCGGCGCCCTTCTTCAGGCCGGGCAGCGCATTGAGCTCGGGCTCGGACAGCAGCCACTGCGCCAGCCCGGGGATGGGCGAGAGCGTGCAGAAGGTCTTCAGCCGCGGCAGCTCGCGCTGCAGCTGCGTGGCCACGGTCTTGATCAGGAAGTTGCCCAGGCTCACGCCGCGCAGCCCGGGCTCGCAGTTGCTGATGCTGTAGAAGGCCGCGACGCGGAAGCGGTCGGGCATCAGCGGCGTGCTGAGCTTGTCGATCAGCGGCGTGATGGCGGCCGGCACTTCGGGCAGCAGCGCCACCTCGACGAAGATGAGCGGCTCGTTCGGCAGCTGCGGGTGGAAGAACGCGAAGCAGCGACGGTCGGGCTGCAGCCGGCGGCGCAGGTCGTCCCAGCCGTCGATGGCGTGCACCGCCTCGTGATGGATGATCTTCTCGAGCAGCTGCGCGGGCGAGTTCCAGTCGACGCGCCGCATCTGCAGGAAGCCGGGGTTGAACCAGCTCGTCAGCAGGTGCAGCAGGTCGGCCTCGATCACCTCGAGCTCGGGCCGCGCGCGCAGCCGCTTCAGCAGCGCGCGGCGCAGCCGCAGCACCGCGGCCGTGCCACCGGGCGTGCGGTTCAGGCGGCGGAAGAGTTCCTGGCGCGCCGGCTCGGCGGCGCGTGTCAGCGCCAGCAGCGAGGGCGCGTCGCGCTGCGTGGCGTAGGCCTCGGCCAGCTTCAGCACCTCGGCCGGGTCGGGGCTCAGGTCCTGTGCGAGGTAGGTGAACAGGCCGTCGAGCTCGTCGTCGTCCAGGCCGTCGAGCCGCTCGATGAGGCCGGCCGCGATGGCCATGCCGCCGAGCTCGCCCTTCTCGCCGAGCAGGCGCTTGCAGTCGGCCACCATGCGGCGCACGGCGCGTTCGCGGCGCTGGCGCAGGGCGGCGGCGCGGATCTCATCGAGCACGGCGGGGCTCCTTGGCGTGAGGGCTGCTGCGGGCCTGGGCGCGGCGCAGCTTCTTCAACGCGGCGAGCTGGGCCATCAGGTGGTCGTGCATCGCGCGTTCGGCGCGCGCGGCGTCGCGCTGCTCGAAGGCGTCCATCAGCACGCGGTGCTCGTTGAGCGAGGCCTCGATGCGCCCCGGCAGCGCCAGCTGCCGCCCGCGCATCAGCCGCACGAAGCGGCGCAGGTCGCCCGTCACGCGGTCGAGCCAGCGGTTGCCGGCCAGCTGCTGCACCGCGCTGTGGAAGACGTGGTTGACGCGGTAGTAGCCCTCCAGGCTGCCGGCGGCGGCGTGGCGCTCGAGCTCGTCGTGCAGCCGGCGCAGCTGGTGCACGGCCTCGTCGTCGGCGCGCGCGCAGGCCTCGAAGGCGCAGCGGCCCTCCAGCAGCGCCATCACCGGGAACAGCGCATCGGCGTCGGCCTCGGTGATCTCCACCACGCGGCAGCCGCGGTGCGGCACCAGCTCCACCAGGCCCTCGGCGGCCAGCACCTTGAGCGCCTCGCGCAGCGGCGTGCGGCTCACCTGCCAGGCGGCGGCGAGGGCCTTCTCGTCGATCCAGTCGCCGCCGGCCAGCGCGCCGTCGAAGACCAAGGCGCGCAGACGCTCGGCCACGCTGTCGTGCAGCGAGGTGGCGCGCAGCGGTGCCGGGGGCGCGTCGAACAGGGGCACGGGGTCGGCCATGCCGGCACTGTAACGACGTAATTACGGCATCACATCCGGCCCAACCCGCAATACGCGAACCGCCGTCCGCTCCGGGCCACCCGGCCAGCGTGGCCGGCCCGGCTGCGCCCGTCGGTGGCCTCAGGGCCGCTCAGCTGCGCCAGGGCAGCTCGAGCGGGCTGCCGTCCGGCAGCTGCACGGCCACCGGGCTGGCCGCCAGGACGGCGACGATCTCCAGCGGCATCGGCCCGATGTTGAAGAGCTGGTGGTCGCGGCCGCGCGGCAGCGTCACGGTCTGATCGGCCCCGAAGCGCTGGACGGTGCCGTCGATGTGCAGTTCGCCCCAGCCGGACAGGCACAGCACGATCTCGTCGCAGTCGTGGTGGTGCGGCGGCGTGGCGGCGCCGGGCGCGAGCGTCTGGCGCCACAGCGAGAGCTGGGCCAGGCCCTCGGCCTGGCCGGCCCAGGTGGCGTGGGCGACGCCCGGGATCGGGCTGTCGGCGGGGCGGGTCTGTTCGTGGACGTGCATGGCGGTTTCCTCGGTGGGGGTTGACGGTGCACGCACTGTGACGGCCATGTGCTCGTTCCGGAAGACGCGCCAGCGCCGTAACATTGCCGACACTTTTTCTTCAATTGCCTCTCGATGCACAGCCTGCACCAGTACCTCGCGTTCGCCGGCACCGCGCGGCTGGGCAGCTTCGCCGCGGCGGCGCGCGAGCTCGGCGTGGCGCCGTCCACGCTGGCCAAGGCGGTGGCCCGGCTGGAGGCCGATCTCGCGGTGCGGCTGTTCCACCGCACGACGCGGCAGGTGCGCCTCACGCCCGACGGCGAGCGGCTGTTCCGCCGCTGCGAGCGGGTGGTGGCAGAGATCGACGAGCTGCAGGCCGACGCCGCCGGCACGCGCGCCGCGCCGCAGGGCACGCTGAAGGTCGACCTGCCCGTCACCTACGGCCGCCGCTTCGTGCTGCCGCTGCTGACGCGGCTGCAGCAGCAGCACCCGGGGCTGATGCTGGACGTGCGCCTGTCGGACCAGTTCAGCGACATCGTGCGCGACGCCACCGACCTGGCCGTGCGCATCGGCCGGCTGAACGATTCCACGCTCGTGGCGCGTCGCATC
The DNA here is from genome assembly GCA_027483705.1 of Rubrivivax sp. Classification (GTDB taxonomy): domain Bacteria; phylum Pseudomonadota; class Gammaproteobacteria; order Burkholderiales; family Burkholderiaceae_C; genus Rubrivivax. The sequence continues at coordinate 4,879 of JAIXTY010000105.1, forward strand.
GACCAGCAGGAGATCGTGCTGTGCGCGAGCCCGGCCTACCTGGCGGCGCGCGGCACGCCGCGGCGCGTGGACGAGCTGGCGGGCCACGACGCCATCGTCTTCCGGCTACCCACCAGCGGCCGAGACCGGCCCTGGCAGCTGCGCCAGCGCGGCCAGCCGGTGGAGCTGCAGCCGCGCCCGCACCTGCGCATCGGGCAGACCGAGGGCCTGGCCGACGCCGCGCTACTGGGCTGCGGGCTCGTGCAGCTGCCGGACTACGTGGTGCAGGACGAGCTGGCCAGCGGTGCGCTGGTGGAACTGCTGCCCTCGTGCCGGCCCGAGCCCATGCCCATCCACGTGGTCGTGCCGGCCGGCCGGCTGGTGCCGGCGCGTGTGCGCGTGGCCGTCGAGGCGCTGGAGGCGCTGCGCGGGCGCCTCAAGGGGCGCGGGCTCAGCCGCTCTTCCCGATGACGCCCTGAAGGCGCGCGAGCCGCGGCGCCACCATCGGCACCGTGAGCATGGTGCTGATCACGGCCATCAGCAGCAGCGCCGTGAAGGTGTCGGCGCTGATGATCTGGCGGTCGAGCAGGATGCTGGCGAAGATGATCTCGATCAGGCCCTTGGTCTGCAGCAGCCAGCCCACCGTGCGCGCCTCGCCCGGCGCCCAGCCCTGCAGCCGCCCGGCCAGCGCCACGCCCAGCAGCTTGCCGCCCACCGAGGCGAGCACCAGCGCCGCCGTCACCGCGAACACCGCCACGCCGCCCACGCCCCACTCGGTGCGCAGGCCGGTGGACAGAAAGAACACCGGCATCATCACGAGCAGCACGTTGGCGCGCAGCGCGTCCAGCTGCGGCAGCGAGAACCAGTCGCGCTCCAGCACCGCGCCGGCCAGGAAGGCGCCGACCATGTAGTGCAGCCCGCACCAGTCGGCGCCCAGCGATACCAGCGCCAGCCAGGGCAGCACCAGGAACCAGCGGTCGCGCTCGGGCAGCCGCACCAGCAGCCGCCGGAAGGCCCAGGCGGCAAGAGTGAACACGACGACGAAGACGGCCTGCCGGCCCAGGCGCGTCCAGTCCAGCAGTATCACGGCCAGCACGGCCCAGATGAGGATGTCGTCCAGGCTGGCGTAGCGCAGGATGCGCTGGCCCAGCGGCTGGCGCAGGATCTCCATCTTCTCCATCAGCAGGATCAGGATGGGCAACGCCGTCACCGCGCAGCCCATGCCGATGCCGGCCACGAACTGCCAGGGTTCGGCCTTCGGTCCCATCCAGCCGGTGCCGGTGGCGGCCAGCAGGCCCGCGGCCAGCAGCGCGCCGAAGAGCAGCGGCATCAGCAGCGCGCAGCCGGCGGTGATGGCGCTTTCGGTGCGGTGCGTCCAGGCCGATTTGAGGTCGAGCTCCAGGCCGGCGATGAACACGAAGAGGCTCACCGCCCACCACGCCAGGCCGTTGAGCGACTGCACCACCGCCGGCTTGAAGACGGCCGCGTAGGCCTCGGGGAAGGCCGCGCCGAAGAGGCCTGGGCCGAGCAGGATGCCGGTGACGATCTGCACCACCACCAGCGGCGCCCAGTAGTCGGTGCGGCCCAGCCGCCAGATGGCGTAGGGCAGCGCGAAGATCACGGCCATCGCGACCAGGAACAACTCGACGGTGGTCAGGGCAGGTCCGCTCATGCTGGGCGCGGATTGTGCCGGCCGGTGCCGGCCGCTTACGCAGTTCTGCGCACTAGGGGTGTCCCGTGCCCCGGGCACGAAGAGGGTGCCCACAATGCCGGGCAGCGGCGCACCGCCCCGGATGCCGGCCTGGCTGCCGCCCACGTACGAAAACCAGGAGACCCCATGACCCCCACCCCCACCTGGGCCCGCGCGGGCCTGGCCCTGGCCGCGCTGGCTGCGCTGGCCGCCTGCGGCAGCGACACCGAGGTCACGATCGGCAGCGGCGACTACGCCGTGAACACGCGGCCGTCGTTCCTGGTCGGCACCGTGCGCAGCACCAGCTACGACGGCACGGCAGACGACCTGCTCACGGCCGGCCTCGGCCGCGCGGGCCTGGCCAGCGCCGTGGCGCCCACCTTGAGCGCCACGCCCACCGCGGCCGAACTGCGCAAGCTGGCCATCCACACCAACTACCGCGCCATCGTCGACACCACCGCCGGCGGCGGCTTCGGCACCCTCTACGGCCCCAACATCGGCACCGACGGCACGGTGGGCACGGGCGACGGCAAGATCGCCGGCACCGAGCACATCGGCATCGGCCCCGGTGGCGTGACGATGATGGTGCAGGTGCCGTCGACCTTCAGCGCCAGTGCGCCGTGCATCGTGACGGCGGCGTCCTCGGGCTCGCGCGGCGTCTACGGCGCCATCGGCTCGGCCGGCGAGTGGGGCCTGAAGCGCGGCTGCGCCGTGGCCTACACCGACAAGGGCACGGGCAACGGCGTGCACGACCTGCAGAACGGCACCGTCAACCGCTTCGACGGCACGCGTGCCACCGTGGCCGCCGCCGGCAGCGACAGCAACTTCACGGCCACGCTGAGCGCCACCGAGCTGACGGCCTTCAACGCCGCCACGCCCAACCGCTTTGCCGTCAAGCACGCGCACTCACAGGCCAACCCCGAGGCCGACTGGGGCACGATGACGCTGCAGGCGGTGGAGTTCGCGTTCTACGTGCTCAATCAGCAGTTCGGCACCGCGCTGCCCGACGGCTCGCGCACCAAGGTCATCCTGCCGGCCAACACCACCGTCATCGCGTCCAGCGTGAGCAACGGCGCCGGCGCCGCGCTGGCTGCCGCCGAGGCCGACACCGCCGGCCTGATCGACGGCGTGGCCGTCAGCGAGCCCAACATCCAGCTGCCCCCGACGGCCGGCCTGCGCATCGAGCGAGGCACGCTGCCGGCCTACACGGGCGGCAGCAAGCCGCTGTACGACTACTTCACCTTCGCCAACCTGCTGCAACCCTGCGCGGCGCTGGCCACCGCGGCCACGGGCTCGCCCTTCGGCTACACCGGCGGCACGGCGTTCGTGGCCGGCAACCGCTGCGCGGCGCTGGCGGCCAGCGGCCTGGTGACCGGCGCCACCACGCTGGAGCAGGCCAACGACGCGCTGGCGCGGCTGCGCGCCTACGGCTGGGAGCCCGACGCCGACCTGCTGCACGCCAGCCACTACCTGTTCGCCAGCCCGGCCATCGCCGTGACCTACGCCAACGCGCACGGCCGCTTCAGCGTCAAGGACAGCGTCTGCGGCTACAGCTTCGGCGCGGTCGATGCCGGCGGCCTGCCCGTCGCGGCGGCGCCGGCGGCCATTGCCGGGGTCTTCGGCACCGGCAACGGCGTGCCGCCCAGCGGCGCGCTGCAGCTGATCTGGAACAACGCCGTCGGCGGCGCGCGCAACCACACGGCGTCGGCCAGCCCGAGCACCGGCGCGCTGGACTTCGCCTTCGACGGCGCGCAATGCCTGCGCAACCTGTGGGCCGGCACCGGCGCGCAGGCCGACGCGCTGCGCGCCGGCGTGGCCGCGGTGCAGCGCACGGCCAACCTGCGTGGCAAGCCGACGATCATCGTGCACGGCCGCAACGACACGCTGGTGCCGCCGAACTTCAGCTCGCGGCCCTACGTGCTGCGCAACGCCCAGGTCGAGGGCACGGCCAGCCGCGTGCGCTACGTCGAGGTCACGAACGCGCAGCACTTCGATTCGTTCCTGCCGTTCGCGGGCTACGACACGCGCTTCGTGCCGCTGCACCTGTACTTCATCCGCGCCATGGACGCGATGTGGGCGCACCTGAAGACTGGCGCCGCGCTGCCGCCCAGCCAGGTCGTGCGCACCACGCCGCGCGGCGGCACGCCGGGCGCGGCCACGGCCATCGCGCCGTCCAACGTGCCGGCCATCGCAGGCAGCCCGGCCGCCGGCGACCGCATCACCATCAGCGGCAGCACGATGTCCATTCCGGACTGAACGGGCGCTGAGCCTTGCCAGGGTCACGGAGGGTCGGTAGAACCGGCCCTTCCGTGATCACGCCGGAACCCATGACGACGCTCACCCTCAACGGCCGCCCCATCACCGTCGCGGCCGATCCCTCGACCCCGCTGCTGTGGGCGCTGCGCGACGAGCTCGGCCTCACCGGAACCAAGTTCGGATGCGGCCTGGCGCAGTGCGGTGCGTGCACGGTGCACCTCGGCGGCGCGCCGGTCCGCAGCTGCGTCACGCCGCTGGCGGCGGCGGCCGGGGCGTCGGTGACCACCATCGAGGGCGTGGCGTCGGACCGCGTCGGAGCCGCCGTGCAGGCCGCGTGGATCCAGCACGACGTGGCGCAGTGCGGCTACTGCCAGAGCGGCCAGGTCATGAGCGCCACCGCGCTGCTGACCCGCGTGAAGAAGCCCACCGACGCGCAGATCGACGAGGCCATGGCCGGCAACCTGTGCCGCTGCGGCACCTACCAGCGCATCCGCGCCGCCATCCACGACGCCGCGGCCGCGCTGGCCTGAACACCCATCAGGGCCGGTTCAGCTGCGCCGCCGGCACCGCCACGAACGTGGTGCTGCCGGGCCGGCGCCACTGCAGGCGGATCACCGAGCCGCCGCCGCGCTCGTAGTACTCCAGCACGATGCTCACGCGCTGGCCGCCGGTCAGCGTGAAGCTGCCGCTGGTGTCGGTGGTGGGGCCGTGGTCGGTCCAGTTGTTGATGCGCTGCGTGCCGTTCACCCAGAGCCGCACGCCGTCATCGGAGACGGTGCGGAAGGTGTAGGTGCCGTTGGTGGGCACGGTGAGCGTGCCCCGCCAGCGCACGCTGAAGCCGTCGGCCGGCACGCCCACGGTGGGCCGGCCGGTGCCCCAGTCGAAGTCCACCGCCTCGGTGCGCGACACCAGCAGCCGGCCGGTGAAGCCCGCTGCGCCCGCGTAGTAGTCGCCCTGCAGGCCGGCGCCGCTGGCGGCCGGGCCGGGCGCGCTGGTCTCCTCGTTGCCGATCTCGCGCAGGTACTGCGCCAGGTTGGCGAGGTCGGTGCTGCCGATCACGAGGCCGGCGTGCGCCGTGATGGCGGCCTCCAGCGTGGCCGCCGAGCCGTCGTGCAGGTAGGGCGCGGTATCGGCCACGTCGCGCAGTGTGGGCACGTCGATGCCGGTGAGCGCCGCCGCCAGGCGCCGGCCGCTGCTGGCCTTGAGCGTGCCGATGTCGGCAGGGTTGTCGATGCCGCTGCGCGTGAACGCCACGCCGGTGTGGCAGGCCACGCACTGCTGGTTGATGAACACCGTGCGGCCGGCTGACGCGGCCGTGCTGAGCGCGCCGCTGCTGCTGCGCGCCGCGCTGGGCGCGAAGCTGTTGAGCGACGCGACGTAGGCCGCGAGTGCGTCGAGGTCGGCGCTGACGCCTGCCTTGGCGGTGCCCAGCGGCTGGCTGACCGTGCCGGTGGTCCACTGCGCCTCGGTCATCAGGCCGGTGCCGCCGGCCAGTGCGCGGATCTGGCCCTCGAAGTCCTGCACCTCGTCGAAGTTGTTGCTCCAGTGCAGCCGGCCCTGCGCCATGCCGGCGCGCCCGCGCAGGCTGATGGTGTTGCGCAGGCCCTCGCCGTGGCCGGTGAGGTCCCAGGTGCGGCCGTCGTGGCCGCCGTCGTTGTGGCAGCTGGCGCAGCTCATGTAGCTGTCGCGCGACAGGCGCGGATCGCGCGCGTCGTAGAACAGCTGCTTGCCGCGCAGCACGTTGGCCGCCAGGCGTTCGGTGCCCACCGTGCCCACCACCTGCGCGGCGGGCAGCGCGAAGCGGCCGTTGAGCATGAGCGGCGTGAGGTCGATGACGCTGACGCTGCGCGACATGAAGTTCTGCACGAGCAGCGTGCGCGAGTCGGCCGAGAGGGCCAGGCCCTGCGGCGCGAGCTGCGTCTCCAGCCGCACCAGCTCCAGGCCGCGCGCGGCGTCGATCACCGCCACCTGGCGCGAGGTCTCCAGCGCCACGAAGAGGTAGGCGCCGGTCGCGTCGTGCAGCGCGGCGCTGGCGAGGCTGGCGTTGTCGTGGTCGACACGCGCCGCGGCCACCTCGGCCGGGGTGGCCGCGGCCAGGTCGATGCGCGAGCTCACCGCGCGCACGGTGTTCTGGAAGTCGAGGTTGGCGCCGCTGCGCAGGCTGCCGCGGCGCACGTTGTCCTGCTTGGACGGCACCCAGGCCGAGCGGCCGTCGGGCGAGATGGCGACCGCACCCAGGTAGTTGGGGATGCCGCTGCCCTGGATCTCGGTGTCGGTGCGGTCGCTGTGGCGCAGCCACACGGTGGCCGGCGCGGCCATCGTGGCGGTGTCGTACACCCAGACCTCACCACCGACGTTGCCGGTGGTCGTGACCGTGGCCGTGCCTTCGCCCGGCAGCGGCGCGCTGATGAAGCGCGAGACGAGCAGCCGCGCCGAATCGCCGCTGATCGCCAGGCCCCGGGGCTGCGCGCCAGTGGCCCAGGCGCCGGTCTGCGCGCCGGTGCTGGCGTCCAGCCGCAGCAGCCGCGCGGCGGCCTGCAGCGTCACCCACGCGGCGCTGCCGTTGGGCGCGAACACCAGCGCCTGCGGCTGCGAGGCGCGCGGCAGCGCGATCGTGCGCGCCACCGCCAGCGTGGCCGGGTTGATGACGCTGATCGAGGCGCTGTCGCGGTTGACGACCCAGATCTCGCCGTTGGGCGCGCGCGCCACGCTGCGCGGCGCCACGCCGACGGCCACCTCGGCCACGCGGGTGAGCGTGGCGGTGTCGATGACGGCGACGCTGTCGTTGTCGAGGTTCAGCACCCACAGGCGCGCCGGGGCGCCGCTGCGCGGCTCCATCAGCATCTGGCTGGCGCTGCGCGGGGCGCTGGCGGTGACGGGCGCATGCACGGCCTGCACGAAGTTCGTGCTGCGTGTCTGGCCGGCGTCGTTGCGCACGGTCAGCGTCACGGTGTAGACGCCGGGCTGCGACCAGGTCTTGCTGGTGGCGCTGCTGGCCGACCAGGCCGTGGCCACGCTGCCGTCGCCGAAGCTCCAGCTGAACTGCAGGCCGGCGGCCTCGGCGCCCGGCGTGTAGCTGACGCTCGAACTGGTTTGCACCGGCGCGGCGGGCAGCACCGGCAGATCGGGCAGCGCGGTGCCGCTGGCCGTGGGCAGCAGGCGCGGGCTCCAGGTGGCGCTGTTGCGGAAGCGGGCGTCGGCGGCCTCGGGGTCGATCCACAGCTGGCCGTCGCGCTCGCGCAGCACGTAGGTGGGGAAGTTCTTCGAGCGCAGCGTCAGCGAGTGGCCGGCCAGGCCCGGCTCGGGGCAGAAGGTGGCGTCGTTGCGGAACAGGGCGGTGCCGTCGTCGGCGTCGCTGCGCAGGCGGTAGCCGGCATGGCGCAGGAAGCGGCCCGGCGTGCCGGCCACTTCGAGCGACACACACGTGGCGTCGGCCAGGCCGGCGCGCACGACCAGGCGGCTCGTCGCCAGCTGCGCCTCGGTGGGCACACCGGGCAGCGCCTGCAGCACGCCCAGGCTGGCGGCGTCCACGCCCATCGCGGCATCGGCCACGTGGGTGGCGGCCAGGGCCAGCGGCACGTCGCGCGGCAGCGTGGCGTCGGCGGCGTCGATGCGGATCAGCGCCGCGGCCGAGGGCACGCCCGCGGCGTTGATGGCGAACAGCTGCCACACGCCCGGCGGCACGGTGTTGCTGCTGGCCGGCAGTGTGGCGCTGAGCCGGTCGCCGCTCTGCGTGAAGGCCAGCTCCACGAAGCGCTGGCCGTTGTTGAACGAGTGCGTCACCGTGCCGGCCTTGACCAGCACCACGCGTGCGATGGCGCTGCTGTCCAGCGTCTCGAGCTGCACCACCTGGCCGGGCTTGTGGTTGAGCGCGTTGATGCCGGTGAGCACCGGCCGCGGCGCCAGCACCGAGCCGCCGCCCGAGGCCTGGAACAGGTAGGGCGGGTAGTAGACCTCGACGTTCTGGTTGTAGACCGGACCCGGCGTGCCACCCCCCAGCGACAGCACCGTGCCGTTGGGCAGCAGCAGCGCGCCCGAGTGGTAGACGCGGATGCGGTTGGCGCTGGCCAGCGTGCTCCAGGTGCCGGTGGCGGGGTTCCACAGCTCGGCGGCGTAGACGGCGTCGGTGCCGCCGTTGTTGCCGCGGCGGGTGCCGCCGGTCACGAGCACGCGGCCGTCGGGCAGCACGGTGGCGCTGGGAAAGCGCCGCGGCGCGCCCATGCGCGCCGTTTCGGTGAGCACGGGCGTGGCGCCGTTGATGTCCACCACCGTGGCCATGTCGCTGGCGGCGAAGCCGTCGCCGTTGAAGCCGCCGTTGCCGCCAAGCTGCAGGATGCGGCCGGGCGCGAACATCACCGCGCTGTTGGTGGCGCCCACGTTGACGGGCGCCGTCGTGCTGGGCGGGCCCTTGAAGACGCCGGCCGAGCGGATGGCCCCGGTGCCGCCGTTGGCGTAGATGTCCAGCCACCACATCTGGTCGGCGCTGATGCCGAAGACCTCGCCGCTGGGCGCCACCCAGGCGCGCGGGTAGCTGGCGCGCAGGTAGTCGGGCCCGAAGGCCAGGCGGCTGTTGGCGCCGCTCAGACTGCGCCAGCCCGTGCCCGGCGTGTACAGCTCCGGCGTCATCGACACCTGGCCGGCCGCGATGGCGGCGTCGGGGTTCTGGTACATGCCCTCGGTGTAGGGGTCGATGCCACCCAGCATGACGGCGCGGCCGTCGGGCAGCGTCAGCATCGTGGCGTACCAGCGGTCGTCGGCCAGCTGCGCGGCATCGGTCGTGGATGCCAGCGTGGCGCTGGTGAACAGCGTGCTGCCGCGCGGCGTGTTGCCGCCGCTGATGAGCAGCCGGCCGTCGCCTAGCCAGGCGGCGGTGCTGCAGAAGCTGTTCACGCGGCCGGCCTCGAACGAGATGGCGTGGGCACCGGTGGCGAAGCCCAGCGACGGCGTCCAGACGCTGAAGGTGCGGCCGTCCTGCGAATCGCTGTTCTGCGGCGCGCCGTAGGTGAGCACCTTGCCATCGGGCAGCAGCGCGGCGTGGATGGCGTTCATCGGCCAGGCCTGCACGGGGCCCCACATGCCGCGCGTGGCCGCGTCGGCGGGGATCGTGAGGCCGCTCATCAGCGGATCGGCCGGCTGCGGCAGCGCCACCGCCAGCGAGGTGGTGGCGGCCAGCGCCGACTTGCGGCCGCTGGCCGTGGCGCTGCCGGCGTCCTGGGCCGTGGCGGGCTCCGGGCCGCCGCCGTTGCAGCTGGCCAGCAGCACGGCGGCCAGCAGCGGCAGCAGGCGGGGCAGGGTGGGGTGGGACAGCGTCATGCGGGGCTCCGGGCAAGGCGTTGGAGTTCGTCGGCCAGGCGCGCCCGGTCGACCGGGCTGCCGCGGAATCGCTGCAGCAACCGGCCGTCGGGCGCGTAGAGGAAGAGGGCGGTGCGGTGGGCGTCGGGCTCGTGGCGGCCGGGCTCGAAGGCCTGCAGGCGGTCGAGCAGGCGGTGCACCTCGGCGGGCGCACCGCTGACGAAGTGCCAGCCCGGACGGTCGGCGTCGTGGCGGCGGGCGAAGGCGGCCAGCGCCGCGGGGGTGTCGGACAGTGGATCGACCGTCACGGACAGGATGGCGATGCGGGCGCGCACGGCCGGCGGCAGCGTGTCGTGCAGCTGCCGCAGCTCCTGCAGCTGCAGCGGGCACACGCTGCTGCAGCCGGCGAACACGAAGTGCAGCAGCACCGGTCGCCCGGCCAACGCGGGCACGGCCAGCGGCTGCTGGCGGTGGTCCTGCAGGCGCAGGCCCGCCAGCGGCGCCGGCTGCGCCGCGGCGGCCAGCGCTGCGGCCCACAGGCAGGCCGCGATGAACGGCGCCGTGCGCGCCGATGCCCCGAACTTCACGTCCCCCGACCCTCGTCCCAACTTGTTTCCGTTTGTCACAGTGTCGTTCGACGCCGAGGTCCGCGCCCAGCCCGCGGGCCGGGGGGTGGCGCGCGGCATGGCGTGATGCAGTGCGCGCGCCGCGGGTCAATCGCGGGTCGGCTTCGTGGGGCGGGGCGCTCCCTAGAATCCCCCGCCTTCAACCTCGAAGGCCCGCATGTCCTCCGGCGTCATCCGCATCCGTGGTGCTCGACAGCACAACCTGAAGAACCTGGATCTGGACATCCGCACCGGCGAGCTGACGGTCGTCACCGGGCCGAGCGGCAGCGGCAAGAGCTCGCTGGTGTTCGACACGCTGTACGCCGAAGGCCAGCGCCGCTACGTCGAGACCTTCAGCGCCTACGCGCGGCAGTTCCTCGACCGCATGGACCGCCCGGCCGTCGACAAGGTGGAAGGCGTGCCCCCGGCCATCGCCATCGACCAGACCAACCCCGTGCGCACCTCGCGTTCAACGGTCGGTACGATGACCGAGCTGAACGACCACCTGAAGCTGCTGTTCGCACGCGCGGCGCAGCTGTTCGACCGCGAGACCGCGCGGCCGGTGCGCCACGACACCGCGCAGACCATCTTCGAGGACCTGCAGCGCCGCGCCGCCGCGGCCGGCGACCCGCGCCTGGTGTTCACCTTCCCGGCCGAGCTGCCCGCCGACACCAGCGCCGAGCAGCAGGAGCAGTGGCTCGCGGCGAGCGGCTTCACGCGGGTGCAGGCCGAGCGCGTGGTGGGTGACCGCAAGATCCTCGACGTGGTGGCCGACCGCTTCCGCCTGGCCGGCACCGAGCAGGTGCGGGTGCTGGAGGCCATCGAGCTGGCGCTCAAGCGCGGTGGCGGGCGGCTGACGGTGTTCGCGGGGACCGATGCCGAGGCGACCGAGCCGTGGAAGTACAGCACTGGCCTGCACTGCCCCGAGAGCGACATCCGCTACGCCGATCCGCAGCCCGCGCTCTTCAGCTTCAACAGCGCCTACGGCGCCTGCGAAACCTGCCGCGGCTTCGGGCGCGTGATCGGCGTCGACATGGGCCTCGTGATCCCCGATGCGCGCAAGACGCTGCGCAACGGCGCCATCAAGCCGATGCAGACGCCGGCCTGGAAGGACTGCCAGGACGACCTCGTCAAGTACGCCGGCGAGGCCGGCATCCCGCGCGACACGCCCTGGGGCCAACTGACGCCGGCGCAGCGCGACTGGGTCATCGAGGGCACGCCCAACTGGAAGGGCAACTGGAACACGCAGTGGTACGGCGTGCGGCGCTTCTTCGAGTACCTCGAGAGCAAGGCCTACAAGATGCACATCCGCGTGCTCTTGTCC
>JAIXTY010000241.1 GCA_027483705.1 Rubrivivax sp.
AAGGACGGCCTGCTCCAGCTTGGCGAGATGAAGATCGGCGGCGACATCATCGTGCTGGCCACACCCGAGATCGGTGGTCTGCCCTACGTCATCAGCGGCATGGTCGCCGCCGGTGGCCTGGCGGCGGCGCTGTCGACCGCGGACGGCCTGCTGCTGACCATCGCCAACGCGCTGTCGCATGACCTGTACTACAAGATGATCGACCCGAACGCGCCCACCGCGCGCCGCGTGATGATCTCGAAGGTCCTGCTGCTCGTGGTGGCCCTGGCCGCGGCCTACGTGGCGTCGCTGAAGATGGCGGACATCCTGTTCCTCGTCTCGGCTGCGTTCTCGCTGGCTGCTGCGGGCTTCTTCCCGGCGCTGGTGCTCGGCATCTTCTGGAAGCGGGCCTCCAAGTGGGGTGCCATCCTGGGCATGCTGTCGGGTGTGTCGATCACGCTTTACTACATGATCACCACGCACCCGTGGATGCGCGGCCTGTTCGACGTGACGGGCCCGATCGCCGACTACACCTGGTTCGGCATCGCCCCGATCTCGGCCGGCGTGTTCGGCGTGCCGCTGGGCTTTGCGGTGATCATCATCGTGAGCCTGCTGACGCCCGCGCCGAAGCAGGAGATCCAGGAACTGGTGGAGCACGTGCGCTACCCGAACCTGGCTGGCGCCAAGTAAAGCCTCGACGACCGGCCGGTCCGCAAGGAACGGTCGGCTCGCCCAGGGCCGCAACCCGCGAGGGTGCGGCCCTTTTTCCTTTCGGGCCGCGGCGGCTTGATGAGCGTCAGCGCCGCCGGGTGCCGCGGCCGCCTAGCATCGACGGCATGAACGACACGTCCGCAGGCCCCGCGCGTTCGTCGCCGTCGCCATCGCTGCTGGGGCACCTGCGGGCCGAGCTGGTTCAGCACCTGCCGTTTTCGGCCATGCGGCCCGAACACGTGGACCAGTTCCTCGAAGCCGCGACCCAGCGCTACTTCGCGCCCGGTGAACGGGTGCTCGATCCCGCCAGCGGCGCCGTGAGCGAACTGCTGTGCGTGCGCCGCGGCAGCATCAGCGGGCGCCGCGGCGTGGCCGACTCCACCGGCCCCATCGAGTACGTGGCCGGCGACCTGTTCCCGGTGGGTGCACTGCTTGCCGGCCGCGCCGTGACGGCCACCTACACCGCCAACGAGGACACCTTCTGCCTGTGCCTGCCCGCCGCGGCGGCCCAGGCCCTGGTGCGGCAGAGCGCCCCGTTCGCCGACCACCTGAACGGGCGCGTGCTCAGCTTCCTGGAGCTGTCGCGGCGGGCCACGCAGGCGGCGTTTGCATCCCAGACCCTGGCCGAGCAGTCGCTGGAGACGCGCCTGGCCGAGCTGGCCCCGAAGACACCGCTGGCCTGCGCCCCCGACACGCCGCTGGCCGAGGCCCTGGCGCGCATGCACGAGCGGCGGGTCGGCTCGATCCTCGTGCAGGGCGAGGACGGCCGCATCGAGGGCATCCTGACCCGGCACGACATCCTCGGCCGCGTGACGCTGCCCCAGCGCCCGCTGACGACGCCGATCGCCGCCGTGATGAGCGCGCCGGTGCACACGCTGGACGACGGCCATCGCCTGTCGGACGCGGCGATGCTGATGTCGCGCCACGGCGTGCGCCACGTGCCGGTGCTGCGCGACGGGCGCGTGGTGAACATCGTCTCCGAGCGCGACCTGTTCGCGCTGCAGCGGCTGTCGCTCAAGCAACTGGGCAGCAGCCTGCGCGGTGCACCCGACGAGGCCACGCTGGTGGGCCTGGCCGCGAGCATCCGCGAGTTCGCGCGCAACCTGCTGGGCCAGGGCGTGCATGCGCGGCAGCTCACCGAGCTGGTGAGCCACCTGAACGACCTGCTGGCCGGCCGGCTGGTGGAGCTGGTCGCCGCGCGGCGCGGCCTCGACCTGGCGTGCGCCTGCTGGCTGGCCTTCGGCTCCGAGGGCCGCGGCGAGCAGACCATCGCCACCGACCAGGACAACGGCCTCGTCTTCGACAGCGACGAGCCGGCCCGCGACCGGCCGGCGTGGCAGGCCTTCGGTGCCGAGGTCAACGAGGCGCTCGACCGCGCCGGCTACCCGCTGTGCAAGGGCGGCGTGATGGCCGGCAACGCGGCCTGCTGCCTGACGGCGGGCGAGTGGTCCGAGCGCATCGGCCACTGGATCGAGCACGGCGCGCCGCAGGACCTGCTCGACGCCAGCATCTACTTCGACCTGCGCCCGATCGCCGGGCACCTGGCGCTGGCGGCGCCGCTGGAGAAGCTGATCGCGCAGGCGCCGGCGCGCGTGCCGCGCTTCATCAAGCAGATGGCCGACAACTCGCTGCGCCACGGGCCCCCGCTGAACTGGCGCGGCGGCCTCGACCCCACCGTTGAGGACGGGCACGCCTGGATCGACCTGAAGCTGCAGGGCACGGCCATCTTCGTGGACGTGGCCCGCCTGTATGCACTGGCCCACGGCCTGCCGGCGCGTGGCACACGCGCGCGGCTGGAGGCCGTGGCACCGCTGATGGGTGCCACCGAGCGCGACAGCGGCAGCTGGGTGGCGTCGTTCGAGTTCCTGCAGATGCTGCGCCTGCAGCTGCAGCTCGGCCACCGCGGCGCCGCCCCCGGGCGCGACGACAACCCCAACCGCATCGACGTGGCGCGGCTCAACGACATCGACCGCCGGCTGCTCAAGGAGAGCCTGCGCGCCGCGCGGGCGCTGCAGCAGCGGCTGCAGCTGGACTACCAGCGCTGAAGATGAGTGCCGCAACCTGGTGGCAGCGTCTCACCGGCGGTTCGGCGCCGTCGGTCGAGCCGCGCTGGGTGGTGCTGGACGTCGAGACCAGCGGCCTGGACGCGCGCCGCGCACGGCTGCTGGCCATCGCCGCACTCGGCATGCACCGCGAAGGCTCGCACTGGCGAATCGTGCCGGCCGACAGCTTCGAGGTCGTGCTGCGCTATGAGGCGCACGAGGCCGAGTCGCCCGACCGCGACAACATCCTGCTGCACGGCATCGGCGTGGGCGCGCAGCGTGGCGGTGTGGCGCGCCCCGAGGCGCTGGCGCGCTTCGGTCGCTTCGTGGCCGACGCACCGCTGGTGGCCTTCCATGCCCCGTTCGACCGCACGATGATCGAGCGCGCATGCCGCCGCGAGGGCCTGGCGCCACCCGGCAACCCGTGGCTGGACCTCGAGCCGCTCGCCGGCGTGCTGATGCCGGCGGTGAAGGCGCGCTCGCTGGACGAGTGGATGGCGGCACTCGGCATCCCGTGTGCCGCCCGCCACGAGGCGGCAGCCGACACGCTGGCCACCGCCGAACTGCTGCTGCGCCTGGGCCCGCGGCTCGCCGCCGAGATCGGCGCGGGGGGCTTCGCCGCCGCTCAGCGCCTGGCGGCCCAGCGCCGCTGGGTGGGCGGCTGAGCGCAGCCGGCCAGGGCGCTGCTATACTCGTGGGCTTTCCTTGCCGCACCCGACCCCTGCCAACACCGGCAGGGACCCGACGCATCGGGGCGGCTTCCACCGGTCAGGTGGCCTCGTCGAGGTTGCCGATGCCGGGAATCCACAAGGAGATTCCATGCGTCATTATGAAATCGTGCTGCTGATCCATCCGGACCAGAGCGAACAGGTTCCGGCCATGCTGGAACGCTACAAGGGCCTGGTCACCGCCGCCGGCGGCAAGGTCCACCGCGTCGAGGACTGGGGCCGCCGCCAGCTGGCCTACATGATCCAGAAGCTCGTGAAGGCGCACTACCTCTGCCTCAACATCGAGTGCAGCCAGGAGACGCTGAACGAGCTCGAGACCGGCTTCCGCTTCAACGACGCCGTGCTGCGCCACCTGACGGTGGCCCGCGACAAGGCCGAGACGGCCCCGTCCGTCATGATGAAGGCCGTCGAGCGCGAAGAAGCCCGCAAGGAACGCCAGGAGGCCCAGGCCTGAGGCCCCGGTTCCGTTGCCCGCAGGGCACGCCGGCATGAACCGACTGGTTCTGCGGGCCACCCTGGTGCAGCGGCAGGCGATGCGCTACACGCCCGCCGGCCTGCCGGCCCTGGACCTGAGCCTGGCTCACGGTTCCACGGTCAGCGAGGACGGCCAGCCCCGGCAGGTGTCCTTCGAGATGCGAGCCGTGGCGATCGGGACGGTGACGCGTTCGCTGGAGCCTCTGCCGCTGGGAAGCACCGGCACCTACGCCGGGTTCCTGACCAGCCAGCGCAACGGACGAGGTCTGCTGTTCCACATCACCGAGGTCGAGATCGAGCCCGAAGCCGCCGTGCCGCCCGACGCGCCCTCATCCGGATCCAACTGAATTCAGCCAGGAGCTTCATATGCCCCCGCCCCGTGGTAAAGGTCGTTTCTCCAAGGACAAGCGCCCCAAGCGCAACAGCCAGAGCCTGCTGTTCCGCCGCAAGCGCTTCTGCCGCTTCACCGTCGCCGGTGTCGAGGAGATCGACTACAAGGAAATCGACGTGCTGCGCGACTTCATCGGCGAGAACGGCAAGATCACGCCGGCCCGCCTGACCGGCACGCGCGCCTACTACCAGCGTCAGCTCACCGTCGCGATCAAGCGCGCGCGTTTCCTCGCGCTGCTGCCGTACTCCGACCAGCACAAGGTCTGACGGAGGACCCACCATGCAAGTCATTCTTCTCGAGAAGGTCGGCAAGCTCGGCAACCTGGGCGACGTCGTCAAGGTCAAGCAGGGCTACGCCCGCAACTTCCTGATCCCGCAGAAGCTGGCGCGCCGCGCCACCGACGCGGCCATCGCCGAGTTCGAGGCGCGCCGCGCCGATCTGGAAAAGGCCGCGCAGGCCAAGCTCGACGCCGCCAAGGCGCTGGGCGAGCAGCTCGCCGGCAAGTCGGTGCGCGTCGTGCAGAAGGCCGGCGTCGACGGCCGCCTGTTCGGCAGCGTCACCAACCACGACATCGCCGACGCCCTGACCAAGATGGGCCTGGCGGTGGCCAAGGCGCAGGTGCGCATGCCCAACGGTCCGCTCAAGACCGTGGGCGAGCACACCGTGTCGGTGGCGCCGCACACCGACGTCGTCGTCGACGTGACGGTGCAGGTGGTGGCGCAGGTCGACTGACCCGCGTCCCGCATGCAGCAAGGCCGGCCCAGCGCCGGCCTTTTTCATGGTGGTTTCCCGCTGTGCACAGGCTGCGCGCGTGATGTCCACAGGCTTCTCCACCGCATGCCAGCCGCAACGGGGCATGCTCATCGCTTCCCCGACTCGGCAGCGCACCCGCGGCGCGGCCTAATCCCCGACGATGGACCTGCTCACCACCGCCCGCGACCCGGGCGCCCCGCGCGACGACGAGGTCGAGCGCCTGCGCGTGCCGCCGCATTCCACCGAGGCCGAGCAGAGCGTGCTCGGCGGCCTGCTGCTGGACAACCTGGCTTTCGACCGCGCCGCCGAGCTGCTGGCCGACAGCGACTTCTACCGTCACGAGCACCGGCTGATCTTCGGTGCCATCCGCAGCCTCATCCAGGCCGGCAAGCCGGCCGACGTGGTGACGGTGTTCGAGCACCTGCAGAGCCAGGGCAAGGCCGAGGACGCCGGCAAGCTCAAGTACCTGAACGACCTCGCGCAGAGCGTGCCCAGTGCCGCCAACATGAGGCGTTATGCAGAGATCGTGCGCGAGCGCGCCATCCTGCGCAAGCTGATCGCGGCCAGCGACGAGATCGCCACCACGGCCTTCAACCGCGAGGGCCGCCAGGTCAGCCAGATCCTCGACGAGGCCGAGAGCAAGATCCTCAAGATCGGCGAGGAGGGCAACCGCCAGCAGCAGGGCCCGCAGCCGATGAGCGGCCTGGTGGTGGCGCTGATGGACCGCGTCAACGAGCTGGCCGAGAACCAGGCCGGCGACGTGACCGGCGTGCGCACCGGCTACTACGACCTCGACAGCATGACGGCCGGCCTGCAGAAGGGCGATCTCATCGTGCTCGCGGCGCGCCCGTCGATGGGCAAGACGGCGTTCGCGCTGAACATCGCCGAGCACGTGTGCATCAAGGAAGAGCTGCCGGTGCTGGTGTTCTCGATGGAAATGGGCGCCGCACAACTGGCACTTCGTTTGGTCGGCAGCCTCGGGCGCATCAACCAGCAGAACCTGCGCACCGGTCGCCTGGCCGACGACGAATGGGGCCGCCTGGCCGACGCGGTGGAAAAGCTCGGCCGCGTGTCGATGTTCATCGACGAGACCGCGGGCCTGTCGGTGGCCGAGCTGCGCGCGCGCGCCCGGCGCATGGCGCGGCAGTTCGGTGGCACGCTGGGGCTGATCGTCGTGGACTACCTGCAGCTGATGAGCGGCTCCGGCGGCAGCGACGAGAACCGCGCCACCGAGCTGGGCGAGATCTCCCGCGGCCTCAAGGCGCTGGCGAAGGAGCTGCAATGCCCGCTGATTGCCCTCTCGCAGCTCAACCGCAGCGTCGAGAGCCGCACCGACAAGCGGCCGATGATGAGCGACCTTCGCGAATCGGGCGCCATCGAGCAGGACGCCGACATCATCATGTTCATCTACCGCGACGAGTACTACACCAAGGAGGCCTGCAAGGAGCCGGGTGTCGCGGAGATCATCATCGCCAAGCAGCGGAACGGGCCCGTGGGCACGGTGAAGCTCACCTTCCTGAAGCCGCTGACGAAGTTCGACAACCTGGCACCGGGCGCGTCTTCGGAGTACTGATCCCGCGGAGATGCCGCTTGCGGCACACAGCGATACTGTATAGATTTACAGTATGCGCCATGCCCGGAGTGTCGACCTCACCGCCGTCCGCCACAGCCTGAAGGGCCGGGGCACCGCCTGGGCGCTGGAGCACCGCTTCACCACCCAGCGGCACGAGGCGGCCGACGACGGCTGGGGCCCGCCGGAGCAGGACGTCGCGCACGAGCCCGTGGGTCCGGCCACGCAGGTGATCGAGGAGCGCGTCAACCGCATCCTCTCGGGCAACGACTCGCCCGACATCGGCTTCGATCTCTCGGTCAACCCGTACCGCGGCTGCGAGCACGGCTGCATCTACTGCTACGCGCGGCCCACGCACAGTTACCTGAACCTCTCGCCCGGCCTCGACTTCGAGACCCGCATCGTCGCCAAGGTCAACGCCGCCGAGCGGCTGCGCGAAGCCCTGGCCAGCCGCGGCTACGCGCCGGCGCAGCTGAACATCGGCTCTGTCACCGACGCCTACCAGCCGGCCGAGCGGCGGCTGGGCATCACGCGCCGCGTCATCGAGGTGCTGGCCGAGGCGCGGCATCCGTTTTCCATCATCACCAAGTCCAGCCTCGTGGAGCGCGACATCGACCTGCTGGCCCCGCTGGCGGCGCGCAACCTGACCGCGGTGTACGTGTCGATCACTACGCTCGACGCCCAGCTCGCCCGCACGCTGGAGCCTCGGGCCGCCGCGCCGCACCGCCGCCTGCGCACGCTGAAGGCGCTCGCCGACGCCGGCATCCCGGTGGGCGTGAGCGTGTCGCCCGTGATCCCGTTTCTGAACGAGCCCGAACTCGAACGCATCCTCGAGGCGGCCCGCGAAGCCGGTGCCCGCCGCGCCTTCAGCATCGTGCTGCGCCTGCCCTGGGAAGTGAACCCGCTGTTCCAGGACTGGCTGCAGCAGCACGTGCCCGAGCGGGCCGCCCGCATCATGGCCCGCGTGCGCGAGATGCGCGGCGGCAAGGACTACGACGCCGCCTTCGGCGCGCGCATGACGGGGCAGGGCGTGTGGGCGCAACTGCTGCGGCAGCGCTTCGACAAGGCCTGCACCCGGCTGGGTTTCGAGCGCGATCGCGTGCCGCTGGACCTGACCCAGTTCCGCCCACCCAGCGCCAACCCCGGCCAGGGCGAGTTGTTCTAGCGCCTCAGCACCAGCCCGCCGGCCGACCGGTTGCTGCGCCGCACGCCCGCGATGTGGGTTGCGGGCGCGCAGTAGCGGTGCGCCAGCTGCGCCTGGGTGTCGATCAGGGCCTGGACGCCCTCGATGCGCTCCTGGTGGCGTTTGGCTACCAGGCCGGCCATCTCGATGAGCTTGGCGTTGCCGCTGCTGCCGCCGTGGTGCAGCAGCGACTCCACCGCGCGCTTGGGCTCGCCCTGCAGCGACATGTTCATGGCCTGTTCGGCCGTCTTCATCACATGCGCGTACGCGTCGCGGATCACGCTGGCCGCGTCGGGATGCATGCGGGCGGCTGCCACCAGCACTTCGCAGGTGGCGCGCGACACGGAGAAGCGCCGCGCCAGCTGGCCGATGATGGCGTCGATCTCGTTCGTGCCCAGGCCGTAGCGCACCAGCCGCGACCACACCGAGATCGCGTTGGTGGCCGACTCCATCTCGAAGTCGGGCTGCTGCAGCGATTCGGTCTCGCGCCGCAGCAGCGTGATCCCTTCCTCGAGGCGGCCCCGGTTGAGGCGCACCAGCACGTCACCCAGGTTGGCCATGCGGCGCAGGCGCACCGACTGCGGGTAGCGGTCCGAGAAGCTCGCAAGCACGTCGTGCGCGCCTTCGAGCCCCTTGGTGTCGTTGGCGTCGAAGCGCAGCAGCGCCAGCAGCATCATCGACAGCACGTCGAAGAGGCGCGACTTGTGGCCCAGCTGCCAGGTGCGCTCCAGCAGGTCCTTGGCTGTGGCGGCGTCGCCGGAGTAGAAGCTCAGCGTGCCCGCGTGCTGCAGGCGCAGCACGCAGCCGGGGGTCATCTCGGCGGCGGTGCGGTAGGTCTCGAGCGCCTCGGCCAGGTTGCCCTGCTCCATGTGCACCTTGCCGAGCACGTCGTAGCTGTCGGCGAACTGCGGGTTGGCGTCGATCAGCGCTTCCAGCGTGCGGCGCGCCTGTACGACGTCGCCGTCGGCCAGCTGCACGCGGGCCACGCCCAGCTTGGCCCAGGGTACGGTCTTCGCGGCGACCACGGCGTCGTAAAGCGCCTTGGCCTCCTCGTTGCGCTTGAGCATCAGCAGCAGCTCCGCGCCGATGCGGGCGGCGTACAGCCAGTACAGCTGGCGCTGGTTGAAGCGCAGCAGGCACAGGTTCGCCGCGAGCTCGAAATTGCGCGCCTCCATGGCCTCGAAGATGTCCTTCAGCACGCGCTTGCGCTGGCGGGCCTCCTTCAGCCGGTCGAACAGCGCGTTGGCCGAGAACGGCTTGACCATGTAGCTGTCCAGCGCCGCCTCGGCGGCCTCGGCCACGCTGGAGTAGGTGGCCTCGGGCGTGAGCATCACGAACACCGTGGAGTACGGGATCATCTGCTCGCGGCGCAGCTCCTCCAGCAGATCCTGGCCCGTCGTGCTGCCCCCGTCGCCGGCGTCGTCGCACAGGATCAGGTTGAAGCGCCGGTGCTCGATCATCTCGCGCGCATCGGCGATGCGGTTCGCACCCTTGACGGTGCCGAAGCCGAACTCCCGCAGCTGCGCCATCAGCACGCTGCGCGACGTGGGGTTCACGTCGACGACGAGGGCGCTGTGGCTGGTGACCTCGCGATCCAGCACCTGCATCAGCGGTCTCCTGCGCCGGCGCCGGCCCGCCCGGGTTGCCGACGGCCGCGCCCGCAGGCGCGGCCGCGGCGTGCCGCCGTGGTGGCGGGCCGAGCAGGGTGTGGTTGGAGGCTGGGGGTCGGGTCGGTCATGGGCCTGGCCGGCCGGGGACTCGGGGCCCGGCCTGCTCAGCCATGGTCATCGGCCGACCCGAGGGTTTACTTGAACAGATCCTTGACCCGGTCGGTCCAGCTCTTGGCGTTGGGCGAGTGGCGCTCGCCGCCCTTGCGGAAGGACTCGTCCAGTTCCTTAAGCAGCTTGCGCTGGTGCTCGGTGATCTTCACCGGCGTCTCCACGGCCACGTGGCAGTACAGGTCGCCGGGGTAGCTGGAGCGCAGGCCCTTGATGCCCTTGCCGCGCAGCCGGAAGGTCTTGCCGTGCTGGGTGCCCTCGGGCAGCTCGATCTCGGCCTTGCTGCCGAGCGTGGGCACCTCGATCGTGCCGCCCAGCGCCGCGGTGGTCAGGCCCACCGGCACGGTGCAGTGCAGGTCGTCGCCGTCGCGCTCGAAGATCTCGTGCTGCCTGACACGGATCTCGATGTACAGATCGCCCGGCGGGCCGCCGTTATGCCCGGGCTCGCCGTTGCCGGCCGAGCGGATGCGCATGCCTTCGTTGATGCCGGCGGGGATCTTGACCTCCAGCGTCTTCTGCTTCTTGATCTTGCCGGCGCCGTTGCAGGTGGTGCAGGGCTCCGGGATGATCTTGCCGCTGCCGTGGCAGTGCGGGCAGGTCTGCTGGATGCTGAAGAAGCCCTGGCGCAGGTGCACCGTGCCGCTGCCGTTGCAGGTGGGGCAGGTCTTGGCGCTGGTGCCGGGCTTGGCGCCGGTGCCGTGGCAGGTGTCGCAGCCCTCCCAGGTGGGCACGCGGATCTGCGTGTCCTTGCCGAAGGCGGCTTCCTCGAGCGTGATCTCCATCGCGTAGCTCAGGTCGCTGCCGCGGTAGACCTGCTGGCCGCCGCCACCGCGGCGCCCGCCGCCACCCTGGCCGCCGAAGATGTCGCCGAAGATGTCGCCAAAGGCCTCGGCGAAGCCGCCAAAACCTTCAGGCCCCGGCCCGCCGCGCC
>JAIXTY010000059.1 GCA_027483705.1 Rubrivivax sp.
AATAGCGCGCCTGCGTGTGCGTGGTGGCGATCGACAGCGTGCCGGCGTCCTGCTTGGAGAACTCCTCGCCGATGCGCTTGAGGTTGGCCACCTCGCGCAGGATCAGCTCGATCGAGCGCAGCACCTGCTGCCCCGGCTCGGTGACGCGGCGGATGCGCTTGCCGTGGCGCGCGAAGATCTCGACGCCGAGTTCCTCTTCGAGCTCGATGATGGCCTTGCTGATGCCGGGCTGCGAGGTGTGCAGCGCCTTGGCCGTCTCGGTGAGGTTGAGGTTGCGGCGCACCGCCTCCTGCACGAAGCGGAACTGGTGCAGGTTCATGGCGCGGCCCCGGGCGGCCCGAGCTGGGCCAGTGCGGCCTGCGCCATCGCCGCGACGACGCTGTCGATCTCGCCGACCGCGGGCAGCAGCGTCACGCTCAGGCCGGGGTGCGCGGTGCGCATCTGTTCCAGCAGCAGGGGCAGGTCCTTGCGCACGTGGCCGCCGGCGCCCAGGAACATCGGCAGCACGGTGAGCGCGTCGCAGCCGTCGGCGGCCAGTTCGGCGCCAGCCTCGGGCAGCGTGGGCGCCATGAACTCCAGGAACGCCAGGCGCACCGGCAGGCCGGGCCGCGCGGCGCGCACGGCCGCGGCCACGGCCTCGAAGGGGGTGGCCCAGCGCGGATCGCGCGCGCCGTGGGCGAAGAGGATGAGGCCTGGTTTCATCGGTCCTTGGGTCAGCGGTAGCGCACCAGCCACGTGAACGCGGCCATCGACAGCAGCAGGTAGACGAGGCTGGGCACGGCCGCGGCCACCCAGGGCGTCCAGCCCTGCAGGTTGCCGACGTGGCCGGAGAGGTTGTTCAGCAGCACGAAGCTGATGCCCAGCATGATGCCGCCGAAGACCTTGAGGCTCACGCTGCCGGCGCGGGCGTGCAGGTAGGCAAAGGGCAGGGCCAGCGCCACCATCACCAGGCAGGACAGCGGGTACAGCGCCTTGCGCCAGAAGCGGATGCGGTGGCTCTGGTTGGCCTGCTCCTGGTCGGACAGATGCTCGCTGTAGCGCCACAGCTCCAGCGTGCTCATCGTGCCCGCGGGCAGCACGGCGGCGGCCACCACGCGCTCGTCGAGCGTGCTCGGCCAGTCCAGCGTGGCGTGGCGCGTCACCTCCACCGTGGGGCGGCCGTCCTCGCGCGCCGCCGGCCAGCGCGTGAGCTCGGCGTCGCTGAGTGTCCAGGTGCCGTCGGCGCCGACCCGCGCCTGCGGCGCCGCGGTGCGCGAGACGAGCGCGCCATCGGCGTCGAATTCGAAGATGCGCACGCCCAGCATCACGCCGCCGCCGCCGGTGCCGGCGACGTTGACCGAGTAGCTGCGCGCGGCCTGGGGCTGGCCGGGCGGGGCCTCGCGGCGCTCTTTCAGCCAGGCGCCGGCGCCGCCGATGGCCAGCGGCCCGGCGAAGCGGGCCTTCAGCAGCACGCCCTGCTGCTCGGCGGCCGGCGCGACGACGTCGCCCACCAGGAAGGTGGCCACGCCGAACACCACGCCCAGAGTCGCCAGCAGCCGCAGCGCACGGCCCGGCCCCAGCCCGCCGGTGCGCAGGATGGTGAACTCCGAGGTCTGCGCCAGCCGCGACAGCGTGTAGATCGTGCCGATCAGCACCGCGATCGGCGCCAGCTCGTACAGGTGGCCGGGCAGCTCGAGCAGCGCCGCCAGCACGGCGTGCCAGGTCGTGCGGCCGCGCTGGCCTACGCCTTCGACCTCGTCCACGAAGTCGACGAAGAAGAACAGCGACAGGAACGCCAGGGCCACGAAAAACACCGACGCGACGATGTCGCGGTACAGCAGCGCGCGGACGGTCTTCACGGCCGCTGCGCCTTCAGCTCGCGCGGCGGCGCACGGGGTTGGGCCAGTGCGTCACGGCGGCATGGTCGCGCCACCACAGCAGCAGCATCGCCAGCCCGAACACGCCGCCGTGCAGCGCCACCAGCGAAGCGCCCAACCCAAGCCGGCCGCTGGCCACCCAGGCCTGCGAGAGGTTGATGAGGTTGTAGTACACGACGAAGGCCAGCAGCGCGAACAGCAGGTTCCAGTTGCTGGCGCGCCGCGGCTGCGACGCCGCCAGCGCGATGCCCAGCAGCAGCAGGTTGGCCGCCCCCAGCACCAGGCCCAGGCGCCAGGCCAGCTCGCCCTGGTGGCGCGCCGTGGGCTCGGCCAGCAGCTCGGCGGTCGGCACGGTGCGCGGCGCGCGGTTCTCGGCCGAGCGCACGGCCCGTTCACCGGCCAGGATGCGGTAGCTCTCGAAGCTGGCCAGGATCCGCTCGCCGCTGGCGAGATCGGCGCTGTTGCGCTGGCCGCGTTCCAGCACGAGGTAGCGGTCGTCGCCCTCGCGTTCGAGCCGGCCCGACCGCGCCGAGGTCACCGACTCCGCGTGGCCGCTGCGGGTGAGGATGAAGACGTTGCGGGCATTGATGCCGTCGAGGCTCTCGCGCTCGACGAAGAACACGCGGCTGCCGTCCGAGGATGTCTGGAACACGCCCGGCGTGACGCGCGCGAGGTCGCCACGCTGCTGGTAGCGCTCGCGCAGCTCCAGGCTCGCGCGGTTGCCCCAGGGCCACACGAAGAACACCAGCAGCGCCACCACCAGCAGCACCGGCCAGCTCGTGCGCAGCACCGGCCGCACGAAGCGGCCGATGCCCACGCCGCTGGCGAACCAGATGATCATCTCGCTCTCGCGGTACATGCGGCCGAGCGCCACGACCACGGCGATGAAGAGGCTCAGTGCCAGCAGCGTGGGCAGCTGGCCCAGCGTCACGTAGCCGAGCAGCAGCACCACGTCCTGCGGTGCCACGGCGCCGCTGGCGGCCTGGCCGACCGAGCGGATCAGCGCGTTGGTGAGCACGATGGTCAGGATGACGACGAGCGTCGCTCCGAAGCCCCGGGCCAGCTCCTTGCGCACAGTCGAATCGAATACCATTTGTGGCTTTACCTGACGCGATCCATTATGGACTTCAAGACCAAGATCGCCGGCGCATCCGGCTCGGCCGCGACGGCCGCCGCCGACGCCCTGCTCGTCATCGTCGCCTCGGCCGAGGCCGCTGCGGCGCTCGAGCCTCCGCTGGCCGACGAGTTCGCACGGGCGCTGCGCGACGGTGACATCGACACCAAGCCCGGCCAGGTGCTGTACGCGCACCGTGTGGCCGGCGTGAAGGCCGCACGCGTGGCCTTTGCCTTTGCGGGCGGTGCCACCGCACGCGCCTTCAGGCGTGCGCTGACCGCCGGCCTGGCGGCGCTCAAGGGCGGCGGCACGCGGACACTCGCCGTCAGCGCAGCCGGCTTCGGCCCGCTGGAGGCCGCCCACGGCGAGGCGCTGGCCACCGTGGCCGCCGAGGCGACCTACCTGTACCGCGAGACCAAGCCCAGCGCGCCGGCGCCGTCGCGCCTGGGCAGCTTGACGCTGCTGTGCGGCAGCAAGGCCGAAGCCGCGGCCGTGGCCGAGGGCCTGCGCGTCGGCGAGGCCCTGGCCGAGGGCACGACGCTGGCCCGCGAGTGGGCCAACCGCCCGGGCAACCACTGCACGCCCACGCACCTGGCCACGCTGGCCCTGGCGCTGGGCAGGAGCCACGGGTTGAAGGTCGAGGTGCTGGACCGCAAGGACTGCGAGAAGCTCGGCATGGGCTCCTTCCTCGCCGTCGCGCAGGGCTCCGACCAGCCGCCGAAGTTCATCGTCATGCGCTGGATGGGCGGCGCCAAGGCCGATGCGCCGGTGGTGCTGGTGGGCAAGGGCATCACCTTCGACACCGGCGGCATCAGCCTGAAACCCGCCGCCGAGATGGACGAGATGAAGTTCGACATGGGCGGCGCGGCCAGCGTGCTGGGCACTATGGCGGCCGTCGCGCGCCTGAAGGCCAAGGTCAACCTCGTCGGCATCATCGCCGCCACCGAGAACATGCCCGGCGGCCGTGCCGTCAAGCCGGGTGACGTCGTCACCAGCATGAGCGGCCAGACGATCGAGATCCTCAACACCGACGCCGAGGGCCGCCTGATCCTCTGCGATGCGCTGACCTACGCCGAGCGCTTCAAGCCGGCGGCGGTGGTGGACATCGCCACGCTCACCGGGGCCTGCGTCATCGCGCTCGGCCACCACCGCAGCGGCCTGTTCAGCAGCGACGATGCGCTCGCTGGCGAACTGCAGGCCGCGGGCGACGCTGCCTTCGACCCGGCCTGGCGCATGCCGCTGGACGACGAGTACGACGAGGCGCTGAAGAGCCACTTCGCCGACATGGGCAACGTCGGGGGCCGTGCCGGCGGCGCCATCACGGCGGCGATGTTCCTCAAGCGCTTCACGGCCCGCCTGCGCTGGGCCCACCTGGACATCGCCGGCACCGCCTGGAAGAGCGGCGCCGCGAAGGGCGCCACCGGGCGGCCCGTGCCGCTGCTCACGCACTTCGTGCTCGGCCGCGCCCGCTGAGCCCGCCCGCCCGGCGCGCGCCGCATGGAGGTGGAGTTCCACACCGGCCTGGCCGAGCCGCTGGATCACGCGGCGCGGCTGCTGCGCAAGGCGCTGAAGCAGGGCGGCCGCGTGTGCGTGGCCACGCCGCAGCTCGACGCGCTGGCGAGGCACCTCTGGAGCTTCGAGCCGCGCGACTTCATGGCGCATGCGCGCCCCGGGGTGGCGGCCGCGGTGTGGGCACGCAGCCCGGTGTGGCTGCTGCCCGCGTTCGACGCGCCCGACGGCGGCGCCGGCCGGCCCGGCATCTGGATCAATCTCGGCGCTGACGCCCCGGCGCGCCTGGACGGTTGCGATCGGCTGATCGAGCTCGTGGCCGCCGGGCCGGGCGAGGTCGAGGGCGGGCGCGGGCGCTGGCGGGCCTACAAGGCGCGCGGCCTGACGCCGGTGGTGCGATTCGAGGGCGGTTGACGCCGGGTTGCCCGTGCGGCGGCCTCGCAACGGCTAGCGCTTGTCCGGATGGCTTTCAGGTCGCCGTGCCTACAATGCACGGCTTTGTTGTCCCCCCAGGAGGAACTTTTGATGAACTTCAAGCTTGTCGCCGCATCGGCCATGACCGTTGCGCTGCTTGCCGCTTGCGGCAAGAAGGAAGAGGCCCCGGCTCCCGCCCCGGCCGCCGCGCCCGCCCCGGCGCCCGCGCCCACCACCATCAAGATCGGCCACGTCGGCCCGACCAGCGGCGCCATCGCGCACCTGGGCAAGGACAACGAGAACGGCGCCCGCATGGCGATCGACGAGCTCAACGCCAAGGGTCTGACGATCCAGGGCGTGAAGGTCACCTTCGAGCTGCTGGCCGAAGACGACGCCGCTGATCCGAAGCAGGGCACCGCCGCGGCGCAGAAGCTGGTCGACGCCAAGGTCAACGGCGTGATCGGCCACCTGAACAGCGGCACCTCGATCCCGGCCTCCAAGATCTACAGCGACGCCGGCATCCCGCAGATCAGCCCCTCGGCCACGAACCCGAAGTTCACCCGCCAGGGCTACGCCACCACGTTCCGCGTCGTGGCTGACGACGTGCACCTGGGCGGCACGCTGGGCAAGTACGCTGTCACCGAGCTGAAGGGCAAGAGCATCGCCGTCATCGACGACCGCACCGCCTACGGCCAGGGCGTCGCCGACGAGTTCGAGAAGGGCGTCACCGCCGCCGGCGGCAGCGTCGTGGGCCGTGAGTTCACCAACGACAAGGCCACCGACTTCACCGGCATCCTGACCAGCCTGAAGGCCAAGAAGCCCGACGTCGTGTTCTTCGGCGGCATGGACGCCGTGGCCGGCCCGATGATGCGCCAGATGAAGCAGCTGGGCATCAAGGCCAAGTTCATGGGTGGCGACGGCATCTGCTCGGGCGAACTGCCCAAGCTGGCCGCCGGCGCGATGGCCGACAGCCAGGTCGTGTGCGCCGAAGCCGGTGGCATCGACGAGGCCGGCAAGGCCGCGATGGACAAGTTCAAGACCGACTTCAAGGCCAAGTTCAACGCCGACGTGCAGATCTACGCGCCGTACGTGCATGACGCCATCAACGTGATGGTCGCCGCCATGCAGAAGGCCGACTCGGCCGATCCCAAGAAGTACCTCGCCGCGCTCAAGGGCATCGAGTACCAGGGCGTCACCGGCAAGATCGCCTTCGACGAGAAGGGCGACATCAAGAACGGCGCGCTGACCCTGTACACCTACAAGGGCGGCAAGAAGGAATCGCTCGGCATCGTCCGCTGACCGATCCGGCCTCCGCGCCATGAAGAAGGGCTCCCTGCGGGGAGCCCTTTTCCTTTCCTGACCGGCAGCCACCGCCCGCCAAAGAAAAACCCGCCGGGACCGAAGTCCGGGCGGGTTCGTCGTGAACCGAAGGCCGGCGAGCGGCTTACTTCAGCTTCACTTCCTTGTAGAGCACGTGCTTGCGCGCCTTGGGGTCGAACTTCAGGAACTCGAGCTTCTCGGGCGTGGTCTTCTTGTTCTTGCTCGTGGTGTAGAAGTGTCCGGTGCCGGCCGTCGACTCCAGCTTGATCTTCTCGCGTCCGCCTTTGCTGGCCATGATGCTGCTCCTCTAGTCGATTCAGGCTTCGCCGCGCTGGCGCAGATCGGCCAGGACGACATCGATACCCTTCTTGTCGATCAGACGCAGGGCGGCGTTCGTGACCCGCAGGCGCACGAAGCGGTTTTCGCTTTCGACCCAGAAGCGGCGGTACTGCAGGTTCGGCAGGAACCGGCGCTTGGTCTTGTTGTTGGCGTGGGACACGTTGTTCCCGACCATCGGGCCTTTGCCCGTGACTTGGCAGACGCGTGACATGGGGTCACTTCTCCGTGAACAGCCGGCACCACGGTGCCGGGCCTCGTCGGCAACCGGCGCCGCGGTGTGTTGCGGCTTGACCTCGCCAAGGAGCAGGTGGCGGTTTCCTGTGGCTCCCTGCAAGGAAGCCAGGGCCACCCCGAAGAGCGGCAAAGCCCGCGAGTATAGCCTGTGCCGCCCCGGCCGGGGCGCTCAGCCTTCCTGCTGCTCCAGGAAGCGCTGCGCGTCCAGGGCCGCCATGCAGCCGGTGCCGGCCGAGGTGATGGCCTGGCGGTAGATGTGGTCCTGCACGTCGCCGGCGGCAAAGACGCCGGGCACGCTGGTCATCGTGGCCATGCCGTCCAGGCCGGTGCGGGTGACGATGTAGCCGTCCTTCATCTCGAGCTGGCCCTTGAAGATGTCGGTGTTGGGCTGGTGGCCGATGGCGATGAAGCAGCCCTTCAGCGCCAGATCCTTGGTGGCGCCGCCCCCCTGCGCATTCGTGCTCTTCAGGCGCACGCCCGTCACGCCGGTGTCGTCGCCCAGCACCTCTTCGAGCGTGTGCCACAGGTGCAGCTCGATCTTGCCGGCGGCCACCTTGGCCATCACCTTGTCGACCATGATGGCCTCGGCGCGGAACTTGTCGCGGCGGTGCACCAGGTGCACCTTGTCGGCGATGTTCGACAGGTACAGCGCCTCCTCGACGGCCGTGTTGCCGCCGCCGACCACGCAGACCGTGTCGCCGCGGTAGAAGAAGCCGTCGCAGGTGGCGCAGCCGCTGACGCCCTTGCCCATGAAGGCCTGCTCGCTGGGCAGGCCCAGGTACTTGGCGCTGGCGCCGGTGGCGATGATGAGCGTGTCGCAGGTGTAGCTGCCGCTGTCGCCCTTCAGGCGGAACGGGCGCTGCCGCAGGTCGACCTCGTTCACGTGGTCGAACACCAGCTTCGTGTTGAAGCGCTCGGCGTGCTCCAGGAAGCGCTGCATCAGCTCCGGGCCCTGGACGCCGTGCACGTCGGCCGGCCAGTTGTCGACCTCGGTCGTGGTCATCAGCTGGCCGCCCTGGGCGATGCCGGTCACGAGCACGGGGTTCAGGTTGGCGCGCGCGGCGTAGATGGCGGCGGTGTAGCCGGCGGGGCCGGAGCCGAGGATGAGAACGCGGGCGTGGAGCGGGGCGGTGGACATGATGAAGGCGCGGTGCGGTGGGAGGGGCCGTCGCGTGGCGGCGACGCCAGGATCATGAGGTCGGGACGCACCCGGGTGGGTACAAGTCCTGCTATGGGCACAATAGCCCCGTAGTCTCATCCCGATTCTTGCAGACCGTGGTCCGGGAACGCGGCCTGCCACAACAAGAGGAGCCCGCTGCATGTCCATGCTGTCCAACCTGGACCTGATCCGCCGTGTGCCGCTGTTTTCGATGCTGACAGCCGACCAGGCTCAGGCCATCGCTGACAGCGTGGTGAAGCGGCGCTTCCGTCGCGGCGAGCTCGTCGTCGAGCAGGGCCGCAAGAGCAACGCGCTGTTCATCCTGCTCAACGGCCGGGCCCGCGTGCTCACCGCCGACAGCCGGGGCCGCGAGGTGATCCTGGCGGTGCTGGAGTCGGGCGACTACGTCGGCGAGATGAGCCTCATCGACAACGAGCCGCACAGCGCCACCGTGCGCGCCGAGATCCAGACCGACATGCTGGTGCTGGCGCGCGCCGACTTCGCACGCTGCCTGCCCGAGAACAGCACGCTGGCCTATGGCGTGCTACGCGGCCTGGTGCGCCGGCTGCGCAACGCCGACCGCCAGATCGAGAGCCTGGCGCTGCTCGACGTGTATGGCCGCGTCGCGCGCACGCTGCTCGACATGGCCGAAGAGATCGACGGCGCCAAGATCATCCGCCACAAGGTCAGCCGCCAGGACATGGCCAAGGTGGTGGGCGCCTCGCGCGAGATGGTCAGCCGGGTGATGAAGGATCTCGAGGAGCGCGGCGTCATCGAGACGCAGGAGAACGGCTCCGTCATCATCAAAGAGCGACTGACGAATGATTAGCCCCCAGGCTCGCTGACGCTCCACGCGCGGTCAGAGGCCGCGCCGCTCGGGCGGTCCAAGCCGGCGCAGGCCGGCTTGGAGCCGCGGCCCTCGCCCCCCCGAGGGGGCCGCTCCGCGACGGCCCGGCTTAGCCGGATCCGCGCGGAGGGCTTGGCCCGGCGTCAGCCACAATGACGTTCATGAGCTTTCCCCTCGGTTCGCTGCAAGGCGATCTCGGTTCAGCACCCGGCCAGCCGGCTGGCGACACGGCCGACGCGCCGTGGCGGCGCAAGGCCTGGCTGGCGCTCGGCGCGCTGGTGTGGCTGCTGTTCGCGCTGGCGCTCGTCACGCGGCACGCGGGCGATCCTGCGTTCTCCACCTCGGGCACGGGCGAGCCGGTGCGCAACGCCGCCGGCCTGCTGGGCGCGCGGGCGGCGGACCTGGCGCTGTTCCTCTTCGGTTGGTCGGCCTGGTGGCTGGTGCCGGTGAGCCTGCGTGCCTGGCTCGGAGCGCTGGCGCGCACGCTGCGAGGCGAGCCCGCGCCGGCACCTTCCGAGCGCGCGCGGGTGCTGGTCGGCCTGGCGCTGCTGTTGCTGGCCAGCTGTGCGCTGGAGTGGACGCGGCTGTACCGCTTCGAAGGCGCCTTGCCGGGCCACGCTGGCGGTGTGCTGGGCTGGTGGCTCGGGCCGCTGTCGATGCAATGGCTGGGCTTTGCGGGCTCGGGCGTGCTGTGGATCGCGGCGCTGGTGGCCGGCCTGTCGCTGGCGCTGCGCTTTTCGTGGCTGGGCCTGGCCGAGGCGCTGGGCGAGCGCATCGACCGCCTGCGCGAGCGTCGGGCCGAGACGCGCGAGCGCCAGGAAGACCTGCGCCTGGGCGAGCTGGCCGCGCGCGAGCGTGAACACCTCGCGATCGAGGAGCGCGTGGCCGAGGAGGAGCACCCGCCGCTGGTCGTTGCGCCGCCCGCCGCGCCGGTGGCGCCGTCGGCCCGCGTGGCCAAGGAGCGCCAGCAGCCGCTGTTCGCCGAATTGAGCGACACCAAGCTGCCGCAGGTGGACCTGCTCGACGCCGTCGGCGGCCGCCAGGAGACGGTGACGCCCGAGTCGCTGGAGATGACCAGCCGGCTGATCGAGAAGAAGCTCAAGGACTTCGGCGTCGAGGTGCGCGTGGTGGCGGCCAGCCCCGGCCCGGTGATCACGCGGTACGAGATCGAGCCCGCCACCGGCGTGAAGGGCTCGCAGATCGTCAACCTGGCCAAGGATCTGGCGCGCTCCTTGAGCCTCGTGAGCATCCGCGTCGTCGAGGTCATCCCGGGCAAGAACTACATGGCGCTGGAACTGCCCAACGCGCGCCGCCAGACCATCCGCCTGTCCGAGATCCTGGGCAGCGAGGTCTACAACACCAGCGCCTCGATGCTGACCATGGG
>JAIXTY010000050.1 GCA_027483705.1 Rubrivivax sp.
CAACTGTTCGAGCGCAGCGGGCGAAGCCCGCGTAGCGAGTTTTGCCGTGCGCCCTCAAGGTGAGCAGCGCAGGGGAGTCGGTGCGCAGCACCGACCGCCACACCGTGCGCCCGCACCGCGCACCGCCTGCCGCGACGCGCGATGCAGCGCCAAAATCAACGAACGACAGCAACGGGTTCAGAGCCGCCGGCCGCAACGCACCCAGCGATCGGCCGCAATCAGTCTGCAACGGTCGATCAAGCCTTCAACCCGAATGCCCTCGGGAAAGTTCGGCCCACGCGGATCGAACCGACCGTTCACCTCGACAGTTCGTCCAGCCAGGCCCGAGGTGAACAACCGAAGCGCTGCTTGAACGCCCGGCTCAGCGACGAGCCGTTGGAGAACCCCAGCTCGGCAGCCACCAGCTTCTGCGGCCTGCCGGCTCGCAGGGCCGCCGATGCCAGCGTGAGCCGCCAGTCCGTGAGGTAGGCCGCCGGCGTGAAACCCGTTGCGGCGCGAAAGGTCTCGGCGAACGCGCTGCGCGACATGCCGGCCTCTTTGGCCATGCGCGCCAGCGACCACTCTTCCTGCGGAGCGGCGTGCAAGGCCACCAGGGCACGCGCCAGCCGCGGATCGTGCAGGCCCATCATCAGCCCACCGGAGACCCCCGTGGCCTGCGGGTGGTCGACGATCCAACGCAGCAGCTGGATCAGCAACACCTCGAAGAGCCTGTCGGCCAGCAGGCGTGAGCCGCAGCGCGGTCGGTCGGTCTCGGCGGAGAGCAGTTCCAGGGCCGGGTGCAGGCCCGGGGCCTCGCGCAACGGCAGCACAACCAGCGGCGGGAGCGCCGCGACGATGGGGTTGCGGTCGCCACCATCGAAGTGCAGCGCGGCGCAGGTGAAGTCGGCGCCCTCGCGCGGCGGGTTCACGAACTCGTGGTGCACGGCGCGCGGGTACAGCACCAGCGTCGGTTCATCCACCACCACCCGCCGCCGTGCCAGCGGTCCGCCGCGGTGCTCGATGCGCAGTTCACCGCGACGCAGCACGTGCAGGAAGGCGCGGTCCGGCTGCGCCTCGAAGCGCGTTCGCCCGCACAGCGGCCCGTTGTGAAACAGCGCGGCACGGACATGGAAGCGCTCGAGCAGGGTAGATAGGCGGTCCGGCACCGCCTCCGTTGCAGCCATCGGGACTTTGGACGCTGGGTGATGTTTCATGGACTTCATGGCACCCATCATCTCCCGGCGTCCCCGAGGATTCAAGCCTGGGCCTGCCACTCCGGCGCGGCCCGTGATCCCGGAAACCGAATGAAGTCCTTGTCCACCCTTCTCACCGCCCTCGCCCTGGCCACCACCATGACCATCACCCAAGCCCAACAAGCCTCAGCCACCGCGCCCGGCTACGCCTACGGCCAGCGCACGCTGGCGACATCGCCCGTCTCGATGGCGGAGCTCAAGCAGCTTCAGACCTCGCTGCTGTTCAGTGACGACGACGTGAAGGCGCTGCGCCAGAGCAAGGCCATCCTGGCCGACCAGACCGATGCGATCCTGGACGTCTGGTACGGCTTCGTCGCATCCACGCCCCACCTGGTGCACTTCTTCGGCAACGCCACGACCGGCCAGCCGGACGGGGCTTACCTGCAGGCCGTGCGCAAGCGCTTCGCGCTGTGGATCCTGGACACGGCCGACGCCAACCACGACCAGCGCTGGCTGGACTGGCAGCACGAGATCGGCTTGCGCCACCACCGCACGAAGAAAAACCGCACCGACAGTGTGAACAGCGTGCCGCAGGTCGACTTCCGCCACATCCCTGCGCTGACGATCCCCATCACCACGACGCTGAAGCCGTTCCTCGCCAAGAAGGGCGCCCCGGCAGCCGAGGTCGACGCGATGCACGCCGCCTGGGTGAAGTCGGTGCTGCTGCAGAGCATCCTGTGGAGCCAGCCGTACATCCGCGACGGCCAGTTCTGAAGCAGGCCGCCTGGGCGACCCGCCGCCTCACTCCACCGTCACGCTCTTGGCCAGGTTCCGCGGCTTGTCGACATCGGTGCCGCGCGCGCAGGCCGTGTGGTAGGCCAGCAGCTGCAGCGGCACCACGTGCAGGATGGGGCTGAGCGGGCCGTAGTGCTCGGGCATGCGGATCACGTGCACGCCCGGGCCGCTGTCGATGCGGGTGTCGCCGTCGGCAAACACGTACAGCTGGCCGCCGCGCGCGCGCACTTCCTGCATGTTGCTCTTGAGCTTTTCGAGCAGCGCGTCGTTGGGCGCCACCGTCACCACCGGCATCTTGTCGGTGACGAGCGCCAGCGGCCCGTGCTTCAGCTCGCCGGCCGGGTAGGCCTCGGCGTGGATGTAGCTGATCTCCTTGAGCTTGAGCGCGCCCTCCAGCGCGATGGGGTAGTGCAGGCCGCGGCCCAGGAACAGGGCGTTGTCCATGCGCGCGAAGTCCTCCGCCCAGGCCATGACCTGCGGCTCCAGCGCCAGCACGGCCTGAAGCGCCTTGGGCAGGTGGCGCAGGGCCTTCAGGTGCTCAGCCTCGGCCGCGGCATCGAGCCGGCCGCGCTGCTTGGCCAGCGCCAGCGTCAGCAGGTACAGGCCCGCCAGCTGCGTGGTGAAGGCCTTGGTGCTGGCCACGCCGATCTCGACGCCGGCGCGCGTGATGTAGGCCAGTTCGCATTCGCGCACCATGGCCGACGTCGCCACGTTGCAGATGGTCAGCGTGTGCTTCATGCCCAGGCTGCGGGCGTGCTTGAGCGCCGCCAGCGTGTCGGCCGTCTCGCCGCTTTGCGTGATCGTCACGACCAGCGTGCGCGGGTCGGGCACGCTGTCGCGGTAGCGGTACTCGCTGGCGATCTCCACCGTGGTCG
>JAIXTY010000085.1 GCA_027483705.1 Rubrivivax sp.
ATCGACACCAACCTCAACAGCATGTTCAACGTCACCAAGCAGGTGGTGCCGGGCATGGTGGAAAAGGGCTGGGGCCGCATCATCCAGATCAGCTCGGTCAACGGCGAAAAGGGCCAGGCCGGCCAGACCAACTACTCCGCCGCCAAGGCCGGCATGCACGGCTTCACGATGGCGCTGGCGCAGGAGCTGGCCGCCAAGGGCGTGACGGTGAACACCGTGAGCCCGGGCTACATCGGCACCGACATGGTCCGCGCCATCAAGCCCGAGGTGCTGGAGAAGATCGTCGCGACGATCCCGGTCAAGCGCCTGGGCACGCCCGAGGAGATCGGCTCGGTCGTGGCCTGGCTGGCGGGCCCGGACTCGGGCTTCACCACCGGCGCCGACTTCAGCTGCAACGGCGGCCTGCACATGGGCTGACGCAGCCCCGCTGCCGGGCACGGGATGCCCCCTTCAAGGGGGGGTGTACATCCCGTGGACAGTCGAAACACGGCCTTGCGGCGGGGGCAGCGTTTCGCTACAACCCGCACACCATCTGGAGGCGGCCTTCGACCGCCCGGGCCAGGGCGCATGCCGTGAGCCAAGAACGAACACCAGAACGTGATTGAGGGGCGTGCGGATGCCGGGTCGCAGTGGGATGGTTCGAACGCGCGGGCTGATCGGCGCCGCGGCGCTGTGCCCGCTGATGGCGCTGCCGCCCGCGCTGGCACAGCCCAGCGGCGCGGCCCCCACCGAACCCGCCATCGAGGCCCGCCGCGCGCGCCCGTCGCAGGACGCGGGCCCCGAGGTCACGGTGCAGCGCTTCGAAGTCGAAGGCAACACGCTCCTGACGCAGGAGCAGGTGGACGCCGTGCTGGCGCCGTACGTGGGCCGGGCCACGCTGGCGCGGCTGCGCGAAGCCGCCGCCGCGCTGCAGGACCTCTACCGTGACGAAGGCTACGGCGGCGTCGTTGCCTTCCTGCCCGGGCAGAGCGCCCCGGGCGGCGTCGTGCGCATCCGCGTCGTCGAAGGCAAGCTCGCCAAGGTCGGCTTCAAGGGCAACCAGCGCCTGAGCGAAGCCCGCGTGCGCGCCACACTGCCGGCCCTGCAGGAAGGCCGCACCCCCGAAGTGCGCCTCATCGACTCGCAACTGCAGCTGGCCAACGAGAACCCCTCGCGCAACATCCAGATCCTGCTGCAGCCCGGCAACGAGCCGGCCACCATCGAAGCCCAGCTCACCCTCACCGAACGCGACCCCAGCCGCTTCACCCTGCGCGTCGACAACACCGGCAGCAAAGGCAGCGGCCGCTGGCGCACCGCGCTGGGCTGGCAGTACGCCGACCTCTTCGGCACCGACCAGGTCCTCACCGTGGAGGCACAGACCGCCCCGCGCGACGCCAAGAACGTCAAGATCCTCAGCGCCGCCTGGCGCATGCCGCTGCCGCAGTGGCTGTCCACCATCGACGCCTTCCTCGCCTGGAGCGACGTGCAGAGCGGCACCACCAACACCGCCGCCGGCGACCTCGACTTCCAGGGCCGCGGCACCGTGCTGGGCCTGCGCGGCACCCGCTACCTGCCGCGCCAGGGCACCATCGACCAGCGCATCAGCCTGGGCCTGGAGACCCGCGAGTACCGCAACCAGTGCACCATCGAAGGCCTGCCCGAGGCCGCCTGCGGCAGCGCCGGCGCCAGCGTCTCGCTGCAGCCCGTCAACCTCACCTACACCGCGCAGTCCGGCGGCAGCCTGCCCTGGGGCCTGAGCGTCGCGCTGCACGGCAACACCGCCGCCGGCGGCCGCAACGGCAGCCCCGAGGACTTCGAGGCCGTGCGCGCCGGCAGCACCCGCAGCTACAAGCTCGCGCGCCTGTCGGCCAACATCGGCACCGGGCCGCTGCCCGCGCTGTGGAACGCCGGCTTCACGGCGCAGTTCAGCGCCCAGGCCACCCGCTCCACCCTCGTGCCCGGCGAACAGTTCGGCCTCGGCGGCGCGCAGAGCGTGCGCGGCTACGAAGAACGCGAAGTCAACGGCGACAACGGCGGCCAGCTCAGCATCGAACTCGTCAGCCCCAGCCTGCTGGAAAGCGCCTTCGGCTCGCCGGCCCTGCTGCGCGTGCTGGCCAGCGCCGACATCGGCCACGTCAACAACCCCAACGGCGACAGCTGCCAGGAAGGCCGCGCCAGCTGCCGCCTGGGCTCGCTGGGCCTGGGGATGCGCTATGCCCAGGGCGACGCCAGCCTGCGCCTGGACATTGCACGCGCCTTCGCCGCCGGCCCGCGCACCGCCAAGGGCGACATCCGCGCCCACCTGTCGCTCAGCGTCGGCTTCTAGCAGCCGACGACCCCGGAGTCCTGAAGATGCACCGCCCGCCGTCGTCTGCTCCGCACCTGAAGCCCCTGGCCCACGCCCTGCTGGCGGCCAGCCTGCTGACCGCCGGTGCCCCCGGCTTCGGCCCGCTGGCCCATGCCCAGAAAGTGGCCCCCAACGCGCTGCCCTCGGGCCTGAACGTCGTCAGCGGCCAGGCGCAGACCGCCGTCACCGCCAACAAGCTCACCGTCACCAACACCCCCGGCGCCATCCTCAACTGGCAGCGCTTCGACATCGGCGCGGCCGCCGGCGTGCACTTCCAGCAGGCCAACGCCGCCAGCAAGGTGCTCAACCGCGTCACCGGCGACGACCCCAGCCAGATCCTCGGCCGCCTGTCCAGCAACGGCCAGGTGTGGTTGCTCAACCCGCACGGCGTGCTGTTCGGGCAGGGCGCACGCGTCGACGTCGCCAGCCTCGTGGCCGGCACGATGCGCATGCTGGACAGCGACTTCCTCACCGGCCGCTACCGGCTCGAGGCGCCCGGCACCGCCCCAGCCGGCACGGTGCTGAACCAGGGCGCGCTCACCAGCGCCTTCGGCGGCCAGATCCTGCTCGTCGGCGGCCGCGTCGAGAACCAGGGCACCATCGACGCCCCCGGTGGCCAGGTCGGCCTGGTGGCGGGCCGGCGCGTGGAGCTTGTCGACACCGGCCTGCCCAACCTGGCCGTGCGCGTGACCGTGCCCGACCACCAGGCCGAGGTGGCCAACCTCGGCCGCATCACGGCGCCGGGCGGCCGCGTCGACGTCTACGC
Organism: Rubrivivax sp.; assembly: GCA_027483705.1. Lineage (GTDB taxonomy): Bacteria > Pseudomonadota > Gammaproteobacteria > Burkholderiales > Burkholderiaceae_C > Rubrivivax. Next base: position 3,093 of record JAIXTY010000085.1, read on the forward strand.
CGGCATCGTCAACCAGCAGGGCCTGGTGGAGGCGCAGAGCCTGAGCGTCGGCGCCCACGGCGAGATCGTGCTGCAGGCCAGCGACACCCTGGTGCTCGGCGCCGGCAGCCGCACCAGCGCCACCGGCAGCGGCGACGGCCAGTCGGGCGGGCGCATCGACCTGATCGCGCCGCAGGTGGGCCTCGTGGGCGACGCCGTGGTCGACGCCTCGGGCGCGGCCGCTGGCGGCAGCATCCGCATCGGCGGCGGGCTGCGCGGGCAGGAGGCCGACATCGCCAACGCGCGCGCCGTGTTCATGGGCAGTGACGCCGTGGTGCGCGCCGACGCCACCGACCTGCTCGGCTCCGGCGGCCGCATCGTGCTGTGGAGCGACGCCGTCACGCGGGCCTACGGCACGATCAGCGCGCGTGGTGGCGCGCTGGGGCTGGGTGGCTTCGCGGAAGTGTCCAGCAAGGGCCAGCTCGATTGGCAGGGCCGGGCCGATCTGACCGTGGCCGCGCTGGCCGGCCAGGAGGCCGACCGCGGACGCTTCGGCACGCTGCTGCTGGACCCCGAGTTCCTGGTCATCCGCCAGTCGGCCCCCAGCCTGGATGGCGTCGGCAGCGGCGACCTCGCCTCGGCCAGCTTGCTGTTCGCCAGCTTCCCCAGCGCCACGAGCATCATCACCGGTGCCGCGCTGAGCACGCAGCTGGCCACGGCCAACGTCACGCTGCAGGCGCTGCGCGACATCACGGTCGAAGCCGGCTTGTCGGCGCCGATCAGCGGTACGCGTGCGCTCACGCTGCAGGCCGGTGGTTCCATCACCATCGGCAGTGCCATCAGCGTGCAGGCGCTCACGCTGAGCGTCAACGACCCCGGCGGCACGCGCCAGGCCAGCGCGGCCGTGACCGTGAACGCGCCGCTCACCACGTCGACCGGCTTCCTGCGCATCGACAACAACGGCGGCACGGGGCGGCACCAGATCGGCGCGTCGATCAACGCGGCGGCGCTCACGGTCGTGGGCGGTGTCGATCTGACAGCGCCGTCCACCTGGACGCTGTCGTCCGCCAGCGCGAGCTCGGTCAGCGGCAGTCTCGGCGGCGGCTTTGCGCTCACCAAGGCCGGTGTCAGCGCGCTGTCGTTCGGGGGCGGCGCCACGCTGTCGGCGCTGAACGTGAACGCGGGCTCGCTGTCGTTGGCCGGCGCGTCGACGCTGGGTGATGTCGCGATCAGCGGCTCCACGCTCACGCTGACGGCCGGCGACAGCACCGCGACGAGCCTTTCCATCAGCAGCGGCACCCTGGCGGGGGCCGGCAACCTGGCGGTCTCGGGTGCGTTCAGCACCGCAGGCACCGGTGCCACGCTGGATGGCGCCGGCAGGCTGACGACCCAGGGCAGTTCGAGCATCACCTTCGGCGCCACCAATGCCGCCCTGGCGCTGCAGCGCGGGCGCACCTGGATCAACCAGGGCACCGTCACGCTGGGCGACGACGACCGCATCGCCTTCGTCGGCGTCTCCTGCTGCAGTGGCGAGATCAGCACCTTCACCAACGCCAGCGGAGCGACGCTGACGCTGTCCACAACGTCCACCACGCCGCTGCAGGCGACGGGCTTTGCGGCGCCGGTGGTCACGAACGCGGGCACGCTGAACAAGCCCGGCGCCGGCAACCAGCGCATCGATCTCGTGGCCTCGGCAACGGGACGTTTCGACAACACCGGCACCGTGAACGTCGACGCCGGCACGCTCGGCGTGCGCGGCAACGGCACCGACACCGGCAACTACGCGGTGGCCTCGGGCGCGGCGCTCGAGTTCCTGGCCGGCACGCGCACGCTGAGCAGTGCGTCCGCGCCCGCCGGCAGCGGCAGCAGCTGGCGCGTGGGCGGTGGCACGGTGACGCTGACGATGGCCGACGGGGCGGCGGCACCGCCGGTGGTCGTCGACGGCGGCGGCACGCTGAACGTGGCGGTGGCCGCGGGCGGCACAGGCACCCTTGCCTCGGCCACCGTCACAGCGGGGACGCTCTCGTCCACCGGGGCCGGCACGCTGTCGGTCGGCAGCCTGTCGATCGACGGCGCCACGCTCGGCGGCACCGGTGCGCTGCGCGTCACCGACGGGCTCACGGCCAGTGGCGCGTCGTCGGTGCTCACCGGCGCCGGCACGCTGACGACCCAGGGCAGCTCCTCGATCAACCTCGCGCCGGCCGGCGGCCAGGTGTCGCTGCAGAGCGGCCGCACGTGGATCAATGAAGGCACGCTCCTGTTGCAGGGCGACGACCGCATCGCCTTCGTCGGCGTGTCCTGCTGCAGTGGCGAGCTCACCACCTTCACCAACGCCAGCGGCGCGACGCTGACGCTGTCCACCACCTCGACCACACCGCTGGTGGCCACGGGCTTCGCGGCGCCGGTGGTCACGAACGCCGGCACGCTCAACAAGCCCGGCGCCGGCAACCAGCGCATCGATCTCGTGGCCTCGGCAACGGGCCGTTTCGACAACACCGGCACCGTCAACGTCGACGCCGGCACGCTGGGCGTGCGCGGCAACGGCACCGACACCGGCGCCTACGCGGTGGCCACCGGCGCGGCGCTGGAGTTCCTGGCCGGCACGCGCACGATGGGCACCGCATCCGGCCCCACGGGCGTTGGCGGCGCGTGGCGCGTGGGCGGCGGCACGGTGACGCTCGCGGTGGCCGACGGCGCCGCGCTGCGCCCGGTCACGGTCGATGGCGGCGGCACCCTGAACATCGCCGTGGCCGATGGCGGCGCGGCCACGCTGCTGAGCGCCGGCGTCACCGCCTCGACCCTGTCGGCCACGGGCGCCGGCACGCTGTCGGTCGGCAGCCTCACCCTCGATGGCGCCACGCTGGGTGGCACCGGTGCCCTGCGCGTGACGGGCGCGATGACGGCCAGCGGCGCGTCGTCGGTGCTCACCGGCGCCGGCACGCTCACCACCCAGGGCACGACCACGATCGACCTCACACCCCTGGGCGGCCAGGTCTCGCTGCAGAGCGGCCGCAGCTGGGTCAACGAGGGCACGGTGCTGCTGCAGGGCGACGACCGCATCCTCTTCAACAGCGTCAGCTGCTGCAGCGCCGAGGTCACGCGCTTCACCAACGCCTCGGGCGCCACGCTGCAGATCGACAGCACCGCGGCGGTGCCGCTGGCGGCGGGCACCTTCGCCGCGCCGACCTTCACCAACGCCGGCACGCTCAAGAAGCAGGCCGGTGGCACGCAGAGCATCGACTTCATCAACAGCGTCACCGGGCGCTTCGACAACACCGGCACGGTGGATGTCGTCGCCGGCACGCTGCAGATCGCGGCGGCGGGCACCGACACCGGTGCCTACGTGCTGGGCGCCGGGCGCTCGGTGCTGTTCAACGGGGGCACGCGTTCGCTGGCGGCGACCTCGCTGCCCACCGGCGCGGGCGGCACCTGGGGGGTGAGCGGGGCCACGGTCTCGGCCAGCACGGGCGCGGCCACGCTGCTGGGGCTGACGGTCAGCTCGGGCAGCCTCAGCATCGACTCCGGCGGCATCGTCGCGCTGCCCAGCGCCACCCTCACCGGGGGCAGCTTCAACTTCAACGGCGTGGGCCGGCTCGACGTCGCCACGCTCGGGCTGCGCAACGCGACGCTCGGCGGTACCGGCGAGATCGTCGTCACCGGCGCCATGCAGGTGGACGGCAGCTCGGCCGCGCTCGGCGGCTCCGGCCTGCTGCGCACGCAGGGCACGACGACGGTCGACTTCGCCGACGCCGCGGGCGGTGCCCTCTCCCTGAACTCGCCGCGCGTGTGGGTGAACGAAGGCACGCTGCGGCTCACGGGCGACGACCAGATCCGCTTTGCCGGCGTGAGCTGCTGCAGCGCCGAGCTCAGCACCTTCACCAACGCCAGCGGCGGCACCATCGAGCTGCTCACGAGCCACGTGACGCCGTTCCAGACCACCGGCTACGCGCTGCCCACCTTCAACAACTTCGGCCACATCGACAAGACGGTCGATGCCGTGCAGACCCTGACGCTGTCGGCGACGGCGGGCACGGGGCAGTTCAACCACGCCGGCACGCTGAACCTGGCCGCCGGCACGCTGCGCATCGCCGCCGGTGGCAACGACTCGGGCTCCTACGGTGTCGCGGCCGGCGCGCTGCTGGAGTTCTCCGCCGGCACGCGCACGCTCGCCGGCACGTCCAACCCGTTCGGCCTGGGATCGCTCGCCATCTCGGGCGCCACGGTCACCTTGTCGGCCAGCGGCCTGTCGTCGGTGGCGCTCCTGCCGCTGACCGTGTCGTCGGGTTTGCTCACCGTGAACGCCAACGGCAACGTGCAGGTGCCGTCGCTGGTGCTCAGCGGCGGCGGCCTGTCGCTGACCTCGGTGTTCGGTGGCATCACGCTGCCCTCGGTGCTGTCGGTGTCCAACGCGACGCTGACCCTGAGCTCGCCCGTGGCCACCGGCGTGACCGAGCTGACGCTGCAGTCGGCCACGCTGGCCGGCACCGGCGCGCTGATCGTCGACGGGCCGTTCCGCGCGCTCGGCAGCGGCGTCACGCTGATCGGCGGCGGCACATTCACCACCAAGGGCACGACGACCATCGACTTCCCGGCGGCCGGCGGCGACCTCGCGGTTCGCCAGGAGCGCGTGTGGGTGAACGACGGTGTCGTCAACCTCGCCGGTGACGACCGCATCCTGCTCGGCAACGAGGCCTGCTGCACCCCGCTGAGCTCGACGCTGCGCAACAGTGCCGGCGCCACCATCAACATCACCAGCACGGCGGCGCAGCCCATCACGTTCGGCAGCTTCTCGAGCCCGCTGTTCGACAACGCCGGCACGCTGAACAAGAACGCCAGCGGCAGCCAGCTCATCGCCGCCGGCACCTTCAACAACACCGGCACCGTCAACGTCAACGCCGGCACCCTACAACTGCAGGGCACGGGCTCGGACACCGGGGGCTACGTGGTGGCCGCCGGCGCGACGCTGGACTTCACCGCCGGCACGCGCAGCCTGGCCGGCAGCGCCAACCCCACGGGCGCGGGCAGCTGGCGCGTCAGCGGCGCGGCCGTCACGCTCGGCTCCTCGGCGGGCTCAACGACGCTGCGCCCGCTGACGGTGACGGGCGGCAGCTTCACGGCCAATGTCACGGGCGGCCTCGACGTGGCCGGCCTGACGCTCACTGGCGGCAGCGCCTCGCTCGGCACCACCTTCGGCGCCATCGGGCTGCCGGCCGACGTGAGCGTGACCACGGCCACGCTGACGCTCAACGCCCCCGGCACCAGCACGCTGACGAACCTCACGCTGTCCGGTGGTTACCTGGCCGGCACCGCGGCGGTCAAGGTGACCGGCGCGTTCAACGCCCAGGGCACGACGGCCGGCGTGTACGGCACCGGCACGCTGACGACGCAGGGCACGAGCACGGTGGAGTTCAGCTCGGCGGGTGGCAACTTCGTGCTCGACCAGGGCCGGCGCTGGGTCAACGAAGGCACGCTCAACCTCAACGGCGACGACCGCATCCTGTTCGGCTTCGGCACCTGCTGCACGGTGCAGACCGCGACGCTGCTCAACAGCAGCGGCGCGACGATCAACCTGAACACCACGGCGCCGGCGCCGATCGCGACCAACAACTTCATCACGCCGCTGTTCACCAACGCC
>JAIXTY010000058.1 GCA_027483705.1 Rubrivivax sp.
GAAGAGCCCGGTGCTGCTGGACCGGTTCCTGGATGACGCCATCGAGGTCGACGTCGACTGCATCTGTGACGGCACCGACGTGATGATCGGCGGCATCATGGAGCACATCGAGCAGGCGGGCGTCCACTCGGGCGACAGCGCCTGTTCGCTGCCCCCGTATTCGCTCAGCCCCGCGCTTCAGGACGAATTGCGCCGCCAGACGGCGCTGATGGCCAAGGCCTTGAAGGTGGTGGGCCTGATGAACGTGCAGTTCGCCATCCAGGGCGAAGGCCCGGAAGCCGTCGTCTACGTGCTCGAAGTGAACCCGCGCGCCAGCCGCACGGTGCCTTTTGTCAGCAAGGCCACCGGCCAGCCGCTGGCGAAGATCGCCGCGCGCTGCATGGCCGGCCAGAAGCTGGCCGGGCAGACGGGCATCGGCGGCCGCGCGCCGCACGAGGTGGTGCCGCCGTACTTCAGCATCAAGGAAGCGGTGTTCCCGTTCAACAAGTTCCCGGGCGTGGACCCCATCCTCGGGCCCGAGATGCGTTCCACCGGCGAGGTGATGGGCGTGGGCGTGAGCTTCGGCGAGGCCATGCTCAAGAGCCAGCTCGGTGCCGGCTCACGCCTGCCGCGCCATGGCACGGTGGTGGTGACGGTGAAGAACTCCGACAAGGCGCGTGCCGTCAAGGTGGCGTCCGACCTCGTCGACCTGGGTTTCAGCGTCGTGGCAACCAAAGGCACGGCGGCGGCCATCGCCGAGGCCGGCGTGCCGGTGGGTGTGGTCAACAAGGTCAAGGACGGCCGGCCGCACATCGCCGACATGATCAAGGCCGGCGAGATCCAGCTCGTCTACACGACGGTCGACGAGACGCGCCAGGCCATCGCCGACAGCCGCTACATCCGTACCGCGGCGCTGGCCAACCGCGTCACCTACTACACCACGATGGCCGGGGCCGAGGCCGCGACCGAGGCGCTGAAGCACGCCGACGGCATCGCCGTGCAGTCGCTGCAGACGCTGCACGCCGAACTAGAGCAAGGGCTTGGCGCCGCGCGCGGCGCTTGATCTACACTCGCGCCCTCAACTCCGCCGCAGGCAACCCATCAGGGGTTCCCTGCGGCGGTTTCACTTCTGTGATGCCTGCCATGAACACCATCCCCCTCACGCGCCGCGGTGCCGAACTGCTGAAGAACGAGCTGCACCGGCTCAAGACGGTCGAGCGCCACGCGGTGATCCAGGCCATCGCCGAGGCGCGTGCGCAGGGCGACCTGTCGGAAAACGCCGAGTACGACGCCGCCAAGGACAAGCAGGGCTTCATCGAGGGCCGCATCAAGGAGATCGAAAGCAAGCTCGCGGCCGCGCAGGTGATCGACCCCAGCGCGCTGGCGGCCGACGGCAAGGTGGTGTTCGGCGCCACGGTGGACCTGGAAGACGAGGACAGCGGCGCCAAGGCCACCTACCAGATCGTCGGCGACGACGAGGCCGACCTGAAGCTGGGCCTGATCAGCATCTCGAGCCCCATCGCGCGCGCGCTGATCGGCAAGGAAGTCGGCGACGTGGCCGAGGTGCAGGCGCCGGGGGGCCTGAAGCACTGGGAGATCGTCGACGTCCGCTACGCCTGAGCCGGCCCGCGATGACGCTGGACCGCTGGCGGCGCCTGCTGCCCGGCCTGTGGTGCGGATGGCTGCTGTGCGTGGCCATCGTGGCCACGCCGGCGCCGTTTGCGCTGCTGGAGCGGGCCGAAGCCGGCCGCGTGGTGGCCCGCATGCTGGCGGCCGAGGCCTACAGCGCGCTGCTGCTGGGGGCGTTGCTGCTGGGCCTGGAGCGCGTGCGGGCCAAGCGCCTGGCCGACGACACCGGTGGCAGCCAGTTCAGCGTGGGCATGGGCCTGGCGGCCGGCGCCTTGTTCTGCACCGTGGCCGGCTACTTCGGCCTGCAACCGCTGATGGCGGCGGCGCGGGCGGGGCAGGGCACGCTGAGCTTTGGCCAGCTGCACGCGGCCAGCGCGGCGTTCTTCGGCGTGAAGCTGCTGCTCGTGGCGGCGCTGGCCTGGCGGGCCGCCGCGCCCGTCAGTCGCGCGCCTTCTTCTTGACGCTGGTGGCGCGCGCCTTGGCGCGCTTGACCTGCCCGCCGGACGTGACGCGCTCGTTGCCGAACACCTGCACCTTCTTCACCGTGGCGCGGTGGTTGCCGCTCTTGGAGAAGCTGACGATCTTCACGGTGCGCGGGCCGGGCATGCGGTCGTCGCGCTCGGCCTTCTCCTTGGGCGGGATCGGGCGCCACAGCACGAGCAGCTTGCCGATGTGCTGGATGGGCGCGGCCGAGAGCTTGTCGGCCACTTCGGCCAGCAGCGCCTCGCGTGCGGCGCGGTCGTCGGAGAACACGCGCACCTTGATCAGGCCATGGGCGTTGAGCGCGACTTCGAGTTCCTTCTCGACGGCGGCGGTGAAGCCCTCGCCGCCGATCATCACGACCGGGTCGAGGTGATGGGCGGCAGCGCGATGTTCCTTGCGCTGGGCGGGCGTGAGCTGGATGGCGGGCATCGACCTATTATCGACCGGGGAACCCCATGAAGCCGAAGAACAAGAGAGTCAACCGGGCGTGGCTGCACGACCACCTCAACGATCCCTACGTCAAGATGGCGCAGCGCGAGGGCTACCGCGCGCGCGCTGCCTACAAGCTCAAGGAGATCGACGAGACGCTGAAGCTCGTGAAGCCGGGGCAGGTGGTGGTGGACCTCGGCGCCACGCCCGGCGCCTGGAGCCAGTACCTGCGCCGCCGCTTCGCGCCCGATGGCGCCGCGGCCGGCGAGCTCAACGGCACGATCATCGCGCTGGACATCCTGCCGTTCGAGCCCATCGAAGGCGTGCAGTTCTTCCAGGGCGACTTCCGCGAGGAGGCCGTGGCCGCCCAGCTGGCTGAGGCGCTGGCCGGCCGGCCGGTGGACCTGGTGGTGTCGGACATGGCGCCCAATCTGTCGGGCATCGAATCGGCCGACTCGGCGCGCATCGCCCACCTCGTGGAGCTGGCGGTGGAGTTCTCCGAAACCCACCTGCGGCCCGAGGGCGCGCTGGTGTGCAAGTGTTTCCACGGCAGCGGTTACAGCCAGCTCGTCAAGCTGTTCAAGGAGCGCTTCCGGGTGGTCAAGCCGATCAAGCCCAAGGCCTCGCGGGACAAGTCGGCAGAAACCTTTCTCGTCGGCGTGGGTCTGAAGAGCCGCTAACGTCGGTTACCTCCATGCACCGGCCTCCGGGCCCTTGCGAAACAGAAGCACTGCGCTTCAAACCCGCTTATCGAAGGAACCATGCATCGACGCGATAGGGCCTGCCACCGCTTGACGGCACTAGAATCGGCCGCATCTGCCGTGGAATCAGGCGTAACCCGTATGGGGCCGCCGCCCGCTGAACTGGAAAAGGAGCCGCGGTGAACAATCAGTGGTTTTCGAAGGTCGCTGTCTGGCTGGTGATCGCCCTCGTGCTGTTCACCGTGTTCAAGCAGTTCGACCGCGGCGTCGCCCAGGGCAACCAGATCGCGTATTCCGACTTCCTCGACGAAGTCCGCGCCCGGCGCATCAAGCAGGTCACGCTGCAGGAGAACCCCGGCGGCGGCACCGAGATCCAGGCGCTGCGTGAAGACGGCAGCCGCGTGCGTTCCACGGCCACCTTCCTGGACCGCGGCCTGGTCGGCGACCTCATCAACTACGGCGTCAAGTTCGACGTCAAGCCGCGCGAGGAGCCCTCGCTGCTGATGAGCATCCTCGTCAGCTGGGGCCCGATGCTGCTGCTGATCGGCGTGTGGATCTACTTCATGCGCCAGATGCAGGGCGGCGGCAAGGGCGGCGCCTTCAGCTTCGGCAAGAGCAAGGCCCGCATGCTGGACGAGGCCAACAACTCCACCACCTTTGCCGACGTCGCCGGTTGCGACGAGGCCAAGGAAGAGGTGAAGGAGCTCGTCGACTTCCTGAAGGACC
>JAIXTY010000306.1 GCA_027483705.1 Rubrivivax sp.
ATGACGCCGCGGTCCTCGTACGGGGCGAGCTCGCTCTTGGTCGTGGTGAACAGCCACCAGCTGCCGCCGGCCGAGGCCAGCATCACGCCGACGATCAGCCAGCGCCGCTTCAGCGTCCAGGCCAGCACGCGGCCGTAGCCGGCCGACAGCGCCACCAGCAGGTGCTCCATGCCGCGGTCGAAGCGGCTGGGCTTCGGGTTGTGCTTCAGCAGCTTGCTGCACATCATCGGCGTCAGCGTCAGCGCGACGAAGCCGCTCACCAGCACCGCGCCGGCCAGCGTCAGCGCGAACTCGCCGAACAGCCGCCCGGTGCGCCCGGGCGTGAAGGCCAGCGGCGCGAACACCGCCGCCAGCGTGAGCGTCATCGCGATGACCGCGAAACTGATCTCGCGGATGCCCTTGATGGCCGCCTGGAACGGCGCCAGGCCCTCCTCGATGTGGCGGTAGATGTTCTCGAGCACGACGATGGCGTCGTCCACCACCAGGCCGATGGCCAGAACCAGCGCCAGCAGCGTGAGCGTGTTCACCGTGAAGCCGGCCAGCGCAATGAGCGAGAAGGCGCCGATCAGGCTGACCGGGATGGTCACAAGCGGGATGATCGAGGCCCGCAGCGTGCGCAGGAACACGAACACCACCAGCGCCACCAGCACCACGGCCTCGGCCACCGTGGTGTAGACGGCCTTCACGGAGCGGTCGATGAACACGCTCAGGTCGTTGGCCTGCACCACCGTCACGCTGGGCGGCAGGTCGCGCTGGATCTGCGGCATCAGCGCGCGCACGCCATCGGCCACCTCGATGGGGTTGGCGGTGGCGTTGCGGATGATGCCGGTGCTGATGCTGGGCACGCCGTTCAGGCGCACGCGGCTGCGCTCGCTCTGCGCCGCCTCCTGGATGCGCGCCACGTCGCGCAGGCGCACCGTGTAGCCGCCCACCGTCTTGAGCGCCACCTGCTCGAACTCGCTGACCTTGTTGAGGTCGGTGCGCGCGGTGACGCTGAACTCGCGCTGCGCGCTCTCGATGCGGCCGGCCGGCACCTCGAGGTTCTGGCGCCGCAGCGCGTCTTCGACGTCCTGCACCGTGAGCCGGTACGAGGCCAGGCGGTCGGGGTCGAGCCACACGCGCATGGCGAAGCGGCGGTCGCCACCCACCTGCACGTCGGCCACGCCAGGCACGGTCTGCAGGCGAGGCTTGACGACGCGGTTGATCAGGTCCGTCAGCTCCAGCGGGCCCATGGTCTCGCTGGTGTAGGCCAGCCAGATGGTGGGCGTGGCGTCGGCTTCGACCTTGCTGATCACGGGCTCGTCGGCAGCCTCGGGCAGTCGGCCGCGCACGCGCGCGACGCGGTCGCGCACCTCGGCGGCGGCGGTGTCGGGGTCCTTGCTGAGGCGGAAGCGCACCGTGATCTGGCTGCTCTCGGTGCGCGAGATCGACGTCATGATGTCGACGCCGTCGATGCCGGCGATGGAGTCCTCCAGCGGCTTCGTCACCTGGCTCTCGATCACCTCGGAGCTGGCACCCGTGAGGCGCGTGCTGACGTTGACCAGCGGCTCGTCGATGCGCGGGTACTCGCGCAGGCTCAGCTGCTGGAACGACACCAGGCCGACCAGCACCAGCAGCAGCGACATCACGGTGGCCAGCACCGGGCGGCGCACGGAGGTTTCCGACAGCTTCATGGGCTCTCCCGGGTGCGGTCAGGTCAGGGCTTCGGGGTGGCGGGCTTGGCCCCGGGTGGTGCCGACGCGCCAGCGGCCGGCGGGCGGCCGCCACCGCCGCCCGGGTTGGCCAGGTCGATCACGCGCACCGGGGCGCTCTCGCTGCGCACGAGGCGGCCGTGGCCGGCCGTGACCACCACGTCGCCCGCCTTCAGGCCCTCGGTGATCTCCACGCGCCCCGGCAGGCGCAGGCCCACGCGCGCCTCGATGCGCTGCGAGACCTTCTTGCCGTCCGGCCCGTCGACCACCTTGAACAGGAACTGCTTCGCACCCACCGGCACCAGCGCTTCCTCGGGCACGACAACGGCGCCGGCACGCACCGCGAACACCACGCGCGGCCGCGCGAACATGCCCGGCCGCAGCACGGCGCCCGGGTTCGAGACCTGCGCCAGCACCTGCAGAGCCCGGCCGTTGGCGTCGACCACGGCGTCCAGCGCCTGCACGCGGCCCTTGAAGGTGCGGCCGGCCAGCGCGTCCACCGCCACCTCGACGGCCTGCCCCGGCTTCACGCGGTCGGCGTAGCGTTCGGGCAGCGCGAACTGCACGGTCAGCGAGCTCAGGTCCTCGAGGCTCACGATGTCGGCGCCGTCCTTGACGTAGTCGCCGACGTCCACCGTCTTCAGGCCGGTGGTGCCGTCGAACGGCGCCAGCACGCGCATGCGCTGCAGCTGGGCCTGCGCCAGCGCCACCTGGGCCTCGGCCACCTGCAGGGCGGCGGCGTTCTGGTCGACCGCGCTGGCGCTGACGAAGTTCTGCGCCAGCAGCTCGCGGCTGCGCTGCAGGTTCGTGCGGGCGATGCTGGCCTGTGCCTCGGCCTGCTTGAGCTGGGCCTGCTGCAGCGTGTCGTCGAGCTGCACCAGCAGCTGCCCGCGCTTGACGCGCGCGCCCTCTGTGAAGCCGAGCTTGAGGATGCGCCCGCTGACCTCGGGCCGCACCACCACCCCCTGCACCGAGCGCAGCGAGCCCACGGCCTGCACGTCGTCGGTGATGGCCAGGGCCTGGGCCTGGGCCACTTCAACAGCCGCCGGGCCGCCGGGGCCGCCCGGACCGCCGCCACCCGGCCGCGGGCCTGCGCCAGGGGCACCGCCGCCCGGCGCACCGCCAGGGGCACCACCTGGAGCACCACCGGTCGCGCCACCCGGCGCCCCGGCCTGCGCGCCCGGCCCTGCCGCCGCCTTGGGCTGCTGCCACCACCAGGCCGCGCCCGCGGCCACCGCCACGCCGACCACGGCCACCAGGGTATGGATCTTCTTCAACGCCGCTCTCTCGATGAGGACGGGCAGGCCGCCGCCAGGCCACCCGCCGATGGAGCACCCACGCTGGCGCGTCTGCACCGGGCCCGCGCAGGGCCAGCCCGATGCCCACCGGCCCCGTCAGGAGGCCGCCGTCTCGCGTGGGAGAAACCGTTGATCGTATCCGCAGCCCGCCGGCCGCGCCGGGCTCAGGCCACCGAATCGACGCCGCGGTTGGCCAGCCGGTCGGCGCGCTCGTTGCCCGGGTCGCCCGAGTGGCCCTTCACCCAGCGCCACTGCACGCGGTGGCCGGCGTTCAGCGTGTCGAGCTTCTGCCACAGCTCGATGTTCTTCACCGGCTTGCCGTCGGCCGTGCGCCAGCCGCGCGCCTTCCAGCCGCGGATCCAGCTCGTGATGCCGTCCTTCACGTAGCTGCTGTCGGTGTAGATCGTCACCTTCGACGGCCGCTTCAGCGCCGTCAGCGCCTCGATCACCGCCGTCAGCTCCATGCGGTTGTTGGTGGTGAGCCGCTCGCCGCCGAAGAGCTCGCGCTCGTGCTCGCCGCTCTTCAGCCACGCGCCCCAGCCGCCGGGGCCGGGGTTGCCGCGGCAGGCGCCGTCGGCGTAGATCACGATCTCGTTCGCAGGGGTCTCGTCGTTCATGAGGACTCGGTCTCGGCCAGCGGGCGCTGGCGGTTGGCCACCACGGCCGGTGCCGCGGCCGCCTTGCGCCGCGGCTGCTTCAGAAGGCCCACCAGGCGCATGCCACGCACACGCTTGACGGCCACCACCTGGTAGACGGCGCCGAGCACGGGCCACCAGCGGTCGCCGACGGCTTCCATCCACTGCCAGCGCTCCAGCCACGCGGCGCTCTTCAGCGGCGGCCGCCAGCAGCCGAACTGCCCGGCCTCGACCTCGAAGCTCAAGAGCCGCAGCCAGTCGCGCAGCCGCCAGTAGCCGATGAAGTCGCCGCTGGCCGGCAGGTACAGCGGCTCGCGCCGGCCGAGGCCGAGGCCACGCCGCGCATGGCCGGCGCGCTGGCGCAGGCCCCACAGGCTGGCCGGGTTGAGCCCGGTGATGACGACGCGGCCCTCGGGCACGAGCACACGCTCCACCTCGCGCAGCGTCTGGTGCGGATCGCGCGCCAGCTCCAGCGTGTGCGGCAGCACCAGCAGGTCGATGCTGGCGTTGGGAAACGGCAGCGCGTCGAACTCGCAATGCAGCGACGGCGTGGCCAGCGTGCCGGGGTGGCAGGCGTCGCTGGCGATCCAGCGATGCGGCACGCGGTTGTTGCGCAGCGCATCCAGCGCCGGCAGGCCCAGCTGCACCGCGTGGTAGCCGAAGACATCGGCCACCGCCGTGTCCATGCGCTGCTGTTCCCACGCCAGCAGCATCTCGCCGGGCGGGGACTTCAGCCAGGACCCCAACTCTATAATCGACTGCTCTCGCGTCATGAATCTGATAGCGCTGCCCGCCTTCGCCGACAACTACATCTGGATGGTGCATGACGACACGCGTGCGTTCGTCGTGGACCCCGGCGACGCGGCACCGGTGACCGAGGCTTTGTGCAGCCGCCACCTGCAGCTCGCGGGCATTCTAGTGACGCACCACCACCCCGACCACGTCGGCGGCGTCGACGCCTTGCGCCCGCTGCTGGCGGCCACCGGCGGCGTGGTGCACGGCCCGGCGCGCGAGCGCATCCCGGCACCCTTCGTGCCGCTCGCAGGCGGCGACACGGTCGAGCTGCTCGGCCTGCGTTTCGAGGTGCTCGACGTGCCCGGCCACACCGCGGGGCACATCGCCTTCGTGCAGCGCGGCGTCGCGCACGAGCCGCTGCTGTTCTGTGGAGATACGCTGTTCTCGGCCGGCTGCGGCCGCCTGTTCGAAGGCACGCCGGCGCAGATGGCGGCCTCGCTGGGCGCGCTGGCTGCGTTGCCCGACGACACCCGCGTGTGCTGCACGCACGAGTACACGCTGTCGAACCTGCGCTTCGCGGCGGCGGTGGAGCCGGCCAACGCCGACATCGCGGCACACACGGCGCACTGCCAGGCGCTGCGCGCCGCGGGCGAGCCGACGCTGCCCTCGCGCATCGGCCTGGAGCGGCGCATCAACCCCTTCCTGCGCTGCGGCGAGCCTGCGGTCCTGGCCTCGGCGCGGCGCGAGGGCGCCGCCAACGACGAACCCGTCGCCGTGCTGGCCGCGCTGCGCGAGTGGAAGAACCGCTTCCGGTGAAGAGGCTCGCGCTGGCCCTGTTCGGCCTGGTGGCGCTGGCCGGTTGTGCCAGCGTGGGCGTGCCCGCAGCGGCGCCGGTGGCGGTGGCCACGCTGCTGCCCACGGTGGCTGCACCCACGGCCGCACCCACGGTCGCACCCCCGGCGGCCGCCAGCGCACCGGTCGCCGCCACGGCGCCGGCCACGCCCGCCAGCGCGCCCGCTGCCGTCCCCGCGGTGATCCCTGCAACCGCCGCGGCCGTTCCCGCGCCGCCGCCGTCGCCCGAAGCGCCCGACACACCGCTGATCGAGGGCGACCGCTCCAACCTGTGGGAGCGCATCCGCGCCCGCATGGGCATCGCCGATCTCGACGGCCCGCGCGTGCAGCGCTGGGAGCAGTACTACGCGCAGCGCCCCGACTACGTCGAGCGCATGTTCGAACGCGGCGGACGCTACCTGTTCCACGTCGTCGAGGAAGTCGAGAAGCGCGGCCTGCCGGCCGAGCTGGCGCTGCTGCCCTTCATCGAGAGCGCCTTCAATCCGCAGGCGCTGTCGCGTGTGCGCGCCTCGGGCATGTGGCAGTTCATGCCGGCCACGGGCCGCGACTTCGAGCTGCGGCAGAACCTGTTCCGCGACGACCGCCGCGCCGTGATGGCCTCCACCGGCGCCGCGCTCGACTACCTGCAGCGCCTGTACACCCGCTTCGGCGACTGGCACCTCGCGCTGGCCGCCTACAACTGGGGCCAGGGCAACGTGGCGCGGGCCATCGAGCGCAACCAGCGGCTGCGCCGGCCCACCGACTACCTGAGCCTGCCGATGCCGGCGGAGACGCGCGACTACGTGCCCAAGCTGCAGGCCGTGAAGAACATCGTGCTCGATGCGCCGCGCCTGGGCCTGGTGCTGCCGCCGCTGGAGAACCACCCGTTCTTCGCCCGCGTGCGCATCGTGCGCGACATCGACGTCGGCCTCGCGGCCGAGCTGGCCGAGGTGCCGCTCGACGAGTTCCTGGCGCTGAACCCGCAGCTCAACAAGCCCGTGATCCTGGCCGCCGGCACGCCCGAGGTGCTGCTGCCCTGGGGCCTCGCCGACGCCTTTGCGCAGCGCCTGGACGAAGCTCGCGGCCCGCTGGCCAGCTGGACGGCCTGGACGGCGCCACGCACCATGGCGCCGGCCGAGGTGGCGCGCGCCGTCGGCCTGCCCGAGGCCGAGCTGCGCGAGGTGAACCGCATTCCGCCGCGCATGCTGGTCAAGGCCGGCTCGGTGCTGCTGGTGCCGCGCCCGGCCAGCCACGAGGACGACGTGGCCGCGCATGTCGCCGACAACGGCCAGCTCAACCTGGCTCCCGAAGGCCGCGGCCAGCGCCGGCTGCAGGTGCGCATCGGCCCGGGCGGCGAGACCGTGGCGTCGGTCGCGCGCCGCCACAAGGTGAGCGCCGTGCAGGTGGCCCGCTGGAACGGCGTCAGCCCGCAGGCGCGCTTCCGCGCCGGGCAGGTCGTCGTGGTGATGGCTCCGGCGCCGGCCCCGCGCCAGGCCCGCGCCAGCCGCGGCACGCGCCCGGCCAAGG
>JAIXTY010000179.1 GCA_027483705.1 Rubrivivax sp.
AGCGCCAGCGCCGCCTGGCGGGCTGCCTCGTGCAGCGGGGGCAGGGCGCGCTGCGGCTGGCCGGCGCCCAGCCAGTGGTGCGCCACGCGCGCCGGGGCGGCGCCGTGCTGCTGCAGGAAGGCCGCCACCGCGCCATGCAGGTGGCGCGTCAGCACGGCCGGCGTCAGGCGGCGGGCGGCGTCGTGCACGAGGTCGTGCGCAAAGGCGTCGTCGCGCAGCACCTGCGCCGCCTCCAGTTCGGCCCAGGCGCCGGCCAGCTGCACGGCGCGCACACCGATGACGTGCTCGGCCAGCGCGATGCCGAAGTCGGTGCCGGCCACCGCCGCCACGCGAGCCAGGTTGAGGGCCGGCTCGCTCAGGCGCTGCAGCCGCTGCTCGATCAGCGTGCCCACGCTCGACGGATGCGGCAGCTCGCCGCGCGCCAGGCTGCCGTCCTGCAGGCCCTGCTTCAGCGTCTCGAGCAGGAACAGCGGGTTGCCGCCGGTGTGGCGCACCAGCGGCTCGGCGAAGCGCGGGCCCTCGAGGCCGGCGATGCCGAGAGCGTCGACCAGCTCGGCCGCGGCCGCCGCGTCCAGCGGTGCCAGCGTGACGACGGCCAGCCGGTGGACCTCCAGCAAGGTGCCGCGCAGCCGCTCGCCGGCCGCCGTGGCCTCGGCCGGCCGCTGTGCAAACGCCCAGCGGCGCGTGCCGGCGTCGTTGGGCGCCAGCTCGGCCAGCAGCTCGACCGTGGCCTCGTCGGCGAAGTGCAGGTCGTCCAGCGCCACGGCCGGCACCGCGTGCTGCGCCAGCAGCTCGGCCACCGCCTGCTGCAGCGCGCCGGCACGCAGCGGCGCGCTGCCGGGCGCGGCCTGCAGCCAGCGCTGCAGGGTGTCCTGCGTGGTGGCGCCCAGGCCGGCCCGCGGCGCGGCGAGCAGCGGCTGCAGCAGCCGCTCCAGCGTCGCATAGGGTGCGCCGGCCTCGCCCGGGCGGCCGGCCACCACCAGCGCCGGGGCCGGCGTGCCCTGGGGGCCCAGCAACTCGGCAAGCAGGCGGCTCTTGCCGAGCCCGGCCTCGCCCTCCAGCAGCACGGCCTGCTGCCGTGACCAGGCCTGCTGCGCGGCCGCCAGCTCGCGCGTGCGGCCCGCCAGGCGCGGCGGGCGCTTCAGCGTGGCCGGCAGTTCGGCATGTGCGCCGGCCGCCGGATGGGGCGGCGTGTCGCCGCGCCGCAGGGCCTCGGCCAGCTGGCGCGTGGGGCTGCTCACGCCCCCGGGCAGCAGGCGCTCGAGCCGCTCGAAGACGCGCAGGCCCTGGGCCGCCTCGCCCCGCAGCAGATGGGCCCGCATGACGGCGGCGTGCGCGGACTCGTCCTGCGGCCGCAGCGCCAGGGCCCCGGTGGCCAGCGCCAGCAGGGCGTCCAGGTCCGAGCGCGCCTCGGCCTCGGCCAGGCGAGCCCGCAGCGCGTCCTGCCAGCGCACGCGTTCGCGCAGCCGCATGGCCTCCAGCCAGGCGCCGAAGTCGTCGGCCGCGACAGGCTCGCCGGCCAGCAGCTCGGCGCCGTCCGGCGGCTCGGCCAGCGTCACGCCGTCGGCCAGCCGCAGCTCGTCGACGCCCGTGACCAGCTCGCGCCCGAGCGCTGAGCGAAAGCGCGCCAGCTGCTGGCGCAGGTTGTTGCGCGCGCCGTCGGCATCGGGCCACAGCAGCGCGGCGACCCGCGAACGCCGGATGCCGGGCTCCAGCGCCACCAGCGCCACCAGCGCCGCGGCGCGGCCACGCAGCGGCAGCACCAGCCCGCCAGGGCCGTGCACGCCGGAATCGCCGTGCAGTTGCAGTTGCCAGGTGCGGGGCGCTTGGTCGGACATGGCGTGATGATGGCCGACGGCCCCCGAGGCCGTCGTGCGTCGACGTGATGGGCGGACCTTAGGCCGGGCGGCGTGATGCGCCCGTTACGCCGGTTCTCGCGACCGCGGGAACCGTTGCCGGCCCACCGTCACTCACCGGCATCGCCAACACGAACGGGAGTTCACACCATGAGCATCACGCACAACCTGCGCATCGCCGCCGCCACCCTGGCCGTGGCCTGCGCGCCGTCGTTCGCCAGCGTCATCTTCCAGCAGGCGCCGACGGGGACCGTCGGCACCGCCTGGACGTCGCAGGTGAGCCTCGGCCTCGGCGGCTTCAAGGCCTTCGAGAACTTCCAGGTCGACCGCAACGCCAGCGTCGGCGTGGTCTCCTGGCGCGGCACCTACTTCGACACCAGCGGTGGCGGTCTTGCGGGTGGCGTGCCCAACACCGACGCCTGGACGGTGGAGTTCTGGGACGGTGGCGCGGGCGGCCCGTCGAGCCTGCTGTACCAGACCACCGTGGGCGCTGCCGCGGTGAGCCGCCTCGCCGTGGGCACGGGCGACGCCGGGGCGGGCCCCTTCACGGTGTACGACTTCGTGCTCGACCTGGCCACGGACTTCGACGTGCTCGTCGGCCAGGACTACTGGATCTCGATCCTCTCCACGGCGGGCAGCTTCAACCCGTTCTTCTCGTGGACCAACGCGGCCGGCGATGGCACCACCTACCAGCAGCTGGTCGACGGCAGCGGCCGCGTGATCGAGAGCTACGTGCGCGTGGGTGACCGCGCCTTTGCGCTGTCGGAGCACACGGTGCCCGAGCCGGCCTCGCTGGGCCTGGTGGCTGCCGGCCTGCTGGCCGCCGGGCTGCTGCGCCGCCGCGCCTGAGCGAACGCGCGACGTCGAGACGGCGCAGCAGCGCACCGGCGCGCCGCTCGGTACCATCCGCGGCCGCGCGTCGCCCCGCGCCCTGCCTGTGCAGGCCGGTGAGGCGGCGCGCGGCCCGCCCCGTGAACACCGACACCTCCCCTGAACCCTGGCGCCTGTCCGTCGCGCCGATGATGGACTGGACGGACCGGCACTGCCGCGTCCTGCACCGCCTCGTCACGCGCCGCACGCGCCTGTACACCGAGATGGTGACCACCGGCGCGCTGCTGCACGGCGACGTGCCGCGCCACCTGGACTACAGCGCCGTCGAGCACCCGCTGGCGCTGCAGCTCGGCGGCAGCGAGCCCGCCGACCTGGCGGCCTGCGCCCGGCTGGCCGAGCGCTGGGGATACGACGAGATCAACCTCAACTGCGGCTGCCCGAGCGAGCGTGTGCAGCGCGGCGCCTTCGGGGCCTGCCTGATGGCCGAGCCCGAGCTCGTGGCCGACGGCGTGGCCGCGATGCGCGAGGTCACCCCGCTGCCGGTGACCGTGAAGCACCGCATCGGCATCGACCGCGTCGAGAGCTACGACTTCGTGCGCGACTTCGTCGGCACCGTGCACACACGCGGCGGCTGCACCGTGTTCATCGTGCACGCGCGCAACGCCTGGCTGCAGGGCCTGAGCCCCAAGGAGAACCGCGAGATCCCGCCGCTGCGCCACGAGCTGGTGCACCGCCTGAAGCGCGACTTCCCGGCGCTGACCATCGCCGTCAACGGCGGCCTGGCCGGCGACGAGGCCATCGCGGCGCAGCTGCAGCACGTCGATGGCGTGATGGTGGGCCGCCACGCCTACCACGAGCCCTGGTCGATGGCCTCGTGGGACACGCGCTTCCTGGGCGCCAGCGAGCCCGCCGCCACGCAGCGCGAGGCCGTGGAAGAGGCCTTCGTGGCCTACATGGAGGGCCTGGCCGCGCAGGGCACGCCGTGGTCGCACGCCAGCCGCCACCTGCTCGGCCTGTACAACGGCCAGCCGGGCGCGCGGCGCTGGCGCCAGGTGTGGTCGGACCACCGCCTCAAGGCCGAGCGGCCGCAGGCGGTGATGCGCCTGGCCCGCCAGGCCCTGCACCAGGGCGCGAAGGCCGCCGTGCCGCTGGCCTAACATCGGCCGCATGAGTCACGATCTCCAGGCTTCGCCGGTGCTCGGCATCATCGGCGGCAGCGGCCTGTACGACCTGCCGGGCCTCGTCGACACACGCTGGATCGAGGTCGACACGCCCTGGGGCGCACCGTCCGACGCCATCTTCCGCGGCCGGCTGCAGACGCCCGAGGGCGATGCCGAGCTGGCCTTCCTGCCGCGCCACGGCCGCGGCCACCGCATCCCGCCGTCGGAGGTGAACTACCGCGCCAACGTGGCCGCGCTCAAGAGCCTGGGCGTGACGGACATCCTGTCGCTGTCGGCCGTGGGCGGGCTGCGCGCCGACCTGCCGCCGGGCACCTTCGTCGTCGTCGACCAGTTCATCGACCGCACCACGCAGCGCGCGGGCAGCTTCTTCGGCCGCGGCCTCGTGGCCCATGTGTCGATGGCCGAGCCGGTGTGCCCGCGGCTGGGCGACCACGTCGAGCATGCGCTGCGCCGCCAGGGCGTGCCGTACGCGCGCGGCGGCACCTACCTGTGCATCGAGGGCCCGCAGTTCAGCACCAAGGCCGAGAGCGCGCTGTACCGCTCGTGGAACGCCAGCGTCATCGGCATGACCAACCTGCCCGAGGCCAAGCTCGCCCGCGAGGCCGAGATCTGCTACGCCAGCGTCGGCATGGTCACCGACTTCGACTGCTGGCACCCGGGCCACGACGCGGTGACGGTGGACGCGGTGATTCAGGTGCTGCTGGGCAATGCCGGCGCCGCGCGCGCGCTGGTGGCGGGCCTGGCGCACGCCGTGACGCACGACCCCGCCGCGGCCGCCTGCCCCTGCCGCACGGCGCTGGAGCATGCGCTGATCACCCCGCCCGAGGCGCGCGACCCGGCCATGGTGGCCCGCCTCGCGGGCATCGCCGGCCGCGTGCTGAACGCATGAAGGTGCAGGGCCAGTTGCTGCGGCCGCTGCGCGAGGCGGCCTCGGGCGATGCCGTTGTGGTGATCGACCAGCGGCTGCTGCCGCACCGGCTGGCCTTCGAGACCCTGGCCACGCCGCAGGCCGTGCACCACGCCATCCGCGAGATGGTGGTGCGGGGCGCGCCGCTCATCGGTGCCACCGCGGCCTACGGCCTGGCGCTGGCGCTGCGGGCCGACGCCAGCGACGGTGCCGTCGAGGCGCAGGCCGAGTGGCTCAAGGGCGCGCGGCCGACCGCAGTGAATCTGGCCTGGGCGCTGGATCGCATGGCGCGCCACCTGCGTGCGCTGCCGGTCGCCGCCCGCGCCGCGGCGGCCTGGGCGCTGGCCGGCGTCATCGCGGAGGAAGACGTCGAGGTCAACCGCCGCATCGGCGAACACGGCCTGCCGCTGCTGCGCGACATCGCGGCGCGGCGCGGCGTCGGCCCCGGGCGGCCGCTGAACGTGCTGACGCACTGCAACGCCGGCTGGCTGGCGACCGTCGACTGGGGCACCGCCACCTCGCCCCTGTACCAGGCGCACGAGGCCGGCCTGCCGCTGCACGTGTGGGTGGACGAGACGCGCCCGCGCAACCAGGGCGCCAGCCTCACCGCGTGGGAGCTGGGCCAGGCCGGCGTGCCGCACACGCTGGTGGCCGACAACGCCGGCGGCCACCTGATGCAGCACGGGCAGGTGGACCTCGTCATCGTCGGCTGCGACCGCGTCACCGCGCGCGGCGACGTGTGCAACAAGATCGGCACCTACCTCAAGGCGCTGGCGGCGCACGACAACGGCGTGCCCTTCTTCGTGGCGATGCCGACCTCGACGCTGGACCTGGCCGTGGCCGACGGCCTGGCGGAGATCCCGATCGAGGAGCGCCGCGGCCGCGAGGTCACGCACCTGGCCGGGCGCACCGAGGCGGGCGAGGTGGTGGAGGTGGCGATCGCACCGCCCGGCACCCAGGCCGCCAACCCGGCCTTCGACGTGACGCCGGCGCGGCTGGTGAGCGCGCTGCTCACCGAGCGCGGCGTGGTGCCGGCCGACGAAAGCGCGCTGCGCGCCTTGATGGCGGACGCCGCATGAGCGACGACGCGCAGCGCTGCGCGGAACTCGTGGCCACCGTGCGCCGGCTCGACGCGCGCGGGCTCAACCGCGGCAGCACCGGCAACGCCAGCATGCGCAGTGCCGACGGGCTGGGCGTGTGGATCACGCCCACCGGCATGGGGCCCGAGGTCGAGGCGGACGACCTCGTCTGGCTTTCGCTCGACGGCACGGTGGTGCGTGGCCGCTGGCAGCCCAGCAGCGAGTGGCACTTCCACCTCGCCGCCCACCGCGCGCGGCCCGGGCGCGAGGCGGTGCTGCACACCCACAGCCCGCACGCCACGGCGCTGGCCTGCCTGCGGCGCGAGCTGCCGGCCTTCCACTACATGGTGGCCATCGCCGGTGGCAACCAGGTGCCGCTGGTGCCCTACCACCTGTTCGGCACCGAGGCGCTGTCGCAGGGTGTGGGCGACGCAATGGCCACGGTCGACGCCTGCCTGCTGGCCAATCACGGCCTCATCGCGGCCGGCCCGACGCTGGCAAAGGCCGAGAAGGTGCTGGCCGAGATCGAGGCGCTGTGCGGCATCTACCTGCAGGCGCTGGCCGTGGGCGAGCCGGCCTTGCTGACCGCGGCCGAGATGGCCGCGGTGCACGAGCGCTTCCGCGGCTACGGGCGGGCGACCCGAGCGCCCTGACGCGTCAGCGGCAGTCCAGGATGGCCTGGACGGAGTCCGGGACCCCCGAACCCCAATCGGTGCTGCGGTTCCAGTAGCGGATGGTCGAGCCGCTGCCCTGGGGCGCGATCTCCAGCACGCGGCCCACGCCCCCGGCAATCTTGAGCGTCATGCGCAGGCTGCCGCCGGCACCGGGGACCGTCTCGACCGTGGCGGCGCCGCCGACCACCCGGGTGGCCTGCCAACGTGGCGTGAGGCACTGCGCGTAAGCCCCCGGCGCCTTGCTGCTCTGGTACGTGGCGCCGGGCGGGCCAGCCAGGTCGTCACGGGTAGGCATGGTGACGCAGCCGGCCAGCATCAAGAAAGCCGCGGTGCCGACGCCCAGGGACAGGGATCGAGACGGCGAGGAGGTGATGAACGAGGTCATGGGATCTCCTGGGATCGAGTCGTTGTGTGCGCGGAGCGTGCGCTCCACGGGCCTCAATCTAACGCAGGAAACGAGTGTGGCCGTCGACGCCGCGGCTCAGGCGGAATCGGGTTTGAAGTGCAGTTCGGCCAGCGACGCGAGCTCCGGCAGCGCCGCCAGGCCGAACGCGGCGCCGGGCGTCAGCAGGCCGGCCGGTGCGGCGTCGCCCAGCCGCAGCAAGGTGCGCGCGCAGGCCACGATCACGCGGCTGGTGGCGCCGTAGCCGGGGTCGCGCCGGCCACGCACGTGCAGCGCGTGGCGCTGGCCCCGGGCGTCGGTGCCGGTGACGAGGATCTCGTAGCGGCCGGCCTCGCGCTCGGCCGGGCCCGGGCCTTCACCGGGCTTGGGCAGCGCCAAGCGGCGCACCAGCGCGCGGCCGGGCGCCAGGCCCAGCACCCAGTTCTGCAGGCGGTCCTGCCGCACCAGGCCGCGGGCGCGCAGTTCGCCGTCGACGCCCGCGCCGCAGGCCATGCGTTCGCCGTAGACGAAGCCGGTGCCCCAGGGATGCCCCAGCAGCGCGTGCGTGCGGTGCACGTTCTTGGTGTTGATGGGCGCCATCACGAAGGGCGCGCTCCACTGGCCGCTGAAGTCGTCGAAGGTGGCGGCGGCCGGCGCCGGCTGCGGCGGGCCGCTGAAGCCGGGTGTCAGCGCAAACGGGTCGGCCATGTCGCGCACGGCTTGCGGATCGCGGCTCATGGCCTCCAGCGTGGCCAGCAGGCTGGCCGCGGTGCCGCCCGAGAAGCCACCCTTCATGACCAGCACGCGCGACTGCACCTCGGCCAGCGGCTGCCCGGTGCGCTGCTGCGCCAGCTGCTGCAGCGCCAGCACGCCCAGGTCGAAGGGCACGGAGTCGAAGCCGCACGAGAACACGATGCGCGCGCCGTGCTCGCGGGCTGCGGCATCGTGGCGGCGGATCATCGCCGCCATCCAGGCCGGCTCGCCGCAGAGGTCGAGGTAGTGCGTGCCGGCGGCGATGCAGGCCTTGAGCAGCGGCTCGCCGCCTTGCTGGTAGGGGCCGACGGTGGTGACGACGGCGCGCGTGCGGGCCGCCAGCCGCTGCAGCGTGCCGGCATCGGCCGAGTCGGCCTCGATCAGAGGCGTGCCGGCCGGCAGTGCCAGTGCGTCGGCCAGCGCCTGCAGCCGGGCCCGGCTGCGGCCCGCCAGCGCCCAGCGCAGGCCCTCGCCGCCGCCATGCTGCGCCAGAACCTCGGCCACCAGGCGCCCCGTGAAGCCGGTGGCACCGAACAGCACCAGGTCGAACTCGCGGTTCTTCATGCGCGCTCCGAAGGCCAGGTGGCCAGCAGCAGCCCCACCATCGCCAGCCCGAAGGCCAGCACGTGCACGCCGCCGAAGGGCTCGCCCAGCACCAGCACGCCCACCAGCGCCGCGCTCACCGGCAGCATCACCGTGAAGACGCCCGCGCGCGAGGACGGCACGTGCTGCAGCCCCTTCATCCACAGCCACACGGTCACCATGCTGGCGGCGACGGCGTAGAACACCAGCAGCGCCCAGGTCGGCCACTGCACGGCGGCGAAGTCGAAGCGCAGCGCCTGCCACAGGCCGAAGGGCGTGACCAGGGCCAGGCCCCACAGGTTGATGAGCGCGCTGATGCGCCGCGCGGACACCTGCCCGGTGAGCCGCTTGCCGATGACCACGTAGCTGGCCTCGCACAGCACCGCCGCCAGCAGCAGCGCATAACCCCAAGGTGACGCGGCCGCGGCGCTGGCGGCGCTGCCGCGGGCCAACGCCAGCAGCGCGATGCCCAGCACCGCACAGCCGATGGCCGCGGCCACGCGGCCGGTGATGCGCTCGCCGAGGAACAGCCACGACATCACCGCCACGGCCGCCGGGATGGCGGCCATCGTCACGCCCGCGGCCAGCGCCGAGGTGAGCGCCACCCCGTAGAGCATGCAGATGCTGAAGAGGAAGTTGCCGAGGAAGCTCTCCCAGAACAGCAGCACGCGGTCGCGCGGCGAGATGGGCGCCTCGCCGTCGCGCCGCCGCACCCAGTGCGCCATCGCCACGGCCGCGATGCCGAAGCGCAGCCAGGCCAGCAGCAGCACCGGGAACACGGCCACCAGCAGCTTGGACAGGCCGACGTAGCTGCCCACCAGCGCCATGCTGGCGGCCAGGCTGGCGTAGGCCCAGGCGGGGGGCTGGTGCGTCACGGGCGGGCTCAGAACGCCGTGGCGTAGCGCGCGCGTTCCCAGTCCGACACGTGGGCCCGCCAGGCGAGCGACTCCTCGCGCTTGAGTGCGACGAAGTTGGCCACCAGCTCGGGGCCCAGGGCGCCGGCCACGACGGTGTCGGCCTGAAGGGCATCCAGGGCCTCGTCGAGCGACGTGGGCAGGCGCGGCAGATCCGGCCGCGCGGTGTCGTAGAGATCGTCGCTGCTGGCCGGGCCGGGATCGAGCCCGCGCGCGATGCCGTCGAGGCCGGCCTCCACCAGCGTGGCCACCGCCAGGTACACGTTGGCCGACGCATCCGGCACCCGCCACTCGAAGCGCCCGGGCAGCGTGCGCACCGGCGCCGTGCGGTTGTTGGGCCCGTGCGCGATGGCGCCCGGCGACCAGGTGGTGCCGCTCATCGACGCCGCCGCACCCAGCCGCTTGTAGCTGTTGACCGTGGGCGCGGCGAGCGCGCACAGCGCCCGCGCATGCGCCAGCACGCCGCCGATGAAGTGGCGCGCCACGCCATCGGCCAGCGTGCCGCCCTCTGGGGCATGGCGCCACAGCGAGACGTGGAAGTGCAGCCCGCTGCCCGGCTGGCCTTCGAACGGCTTGGGCATCATCGAAAACAGCATCCCGTGCCGCTCGGCCAGCGCCTGCGCGGCCAGCTTGAACAGCATCAGGCGGTCGCAGCTCGTCAGCGCGTCGGCGTGGCGCCAGTTCAGCTCGTACTGGCCGTGCGCGTCTTCATGGTCGATCTGCTGCACCTCAAAGCCGCAGGCCTGCAGCGCCTGCTGCAGCTCGTGCAGCAGCGCGATGGGGCGTTGCAGCGAGGCGAGGTCGTAGCTGGGCTTGTCGAGGCGGTCGGCGTCGTCGGCGGGCACGATGCGGCCCGAGGCGTCGCGCCGGAGCAGGAAGAACTCGGGCTCGATGCCCAGCTGCATCGTCAGGCCCGCGGCCTTGAGCCGGGCGAGCGCGCGGTGCAGCACCTGGCGCGGGCAGGCGTCGAAGGGCTGGCCGTCGACGAAGCCGTCGCCGACGATGCGCGCCACGCCGGGCAGCCAGGGCAGGGGCTGCGCGGTGGCGGCGTCGCCGCGGGCGTAGTACTCCGAACGCGGCCCGGTGCGTGGCAGCCCGGTGCCCCAGATGGACGGGCCCGCAAACCCGGCACCGGTGGCCAGCAGCTCGGGCAGCTGCGCCAGTGGCACCAGCTTGCCCTTGGCCGTGCCGTGCACGTCGGCGAACTGCACCAGCAGCGTGTGGATGCCGGCTTCGGCGAGCCGGCGCTGCAGGTCGGCACTCATGCCGGATCGATGCGGATCCAGGTCGTCTTCAGCTCGGTGACCTTGTCGAACGCGTGCAGGCTCTTGTCGCGGCCGTTGCCGCTTTGCTTGACGCCGCCGAAGGGCACGGTGATGTCGTCCTCGTCGTACTGGTTCACGTGCACGGTGCCGGCGCGCAGCGCGCGGGCCACGCGGTGGGCGCGGTTGAGGTTGTCGCTCCAGACGCTGGCCTGCAGGCCGTAGGCGCAGTTGTTGGCGATGGCCACCGCCTCGGCCTCGGTGCTGAAGGTGAGGATGCCCATCACGGGGCCGAAGATCTCTTCGCGCGCGATCGTCATGTGGTTGACGACGCCGTCGAACACCGTGGGCTCGACGTAGTAGCCGCCGCTGTCCTGCCGCACGCGCCGGCCGCCGGCGACGACCCGCGCGCCTTCGGCCTTGCCGGCGTCGATGTAGCGCAGCACGGTGGCCATCTGCGGCTCGTCCACCAGCGCGCCAAGCACGGTGCCGGCATCGAGCGGATGGCCCGGCGCGTACTTCGGCGCCTCGGCGGCCACGATCTCGGTGAAGCGCTGCGAGATGCGCTCGTGCACCAGCACGCGCGAGGGCGCATTGCAGCTCTCGCCCTGGTTGAAGAAGAGGCTCGCTGCCACGGTCTGCGCAGCGCGCTCGACATCGGCGAAGTCGTCGAACACCACGAAGGCGCTCTTGCCGCCGAGCTCGTTGAACACGCGCTTCAGGTTGCTGCGGCCGGCGTACTCGAGCATGCGGCGGCCGGTGCGCGTGCTGCCGGTGAAGCCGAGCGCGTCGATGTCCATGTGCAGCGCCAGCGCTTCGCCGGCCTCGGGGCCGTAGCCGGGCACGACGTTGAACACGCCCGGCGGCACGCCGGCCTCGATGGCCAGCTCGGCCAGGCGCATGGCGGTGAGCGGGCTCTTCTCGCTGGGCTTGAGCACTACCGAGTTGCCCGCCGCCAGAGCCGGCCCGAGCTTCCACGCCGCCATGATCATCGGGTAGTTCCAGGGCACGATGGCCCCGACCACGCCGACGGGCTCGCGCGTGATCAGCGCCAGCGCCGTATCGGCCGTGGGCGCGATCTCATCGTAGATCTTGTCCACCGCCTCGGCGTACCAGGCGATGGTGCGCGCGGTGCTGGGCACGTCGACCGACAGCGCATGCTGGATGGGCTTGCCCATGTCCAGCGTCTCCAGCAGCGCGAGCTCCTCGCGGGCGCCGAGGATCTTCTCGGCAAAGCGCTGCAGGATCTTCTTGCGCACCGCGGGCGCCTTGCCGCACCAGCGGCGGTCTTCGAAGGCGGCGCGGGCGCTCCTGACGGCGGCGTCGATGTCGGCGGCCGCGCCGCGTGCCACGGGGCCCAGCACGCGGCCGTCGATGGGGCTCACGCAGGCGAAGGTCTCGCCGCTGGCGGCATCACGCCGCTGGCCGTCGATGAGCGCGCGGCCGTCGATGGCCAGCGCCGCGGCGCGGGCCGCCCAGTCGACCGCCGGCGCGGCCATCAGAAGCTCACCACCACCGAGGCGCCGAGCAGCGTGTTGCTCTTGTAGTAGCGGCTGCTCTTCACGTCGTAGAACACCGGCTGGCTGGCGCCGTCCTGGCGGAACTCGAACTTCAGCATCGTGCTCTCGTCGAACAGGTAGTGCGCGCCGAGCGTGAGGGCCCAGCGGTTGCTGCCGATGCCCTCGCCCTTGGCGAAGCTGCCGTCAGCCGCGATGCCGCGGCCGATGCCGTTGGCGCCGTCGTCGAAGCTGTAGCCGAGCAGGCCGCCGCCGTTGGTCTTGTTGTTGAGGTAGTCGACGCGGAGCACGCCCTCCAGGCGCGGCGTCAGCTTGTAGGCCGCGGTGCCCGACAGGCCCCACCACTTGGCATTGCGCAGCACGCCGTCGCTGTTGAAGATGGCCGCGCCCTTCTGCTGGCCCAGGCTGACCTGGCCGAAGAGGCTCCAGTCGCCGCGGATGAAGTACGCGTCGAGCTCGAACAGGTTGGCCATCGTGTTCTTGCCGGCGCTGGCAAACGGCAGGTCGCCGAAGACCGGGTCGCCGGTGACGGGATCGACCTCGCCGGT
Source organism: Rubrivivax sp. (assembly GCA_027483705.1). GTDB lineage: Bacteria > Pseudomonadota > Gammaproteobacteria > Burkholderiales > Burkholderiaceae_C > Rubrivivax. The sequence goes on from JAIXTY010000179.1 coordinate 12,487, forward strand.
GTCGCCGACATAGGTGCCGTCGGCCGCGAAGTTCGGGATCTTGCCGTGCACGCCGCTGAAGCCGAAGCCGGAGAACTCGCCCTTGGAGTAGTCGACGCGGTAGATGATCACCGGCGAGTTGTTGCCCGGGCTCTGGCGCGGCGTGTTGAAGTTGGCCAGGCCGACGCGGCTCCACCACTTGCCGCTGGTCACGTCGAGCACGGCGCCGGTGTAGTTCGTGGGCGCCGTGAAGTCGAACAGCAGGTTGTGCGTGATCAGCTTGTTGCCGGCCGGCAGCGTGAGTTCGTAGCCCGTCCAGTCGGGGATCTGCCCCAGCCACAGGCGCGTCTGCAGATCGCTCAGCGGGATCGACACCGAGGCCTCGTGCACGATGGAGCGGCCGTTGGTCAGCGCGCCGGTGCCGCGCTCGGGCGCCAGCGTCAGCTTCCACTTCGCGCCGCTCTCGGTTTCCTTCGCGAAGTCGAGCACGACCATGCCGAAGTAGCTGTTGTCGTAGGTGTAGCGCGCGTCGCCGTTGTTCAGGAACACGAACGTGCGGTCGTTCTGCCGGCGGTTGACGATGTACGTGGGGTCGATCTGGCCGCTGATCTTCAGGCCCTTGAAGCCCTGGTCGGTGAACTCGTCCTGCAGCGCCTCGGCCTTGACGGTGATGCGGTTGAGCTCCTTCACCTGTTCGGGCGTCATGCCCCACTCGCCCGGCTTCGGGCCGGCCGGTTGCGCCTTGACCTGCTTCTCGAGCTGCTCGACGCGCTCGCGCAGGGCCTTGAGTTCCTTCAGCAGTTCGTCGTTGCTCTGGGCGACGGCGGGCAGGCTGCAACCAAGGGCGGCAGCGGCCGCGACGGCGGAGATGGCGTGGCGGGTCATGGGTTCTCCTCGCTCGGGGGTGTTCAGGGCGATCGGTGGATCGGGCGGATCAGGCGCGCGTGGCCGCGGCCATCTCCTGCTGGCGGCGCCGTTCGGCGCGGGCGATCAGGTAGCTGGCGAGCACCACGCCCACCGCGACGATGACGACGATGACGGTGGCGACCGCGTTGACGCTCGGGTTCAGGCCCAGGCGCGCACGCGAGAAGATGACGAGCGGCATCGTCGTGGAGCCCGGCCCCGACAGGAAGGCCGACAGCACCACGTCGTCCAGGCTGAGCGTGAACGTGAGCAGCCAGGCCGACAGCAGGCTCTGCGCGATCATCGGCAGCGTCACCAGCCAGAACACCTGGTGCGGCCGGGCGCCGAGGTCCATCGCGGCTTCTTCGAGCTGCGGGTTCAGGTCCTGCAGCCGGGCCTGCACCACCACGGTGGCGTAGGCCATGCCCAGCAGCAGGTGGCCGAGCCAGATGGTGAAGAGGCCGCGCTCCGGGAAGCCCAGCGCCCGCTGCACGCTCACCAGCATCAGCAGCAGGCTCAGGCCCACCACCACCTCGGGCATCACCAGCGGCGCGGTGGTCATGCCCGCGAAAAGCGTGCGGCCCTTGAAGCGCTTGTACTTGACGAGCGCAAAGGCCGCCAGCGTGCCCAGCACCACCGAACCGCAGGCGGTGAGCAGAGCAATCTTCAGGCTGAGCCACAGGCCCGAGAGCATCTCCTCGTCGCGGATCAGCGCCTCGTACCACTTGAGCGTGAAACCGCGCCAGACGTTCGGTATCGGCGAGTCGTTGAACGAGAAGATGACCAGCGCGACGATCGGCAGGTACAGGAAGACGAATCCCGCGGCGAGCCAGCCCCGGCCGAACCAGCGGTTGAAGTCGGCGGCCCTCATCGCTTTTCGCTCGCCTCGGCCTGGTACTTGTTGAAGATCGCCAGCGGCACGATGATGAGCAGGATCATCACCACGGCCACGCTCGAGGCCATCGGCCAGTCGTTGTTGCTGAAGAACTCGTCCCACAGCACGCGGCCGATCATCAGCGTCTCGGGGCCGCCCAGCAGTTCGGGGATCACGAACTCGCCGATGCAGGGAATGAAGACCAGCATGCTGCCGGCGATGATGCCGGCCTTCGACAGCGGTACGGTCACCTTCCAGAAGGCCGTCCACGGGGTGGCGCCGAGGTCGGCCGCGGCCTCCAGCAGGCGCAGGTCCATCTTCGCCAGGTTGCTGTACAGCGGCAGGATCATGAACGGCAGGTAGGTGTAGGTCATGCCCAGCACCAGCGAAAACGGCGTGTGCATCAACTTGCCGGGCGCGGTGATCAGGCCCAGCGAGTACAGCACCTGGTCCAGCCCCAGGCCGACGATGATCTCGGCCACCCAGCCGCCCTCGGTGAGCAGGCCGCGCCACGAGTACACGCGAAGCAGGAAGCTCGTCCAGAACGGCAGCATCACCAGCATCAGCAGCGCCGGCTGGATGGTGCTCTTCGCACGCGCCATGAAGTACGCGAACGGGTAGCCGATGAACAGGCACAGCAGCGTCGTCGCCCCGGCGTACTTGAGGCTGTTGACGTAGGTCTGCCAGTACAGCGCGTCTTGCGTGATGAACTGGTAGGTGCCGAACTTCAGCGAGATCGTCAGGATGCCTTCGGACCAGGTGACCAGGTCCTTGAAGGTGACGGCCTCCATCTCGGAGACGCTGATCTTGCCGACGATGAAGAACGGCGCCAGGAAGAACACCAGCAGGAACAGGAACGGCAACGCGATGACCAGCGTGCGCCCGCTGAAGGCGCCGATCACCAGGCGCTGGAAGCCGTTCATCGGGGCGGCATTCATGCGGCGATCACTGCGTGAGCACCACGTGCGCCGAGCGCGACCAGTGCGCCCAGACGGTGTCGCCCCAGGTGAACTCGTCGTCGCGGTGGCGCTGCGTGTTGGCCATGCTCACCTTGAGCATGGCGCCGCTGCCCAGCTGCACGTGGAACACCGTGTAGCTGCCGAAGTACGACATCTCCTTGATGGTGCCCTGGGCCGTGTTGAACGGGTCGGGCTGGCCGTCGTGGCCCACCGGCCGCTGGCGCGACAGGTGGATCTTCTCGGGCCGCAGCGCCACCGTGACGGCCATGCCTTGCGTGCCGGTGATGCCGTGGCCCACGTAGTGCCGGCAGTCGGCGCTGCCTACCACGCAGTGGTCGGCCTCGTCCTCGTCGAGCGTGCCGTCCATCAGGTTGACGTTGCCGATGAAGTCGGCCACGAAGCGCGTGGCCGGCGTCTCGTACAGGTCACCCGGTGCACCCACCTGCAGGAAACGGCCCTCGCTCATGATGGCGATGCGGCTGGCCATGGTCATGGCCTCTTCCTGGTCGTGCGTCACCATCACGCAGGTCACGCCGACGCTCTCGATGATGTTCACGAGCTCGATCTGCGTCTGCTCGCGCAGCTTCTTGTCGAGGGCGCCCAGCGGCTCGTCGAGCAGCAGCAGGCGCGGCTGCTTGGCCAGGCTGCGCGCCAGCGCCACGCGCTGCTGCTGGCCGCCCGAGAGCTGGTGCGGCTTGCGCTGCGCGAACTTCGACAGCTGCACCAGCTTCAGCATGGCCTCCACGCGCTCGGCCACCTGGCCGGCGGGCAGGCTCTCGCGGCGCAGGCCGAACGCGATGTTGTCCCACACCGTGAGGTGCGGGAACAGCGCGTAGCTCTGGAACATCATGTTCATCGGCCGCTGGTAGGGCGGCAGGCCGGCGAGGTCCTGCCCCTCGAGCACGATGCGGCCCGAGGTCGGCTGCTCGAAGCCCGCGAGCATGCGCAGCAGAGTGCTCTTGCCGCAGCCGGACGAGCCCAGCAGCGCGAAGATCTCGCCCTTGGCGATGTCCAGGCTGACCTGGTTGACAGCCTTGAAGCCGTTGAAGTCCTTGACGACGTCCTGGATCTGCAGGAACGCCGGCTGTGCCGAACCGGGCATCACAGTCCCGTCTTGAACGAGGTGAAGGTGCGCGTCATCAGGCGGCGCAGGTCGTTGTTGATGGCGTCGGGCGGCACCATCCGGGCCATGTCGGCCTGGCTCAGGAACACCGTCGGGTTGGCCGCCACCTCGGGCTTCACGTGCTTGCGGCTCTCTGCGTTGGGGTTGGCGTACATCACCTTGTTGGTGAGCGACGCGTGCACCTCGGGGCGCATGATGTAGTTGATGAACTTGTGCGCGTTGCCCGGCCTTGGTGCATCAGCCGGGATCACCATGACGTCGAAGAACAGCAGGCCGCCGGTGCGGGGGATCAGCGTCTGGATGTTCTGGCCGGTCTTGCCGTCGATGGCGCGCTGGCGCGCCTGGCCGATGTCGCCGCTCCAGCCCAGGGCCACGCAGATGCTGCCGCTGGCCATGTCGTTGATGTAGCCGCTGCTGCTGAAGAGCGTGACGTGCGGGCGCACGCTCTTGAGCAGTTGCGCCGCAGCGGCGTAGTCGGCGGCGTTCTTGCTGAACGAGGGCTTGCCCAGGTAGTGCAGGGCGGCCGGCACCACCTCGGTGGCGCTGTCGAGGAAGCTCACGCCGCAGCTCTTGAGCTTGCTGATGTACTCGGGTTTGAAGACCAGGTCCCACACGTTATCGGGCATCGGCAGGTTGCCCAGCGCCGCCTTGACCTTGTCGACGTTGATGCCGACCGTGGTGTAGCCCCACAGCCAGTTGACCATGTAGTTGTTGCCCGGGTCCATGCGCGCCAGCTGCGCCTGCACCGAGGGGTCGAGATTCCTCAGGTTCGGCAGCAGGCTCTTGTCGAGCGGGCGCAGCAGGCCGCCGTCGATCTGCAGCTTGGCCCAGTTGGAGCTGGGCATCACGATGTCGTAGCCGGTCTTGCCCGCCACCAGCTTGGCGTGGACGATCTCGTTGTTGTCGAAGTTGTCGTAGCGGACCTTGATGCCGGTTTCCCGCTCGAAGTTGCGGATCGTGTCTTCCGCGATGTAGTCCGACCAGTTGTAGATGTTCAGGACCTTCTCTTCTTCCTGGGCCACGGCGGGCAGGGCCGCGGCCAGGGTGGCCGCCAGCGTGGTGATCAGGGCCAACGTCGTCTTCATGCGTTCGTCCTCCGGCAGGGATCAGTCAGTCTAGCAATCAGCGGGCCCAGCCTTCAGCCCGGGCTTGCGCCAGCGTCAGATCGAGGCAACGCCGGATCAGCGCCACCATCTCGTCGACCTGCGCGCGCGTGATGACCAGCGGCGGCGCGATGATCATGCGGTCGCCCACGGCGCGCATGATCAGCCCCTCGCGGAAGCAGTGCGCCCGGCAGACCATGCCGATCTCGACCTCGTCGGGGAATGCTTCGCCGGTGGCCTTGTCCTTCACCAGCAGCAAAGCCCCCATCAGGCCACAGGTCTCGGCGTCGCCGACGAGCGGGTGCCGGGCCAGCTCGCGGTAGTGCTCGGCCAGGTAGGGCCCGACGTCGTCGTGCACGTGCTCCACCAGCCCCTGCTCGCGGATGAGCGCGATGTTGGCCAGTGCCACCGCGCAGGCCACCGGGTGGCCGCTGTAGGTGTAGCCGTGGTTGAACTCGCCGCCGCGCTCGATGAGCGCCTCGGCCACGCGGTCGCCCACCAGCACGCCGCCCAGCGGGATGTAGCCGCTGGTCACGCCCTTGGCAAAGGTCATCAGGTCGGGCTGGAAGCCCATGGTCTCGCTGCCGAACCAGCGGCCGGTGCGGCCGAAGCCGGTGATGACCTCGTCGGCCACGAGCAGGATGCCGTGCTTGCGGCAGATGCGCTCGATCTCCGGCCAGTAGGTGGCTGGCGGGATGATCACGCCACCCGCACCTTGCACCGGTTCGCCGATGAAGGCCGCCACCTTGTCTGCGCCGATCTCGAGGATGCGGTCTTCCAGCCAGCGGGCGGCCTGCAGGCCGAACTCGTCGCGGCTCAGTCCTTGCGGGCGGCCGTGCTGCCACCAGTACGGCTGCTCGATGTGTGTGATGCCCGGAATCGGCAGCCCGCCCTGCGCGTGCATGCCAGCCATGCCGCCCAGCGAGGCGCCGGCCATCGTGCTGCCGTGGTAGGCGTTGTGGCGGCTGATGATCACCGTGCGCTCGGGCTGGCCGCACACGTCCCAGTAGCGGCGCACCATGCGCACGACGGTGTCGTTGCCCTCGCTACCGCTGCCGCTGAAGAACACGTGCCCGTAGCCCGGCGCCACCTCGGCCAGCAGCTCGGCGAGCTGGATGGCCGGCGGCGTGGCCGTCTGGAAGAAGGCGTTGTAGAAGGGCAGCTGCTTCAGCTGCGCCGTGGCCGCGTCCACCAGCGCCTGCTGGCCGTAGCCGACGTTCACGCACCACAGGCCGCTCATCGCGTCGAGGATCTTGTGCCCGTCGCTGTCCCAGAGGTAGATGTTGTCGGCGCGCTCGATGATGCGCGAGCCCTTGCGGGCCAGGCCCTTGAAGTCGGTGAAGGGGTGCAGGAAGTGCGCCGCGTCGGCGGCCTGCCATTCGGTGGTGGTGCGTTGCATGGCCGTTCCTTCAGACGTGCAGCAGCAGGTGCTCGCGTTCCCAGGGCGAGATCACCTTCATGAACTCGGCGTACTCGATCTCCTTGACCTCGGTGTAGACGGTCACGAACTCGCGGCCCAGCACCGCGGCCAGGTCGGCCTCGTCGCGCAGCAGCGTCAGCGCCTCGCCCAGGCTGCGCGGCAGCTGGAAGTCGCCGAGGTAGGCGTCGCCCTTGCACTCGGGCGCCGGCTCGATCTTGTTCATGATGCCCAGGTAGCCGCAGGCCAGCGTGGCGGCCAGCGCCACGTAGGGGTTGGCGTCGGCGCCGATGACGCGGTTCTCCACGCGCCGCGCCGCCGCGCCGGCCACCGGGCTGCGGATGCCCACCGTGCGGTTGTCTGTGCCCCACTGGATGTTGATCGGCGCCGCGTTGCTGCGCACGAGGCGCCGGTAGCTGTTGACGTAGGGCGCGAAGAGCGCCATCGCCGCCGGGATGTACTTCTGCAGCCCGCCGATGTACCAGTAGAACTCCTTGCTGGCCGTGAAGTCGGGGTTGCTGAAGATGTTCTCGCCGCTGGCCTTGTTCACCACGCTCTGGTGGATGTGCATGGCGCTGCCGGGCTCGCCGGCGATGGGCTTGGCCATGAAGGTGGCGAACATGTCGTGGCGCAGCGCCGCCTCGCGCACCGTGCGCTTGAACAGGAACACCTCGTCGGCCAGCCCCAGTGGGTGGGCGTGGAAGAAGTTGATCTCCATCTGCCCGGCGCCGACCTCGTGGATCAGCGTGTCCACATTGAGCTCCATGCGCTCGCAGTAGGCGTAGACGTCCTCGAACAGCGGGTCGAACTCGTTGACGGCGTCGATGCTGTAGGCCTGCCGGCTGGTCTCGGCGCGGCCGCTGCGGCCCACGGGCGGCTTCAGCGGCACGTCGGGGTCGGTGTTGCGGGCCACGAGGTAGAACTCGAGCTCGGGCGCCACCACGGGGGCCCAGCCTTGGGCGTCGTAGAGGTCGCACACGTGGCGCAGCACGCTGCGCGGGGCGAAGGGCACGAGCTGGCCCTGGCGGTCGTAGCAGTCGTGGATCACCTGCGCCGTGGGGTCGGTGGCCCAGGGCACGATGCGCACCGTGCTCGGATCCGGGCGCAGGTGCATGTCGCGGTCGGTGGGCGTGATGACGTCGTAGTACGGCCCCTCTTCGGGGAACTCGCCCGTCACGCCCATGGCCACCACGGCCTCGGGCAGCCGCATGCCGCGGTCTTCGGTGAACTTCTGGCGCGGCAGGATCTTGCCGCGGGCCACGCCGGTGAGGTCGGGCACGAGGCACTCGATCTCGGTGACGCGGTTCTGATCGAGCCACTGCTCGAGATCAGCAAACGTGAAGGAAAGCTTGGAGGTCATGGGGCACCTGGGGATCTGGATCGATCGGCAGCGCCGCGGGGCCCGGGTTCGCGGCAGGGATTCAGCGGGCCATGGCGGGCTCGGTCCGAGGCAAGGGGCCGCGCACGCGGTCGCGGTACATGTGCACGGCGTCGCCAAAGGCGCGCAGGATGCGCATCGACTGCGGGTTGCCCGCGGCCTGCCATTCGGGGTGCCACTGCAGGCACAGGTTGAAGCCGGTGGCCGCCGGCAGCGTGAAGGCCTCGACGAAGCCGTCGGGCGCGCGGGCCTCGATGCGCAGGCCCTGGGCCAGGCGGTGCACGCCCTGGCCGTGGATGGAGTTCACGGTGAACTGCCGCTCGCCGACGATGCGCTCGAGCAGGCCGCCGGGCTCGACCGCCACGCCGTGGGCCGGCGCATAGACCTCCTCGACCGAGGGATCGTCGTCGCGCGCGCTGGCGCCGCGGTGGTCGTCATAGCCGGGCACCTCCTGCACGGCCTGGTGCAGGCTGCCGCCGAGCGCCACGTTCACTTCCTGCGCGCCGCGGCAGATGGCCAGCAGCGGAATGCCCTGCGCAATGGCCAGGCGCGCGAGCGGCAGCGTCCAGGCGTCGCGTTCGGGGTCCAGCGGCAGCGTCTCGTCGTGCACGTGCTGGCCGAAGTGCGCGGGGTGCACGTTGCTGGGCGAGCCCGTGAGCAGCACGCCGTGCACCTGGGCCAGCAGCGCCGGCAGGTGCTCTTCGGCAAACGGCGGCGCGATCAAGGGCAGTGCACCGGCCAGGCGCACCGCGTCCACGTACTTGCGGCCGACCGTGTGCGAGGGGTGGCCGGACAGCGTCTTGTTGCAGCTGCTGACCAGCACCAGCGGCGGCGGCGAGGGGTTGTGTTGTTGCGTCACGGCCATCTCAACCGAGCATATCGCGCAGCCGGTACCAGGCCATGCCCAGCACCAGCGCGGGGGTTCGCAGCAGCGCGCCGCCCGGGAAGGGCCGGTGCTTCAGCCGCGCGAAGACGTCGAAGCGGCCGCTGTCGCCGCTGATGGCCTCGGCCACCAGCCGCCCGGCCAGGCCGGTGAGCGCCAGGCCGTGGCCGCTGAAGCCCTGCAGGTAGTACACGTTGGACGGCACGCCCGGGGCGGGCGAGGGCAGGCGGCCGAAGTCGGGGGCGCGGTTCAGCGAGATGTCGACGAAGCCGCCCCAGGCGAAGTCCACCTTCGCACCGGCCAGCTGCGGGAAGGTGTGCACCATGCGCTCGCGCAGGCTCTCGGCCAGCCGCGCCGGCGTCAGCGTGCTGTAGCTGACGCGGCCGCCGTAGAGCATGCGGTCGTCGACGGTGGTGCGGAAGTAGTCGAGCACGAAGTTGGTGTCGCAGACGGCGCTGCGGTCGGGGATCAGCGCGTCGGCGGTGGCCCGGGGCAGCACCTCGGTGCAGGCAATGTACGTGCCCACCGGCATCACGCGCGGGGCCAGCGCGGGCACCAGGGGCGTCTGCGCGCCGTGCAGGTAGACGTTGCCGGCCAGCAGCACCTGGCGCGCCTTCAGGCTGCCCGCACCCTGCGCGCCGGTGGTGCGCAGCACGGGGCGCGCGCCCTGCTCGAGGGCCTGCACCTGCGTGCCCTCGTGCACGCGCACGCCGGCCCGCAACGCGGCGGCGGCGAGGCCGCGGGTGTACTTGAGCGGATGCAGATGGCCCGAGCGCGGGTCGTGCACGGCGCCGCAGTAGCGCGGGCTGGCGATCCATCGGCCCACGTCGGCCGCCTCGATGCGCGCCAGCGGGTAGCCGTACACGCTCTGCAGCCGCTCGGCCTGCGCGTGCAGCTCGGCGGCCTTGCGCGGCGTGGTGGCCACGCCGAGGTAGCCGTCTTGCCAGTCGCACGCGATCCCGTGCTCGGCGATGCGCTCGCGCAGCAGGTCCAGCGCCTCGATGGACATCGCCCACACGCGGCGCGCCTCGTCCAGGCCCAGCTGCTGCTCGATGACGTCCTGGTCGCAGGCCAGGCCATGGATGGCCTGGCCGCCGTTGCGGCCGCTGGCGCCGAAGCCGATCTGCTGCGCCTCGAGCAGCACCACGTCGTAGCCGCGGCGCCGCAGGTCCAGCGCCGCGCTCAGGCCCGCCAGGCCGCCGCCCACCACCGCCACGTCGCAGGACTGCTCGCCCTGCAGCGGCGGTTGCACCGCCGCGGGCGCGGCAGTGGCGGCGTAGTACGAGTTCCTCGTCAGCGCCTGGTCGGTGTCCAGCAACGGCATGCGGCGGGGCGACAGTCCTTCCTGGCGGGCTCAGGCGGCGCGGCGCAGCGCGGTGCGGATCGTCTCGATCACGCGGTCGATGTGCGCGCGCTCGATGATCAGCGGCGGCGACAGCGCCAGGGTGTCTCCCGTGGTGCGGATCAGCAGGCCTTGCTCCCAGCAGTCGAGGAACACCGAGAACGCGCGCTTGGTGGGTTCGCCCGCGATGCCCTGCAGCTCGATGCCGCCCACGAGGCCGAAGTTGCGCACGTCGATGACATGCGGCTCGCCCTTGATCGAATGCACGCCGGCGGCGAAGTAGGCCGCGATGTCGCCCGAGGCGCGCGTCAGCAGGTTCTCTTCGGCGTAGGTGTCCAGCGTGCCGATGCCCGCCGCGCAGGCGAGCGGGTGGCCGGAGTAGGTGTAGCCGTGCGGGAACTCGATCAGGTGCTCGGCGCCGGTCATGAAGGCGTCGTGGATCTCGTTCTTCGCGATCACCGCGCCCATCGGCACGGCGCCGTTGGTCAGGCCCTTGGCGCAGACGATGAGGTCCGGCGTCACGCCGAAGGTCTGCGCCGCGAACGGTTGCCCGGTGCGGCCGAAGCCGGTGATGACCTCGTCGAAGATCAGCAGGATGCCGTGCTGCGTGCACAGCTCGCGCAGCCGCTGCAGGTAGCCCACGGGCGGCACCAGCACGCCGGTGGAGCCGGCGATGGGCTCCACGATCACCGCGGCGATGTTGCTGGCGTCGTGCATCGCCACGAGCTTGGCCAGGTCGTCGGCGAAGTCGGCGCCGTGCGCCGGCTGGCCCTGGCTGTAGGCATTGCGCGCGGGGTCGTGCGTGTGACGCAGGTGGTCGGTGCCGGCCACGGCCAGGCCGAAGGTCTTGCGGTTGCCGACCATGCCGCCCACCGAGATGCCGCCGAAGTTCACACCGTGGTAGCCGCGGTCGCGGCCGAGCAGCCGTGTGCGGGTGCCTTCGCCGCGCACGCGGTGGTAGGCCAGCGCCATCTTCAGCGCCGTGTCCACGGCCTCGCTGCCGCTGTTGGCGAAGAAGACCTTGCCCATGCCGGCCGGCGCGATGGCGGCCACGCGCTCGGCCAGCTCGAAGGCCTTGGGGTGGGCCATCTGAAACGGCGGCGCGAAGTCCATCTCGGCCGCCTGCTGCTGGATCGCGGCGGTGATGCGCGGCCGGTTGTGGCCGGCGTTCACGCACCACAGGCCGGCGACGGCGTCGAGCACCTCGCGGCCGGCCACGTCCCAGTAGTGCATGCCCGAGGCGCGGGCCAGGAGGCGCGGCGCCTTCTTGAACTGGCGGTTGGCCGTGAAGGGCATCCAGTAGGCCTCCATCGAGGTCGGAATCTGACTGCCCACCGCCTCGGCGGCTTGCATCAGGGCGGGGTCGAGGGCTTTGTTCATCGCGGGCCTCCTGGGATGGCGCGGGTGCAGGGGTGGGACCGCGGCAGTCTAGCCAGCCCGCCACGCAATGTGCTTGCCAAGCTGGACCGGGCTCACCCGCAGCGGCACAATCCACTGCGAAGAACGGTCCTGTCGGCGCAAGAACCTGCCAACCATGAGCTCCATCGTGCAACTGGATGCGATCGACCGCGCCATCCTGCAGACGCTGCAGCGCGAGGGGCGCATCAGCAACCAACTGCTCGCGCAGGCGGTGCATCTGAGCCCCAGCGCCTGCCTGCGCCGCGTGAAGGCGCTGGAGGACGCCGGCGTCATCGCCGCCTACGTGGCGCTGCTGAACCCGCGCGCCGTCGGCCGGCCCGGCACCAGCTACACCATCATCAACCTCGAGAGCACGCAGCCCGCCGTGCGCCAGGCCTTCGAGCAGGCCGTGCAGGACACGCCCGAGATCCTGGACTGCCACTACGTCGCCGGCGCCAACGATTACCTCGTGCGCTTCACCTACTGCGACGCCGAAGACCTGGAGCGCTTCCACGCCGAGGTGCTGGCGCGGCTGCCGGGCGTGGTGCGCAGCAACTCGATGCTGGTGCTGCGCACCGTGAAGCGCACGACGGCGCTGCCGCTGCCTGGCTGAGACGGCCGAGCAGACGCCGCCGCCGCGCCCTCAGGTCGCCAGCGCCAGCGACAACGGCGCGCGCGTGCGGTGCGCCCATTTCGGCCCCAGGCGCAGCGTGTCCAGCACGCTGGCGCTGGCGTCGGCGAAGAACAGCGTCTCGGCCAGCCCCAGGCGTTCGAACAGGCGCCGTTGGCGCAGCGAACGCACGCGCAGGTCGCCGCCGGCAGGTATCTGGCGGAACAGCGTCGCGGCACGCTCGGCCACCTGCTGCGCGGCGCCGTCGACCGCGGGCACGGCCCGGGGTGCCGACAGCCGGGCCTGCACGATGAAGGGATTGCGGCCGACCACCAGGCCCCAGGGGCGCAGGCCCTGCACGGGGTCGACACTCAGGGCCTCCAGCTTGGTCAGGCCGAAGGCGCGGGCCAGGGCCAGGCGTGCGGCCAGGCCGACGTCGTGCTCCTGCACCATCGACAGCGCCCAGGCCGCTTCGGCGTCGGTGCCGCCCACCGGCAGCACCAGCGAGCGCAGCAGCGTGCCGGCGTGGGCATCGCCCTGGGCCGCGGCGGCGTGCAGCCAGGCGATGGCCTGCTCGGACTCGGCCAGGGTCGCGGCGCCGCGCAGCAGCAGCGCACCCAGCTTGCGTTGCGCCTCGGGCAGGCCCACCTGCGCCGCCTTCTCCAGGAAGAAGCGCGCCATCTGCGGGTTGGCCACCGAGAGGCTGTGGTCGGCGTGCAGCCGGTACAGCAGCAGCCAGGCCTCGGTGTCGCCGCCGTCGGCGGCGCGCAGCAGCCAGGCCGCGCCCTTGCGCACGTTGAGCTGGCCGTCGAACAGATCGGCCGGCAACGCAGGCGTCGGCAGCCCCGACAGCGCGCGGCCCAGCAGCGACAGCGCGGGCAGGTCGCCCGCGGCCGCGCGCTGCTCCAGCGCGCGCCGCAGCGCCTGCGCGGGCAGCACAGGCAGCGGGTGCCGCGCGTCCTGCGCCCGCTGCACCAGCGCGATCAGGCCGGTGGCGAGTTCGTCGGGCCAGGGGGTGTCATCGGGCTGCAGCGCTGCGGCGGCCGTCAGCGCCGCGGCCATCGCCTCGAGGCGATCCTGATCGCGGGCCTGGTGGGCGGCCCACAGCGCCACGGCCTGGGCGTCGAAGCCGTCTTCGGCGGCGGCTGCAGCCAGCACGATGGCCAGCCGGCGCTGTGCGGGGGCCGACCACGCGGCGTCGAGCACACGTTCGGCCCCGGCGTGCCGCGCCGCTGCCCGCTGCAGCCAGATGGTGGCGTCGGCGTGGCTCGCACCGGCGGTGCGGCCGCCCAGCGCCAGCAGCGCAACGGCCAGCCGCAGCTGCGCGATGGCGCTGCCATCGGCCGCGGCGCGCTGTAGCATCGGCAGCTCGCCGGCGCGCAGCAACTCGTGCAGCGGCAGGCACTCGGCCAGCACACGGGCGGCGCGGGCGGCGTCCTGGCGGGCCGCCAGCCGCAGGTGCTCCAGGCCCGAAGCCAGGTGCTGCGGGAAGCCGTCGCTGCCCAGCAGGTAGCGGCGGCCGACCTCGCAACGCGCGGCGAGGTCACCCTGCCGGGCCAGGGCCAGCAGGCGGATGTCTTGTCGTCTCAAGGGTCGTGCTCCAGTCGTGACTGCGATGCAGGCCATGCTGGTCGCCACGCCGCTCGACTCGATGGCACGAGGATTACCGTTTCGTAAGGCAGCGCACCCAGGGGTGCGCTGCCGGTCATCGCGGTGTCACGCGGTGGTCACGAGGGACTCAGAACGAGTGCCGCAGGCCGAACTCGGTGCCGGTGGAGGTGGCGCCGGCGGCCAGCGTCGGCGGTGTGCCGACGGCATAGGTCGCGCGGCCGTCGTTCGCCACGCGAGCGTAGGTGGCGTACACCGACGTGCGCTTGGACAACGTGTACACATAGCCCAGCGCGACCTGGTCGGCGTCGTTGTCGCTGATCAGCGTGCCGGCCGGCGTGCGGCCGTCGCCGTTGGCGCGCGTGAACGAGGCGCGGAAGCTGCCGCTGCCCAGCGGCACCGTGGCGCCGATCTGCGTGACGGTGACCTTGGCCGAGCCGAACTCGTTCTGGCGCCAGTACGCCAGCACGCGGGCCACGCCGAAGTCGTACGAGGCGCCCAGCGAGACCACCTGGTGCTGGTCTTCACCGGCCACCGGCGCAACCTCGGTGCGGCCGAACGCGGCCGACACGTTCAACGGCCCCGCGGCATAGCCCACGCGGCCGGCGGTCATCTTGCGGCCGGGCGTGCCTTCGCCGGCCGCCACCGACAGCTGGCCGTACACGCCGCCCAGCGCCGGCAGGATGTAGCTGACCTGGTTGTCCGAGCGCGTGAGCGTGTCGACCGCGGTGCCGATGCGGTCGCTGAACTTGCCGCCGGCGGCCACGCCGTTGTCGCCGAAGGTGTCGAAGTCGGCCCAGCCGCTGTAGCTGGGGGCGAAGTCGCGGCCGAGGCGGATCTCGCCGAAGCCGCCGATCAGCGACACGGTGGAGCGGCGGTTCCAGAACCGGGTGCTGTCGGTCTGCGTGCCGGTGTCGACGTTGACACCATGCTCCAGCCAGAAACCGGCGCGCAGGCCGCCGCCGAGGTCCTCGACGCCACGCACGCCCAGGCGGCTGGAGTTGATGCCGCCGCTGGCCAGCGAGCTGACGGAGTCGCTGCCGTTCTTCACCTGGCGCAGGCTGGCGTCGAGGATGCCGAACAGCGTGACGGAGGAGGTCTGCGCATGGGCCGAGGCCGCCGCGGCGGCGGCAAGCGCGATCAGGGCGAGTTGCTTCTTCATGGTTGCTTCCTTGAGGCGAGGGTTGGACCGTGCGGCGACGTGCCGCCACGGTGTGCTCGCAGACTAGGAAGCGGCGGGCCCCACGGGCAGGGGCTGTCGCCAAACCGGCCCCCTGGTGCCCAGGTGGGGGCCGTGAAGCCGGCACGAACGTGGCCCCGCCGCCGCAGCCGCGGTGGCGACGCCGGTGCTCAGGCGCGTGTCATGCCGCCGTCATGCGGCGCGCCGCGGCCGCCGCCCGCACGCGCCGTGCCGCGGGGTAGGCCACGCGCTCTTCGAGCGCGATGTGGTCTCGCAGCAGCGCCTCGAACACCGGCAGCGCGGCCTGCAGCAGCGGCAGCTCGTGGCCGTTGTAGCCGGCGGCGACCGCGCGCACGTGCGGTGCGAGCTCGCGCCAGTCCTGCTCGATCCAGTGGTGGTCCTGGCGCAGGCGGCGTACGTGAGCCTGCAGCTCGGCATCGCCCAGCGACACCAGCTCCGGGAAGACCAGGCGCTCCTCGTCCTCGTGATGCTGCCGGCCGGGGCCGTCGAAGAAGGCCAGCACCTCAGCCGCGAGCTGCTCGGCCGTCACGTCGAGGCCCTGCTCGTCGAGGTGGGCGACGAGCCGCTTGAAGGTCTCGAGCATCGCCAGCGAAGCCCGGTGGGCCTGGTCCAGCGGCTCGAAGTCGTCGGCGGCGCGCTCGGGCTGCTGCGGGCGTCGCTCGCGGGGCGGGCGGTTGGGTGGCGTGGATGCGGGCATGGCTTCTCCGGCTTGAGGCGCTGTGCCGGGAACTGTCCGGCCGCCCCCGCGCCGGCGCCTTGCCCCAGGTCAAGCCGGCGTGCCGTGGCGGGCCAGCTGCCCGCACAGGAAGGTCCAGACGAAGTGCGCCGCGGCCTGGCTCGTGAGCTCGGCATGGTCGTAGGGCGGCGACACCTCCACGCAGTCCATGCCGACGAAGCGCAGCTCGGCGAGCTCCTCGAGGATGGTCAGCACCTGCGCGCTGCTCAGGCCGCCGGGCTCGGGGGTGCCGGTGCCGGGTGCGAAGGCGGGGTCCAGGCAGTCGATGTCCAGGCTCAGGTACAGCGGTGGGTGGCCGTGTTCGGCCAGCCGGGCGCGGATGGCGGCCAGCATCGGCGCCAGCTGGGCCGCCGACTCGAGGCCCCGCAGATCGCGCGCGGTGAAGATCTGGCCGCCGCGGGTGCGCACGTAGTCGCGGGCCGCCCGCTCGCCCGCCGAACGGATGCCGATCTGCGTGAAGCAGGCGTCGACGACGAGGCCTTCCTGCATCGCCTCGTAGACCCAGGTGCCGTGGCCGCTGGGCTCGCCCATGTGGTCGGCCCAGGTGTCGCAATGGGCGTCGAAGTGGATGACGGCCAGCGGGCGGCCCAGCTGCCGGCGGTACTCGCGCAGCAGGGGCAGCGTGATCGAATGGTCGCCGCCCAGCCACAGCATGCGGTGGCGCGGCAGCAGCGCGGCGGCCTCACGCTGCAGCACCTCGCGCATGCGTTCCAGGCTGGTGTTGGGCAGGCGCAGGTCGCCCACGTCGCCGAGCCAGGGCTGCGGCGCGAGGTCGAACACCGGGTGCGTGCCGTCGCACAGCATGTGGCTGGCCTCGCGGATGGCCCGCGGGCCCATGCGCGCGCCGCTGCGGTTGGTGGTGGAGCCGTCCCAGGCCACGCCGGCCACGGCGTACGGGGTGGTGGCGGTCGGCGCACCGACCTTGAGGAAGCCGGAGTCGGCGAGGAAGGCGAAGTCGGACATCGGGTCGCGTGGTGTCGGGGTCCTGGTGGGCCCGGTGCGGGCACACTCGCGGCCGATCATAGAGAGCCGCCCGCACGCCGATGAAGCCCGTCCTCGTCCTCCAGCACCTGCCCGACGACGGGCCGGCCTTCCTGGCCACCTGGCTGCAGGCCCAGGGCCGTGCCGTCGACCTGCGGCACACCAGCGCCGGCGATGCCTACCCGGAGCGCATCGACGGCTACGCGGCGCTGGCGGTGCTCGGCGGCGAATGGAGCGCCAACGACGAGCGGCCCTCGCTGCGGCAGGCCGAGCATCTGATCCGCCAGGCCGTGGCCACCGGCGTGCCGGTGCTCGGCCACTGCCTGGGTGGGCAGCTGATGGCCAAGGCGCTGGGCGGGGCCGTGGGTCGCTCGCCGGTGCGTGAGCGGGGCTGGCACGCGGTTCAGATCGATGAGTCGCCCGAGGCGCGTGCGTGGTTCGGTGCTGCCGGCTCGCACACGCTCTTTCAGTGGCATGGCGACGCCTTCGTGCTGCCGCCGGGTGCGCAGCGGCTGGCGCACAACGCGCAGTGCCCGAACCAGGCCTTCGGGCTCGGGCCGCACCTGGGCATGCAGTTCCATGTCGAGGTCGACGCGCCCAAGCTGGCGGCCTGGGCCGAAGAGGCCGACGCCGGCGGGCCCGGCGCCGAAGCCCACTGGCACGACGGCCCGCAACTGCGCCGCGGCACGGTCCAGCACCTGGCCGCGAGCCAGGCGCTGGCAGCGGCGATCTATGCGCGGTGGCTGCGTTTCGCTTCGTGAAACGTTGCTTTCATCATGCGAAAGCGTCGATGCTGCGCCGCCGCATGCTCATCGCACATCGGGAATCGTTGTTCCACATCGAGGAATGACAGTCGCAAGTCATTGATTTCATTGAGATCGACGACGTGTCTTTTATAAGACATAAGTTGTTTGACACGCTTCTGGCTCGGCGACACTGAGGCCAGCCGCCGCGACACCCGGCGCCCTCTGTCCCCCACCTCAGGAGCCTTCACCGATGAGCCAGCAAACCCGCCAACAGCAGATCGACGCCCTCGAAACCGACTGGGCGCAGAACCCGCGCTGGAAGGGCATCAAGCGCGGCTACACCGCCGCCGACGTCGTCCGCCTGCGCGGCAGTCTGCCCATCGAGCACACGCTGGCCAAGCGCGGCGCCGAGAAGCTGTGGAACCTGATCAACACCGAGCCCTTCGTCAACAGCCTCGGCGCGCTGACCGGCAATCAGGCCATGCAGCAGGTGAAGGCCGGCCTGAAGGCCATCTACCTGAGCGGCTGGCAGGTGGCGGGTGACGCCAACAGCAACGGCGAGATGTACCCCGACCAGAGCCTGTACTCCGTGGACTCGGTGCCCAAGGTGGTGAAGAAGATCAACGCCACGTTCAAGCGCGCCGACGAGATCCAGTGGAGCGAAGGCAAGAACGACATCGACTACTTCGCGCCCATCGTGGCCGACGCCGAGGCCGGGTTCGGTGGCGTGCTCAACGCCTTCGAGCTGATGAAGGCCATGGTCGAGGCCGGCGCCGCCGGCGTGCATTTCGAAGACCAGCTTGCCGCTGCCAAGAAGTGCGGCCACATGGGCGGCAAGGTGCTGGTGCCCACCCGCGAGGCGGTGGCCAAGTTGGTGGCGGCGCGGCTCGCGGCCGACACCATGGGCGTGCCCACCATCCTGCTGGCCCGCACCGACGCCGAGGCCGGCGACCTGGTGACCAGCGACGTCGACGACAACGACAAGCCCTTCTGCACCGGCGAGCGCACCGTGGAAGGTTTCTTCCGCACCCGCAACGGCCTGGAGCAGGCCGTCAGCCGCGGCCTGGCCTACGCGCCGTACGCCGACCTGATCTGGTGCGAGACCGGCAAGCCCGACCTGGCCTTCGCGAAGGCCTTCGCCGACGCCATCCACGCCAAGTTCCCGGGCAAGCT
>JAIXTY010000051.1 GCA_027483705.1 Rubrivivax sp.
GGCCGATCTCCTCCGTCCCTTCGCGCGCCGCCGTGATGTGGTCCTTGCCCATGTGCACGTGGCGCACGATGTTCTCGCGCACGACGATGGCGTCGTCGATGAGCAGGCCGATGCACAGGCTCAGCGCCATCATCGTCATGAAGTTCAGCGTGAAGCCGAAGAAGTACACGGCGATGAAGCTGGAGATCACGGCGATCGGCAGCGTCAGGCCCGTGATGATGGTGCTGCGCCAGCTGTGCAGGAACAGGAACACGATGGCCACCGTCAGCAGCGCGCCCTCGATCAGCGTGTGCTTCAGGCCGTCGAGGCTGCCCTTCACCCAGTCGGAGCTGGCGTTGATGAGGCGCAGCTCCACGTCGGGCGGCATCGTCTTCTTCAGCTCCTCCATCGCGGCCTTCACGGCGTCGCCGGTGGCCACGATGTTGGCGTCCTGCTGCTTGAAGACGTTGAAGTTGATCGCGCGCTGGCCGTTCACGCGCGCCAGCGAATCGGGTTCCTTCTCGCGCTCGACCAGCTGGCCCAGGTCGGACAGGCGCAGCGCCAGCCCGTTGCGGTGGGCCACCACCACCTCGGCGAAGCGGCGCGGGTCCTTGATGCGGCCTTCCACGCGCAAGAGCGCGTCCTGCGTCTGGTCGGACACCAGGCCCACGGGCTGGTCGGCGTTGGCCTCGCGCAGGGCCTGGGCGATCTGCGCAGGTGTCACGCCATAGGCGCGCAGGCGCACGGGGTCGAGGTCGATGCGCACCTCGCGCTCGGTCAGGCCGTTCACTTCCACACGCGCCACGCCGGGCACGCGCTGCAGCCGCTTGGCGATCTGGTTCTCGCCGATGATCGACAGCTCGCGCTGGCCGCGCTGCTTGCCCATCAGCGCCATCTGCACCACGGGCTCGCTGTTGTCGTTGTTCCAGCGCGCCAGCTGCAGCGCCTTCACGTCACGCGGGAAACCGGCCTGCACGGCGGCCACGCGGTCGCGCACGTCCTGCAGCGCGCGGTTCATGTCGGCGTCGAGGTTGAACTCGGCCGACAGGTCGGCACGGCCCTCGAAGGCGCGCGAGGTGATGCGCTTGACGCCGGCGACGCTGTTGATGGCCTCTTCCAGCGGCTTGAGCACCTCGCGCTCCAGCGCCTCGGGCGTGGCGCCGGGGTACTCCACCGAGGCCCAGATGCCCGGCAGCGAGATGTCCGGCATCTGCTCCACGCCCAGGCGGCTGTAGCTGAAGATGCCCAGCACGCAGATCGCCACCATCACCATGGCGGCGAACACGGGGTTGTTGATCGAGACTCGGGTGATCCACATGGCGGCTTCTCCAGTGAGGCCCGTGTCTCAGCGCAGCTGCGGCGTGGACGCCGCGGCCGACGCGACGGGCGCGGTCTTGACCGCCACGACGGTGGCCTTGGCGCCTTCGCGCAGGTTGTCGAAGCGCGCCGCCAGCACCTGGGCGGCGGGCGTCAGGCCCTTCAGCACCTCGATGCGGCCTTCGCGCTCGTCGCGCCGGCCCACGGTGACGGCACGGCGCACCAGCTGGCCGCCCTCGATCAGCCAGACGTGGTCCTGGCCGCTGGTGGTGCCGACGGCCGACACCGGCAGCGTCAGCCGCTCGGTGTTGTCGGGCAGTTCGGCGCGTGCCAGCGCGTACTGGCCGGCGCGCAGCTGCTCCTTCGGGTTGGGCAGCTCGATGGTCACGCCGATCGAGCGCGTGCCGGCCTCCGCCGCCGGCGCGATGCGCGCCACGCGGCCGGCCACCGGCTGGTCGACACCCTCCACCGCCACCTGCACCGGCAGGCCCGGGCGGATGCGGGCCACCTCGTGCGTGCCCACCATGCCGGCGAGCTCGAGCCGGGCGAGGTCGACGATGGTCAGCACCTGCTGCTCGGGGCTGACCTTCTCGCCGGGCAGCGCGTGGCGCTTGGCCACGATGCCGGCGATGGGCGCCACGAGGTTGGCGTCGCGCAGGCCCACCTTGGTGGTGTCCAGCGAGGCCTGGGCCGCGGCCAGGTTGGCGCGCGCGGTGTCGAGTGCGGCGCGGGAGCTCTCGAGCGCGTTGCTGCTGATGAACTGCTGCGCCGCCAGGCGCTCGTTGCTGGCGTGCGTGCGCTCGGCCTGCACCAGCGCGGCGCGGGCCGATTCAAGCAGCGCGTTGCGCTCGGCGACGCGGCTGCCCAGCTCGGCCAGCTCGATGCGCCCGATGACCTGCCCGGCCGCGACGCGGCTGCCTTCAGCGACCGCCAGCGTCAGCAGCGTGCCGCCGGCCTTGGCGCGCACGATGGCGGTCTGCGGCGCCACCAGCGGCCCCGAGAACTCCACCACCGCGGACATGCGGGCCATCGCGGGCTGCACCACTTCGCGCGTGGCGAACTCCAGCGCGACCTCGGGCTTCTTGCCGTCCTTGCCTTCTTTGCCGTCCTTGCCCGGGGCGCCGGCGCCGGCGGCCTTGTCCGCCGCGGCTTTGGCCTCGCCCGGGGCCGGGCCGGCACCGGGCAGCTTCACCGCCCCGGTCATCACCGCCACGGCCGCAGCCACGCCCACGACCAGCACGGCACCGCCGGCCATCCACTTCTTCTGCATCGCGTTCCCCTCGGCTGTGTGCCGGCGTGCCGGCCCCGGGAACGGGGTCTGGCCGCCAGCGTCGGAGCGCAGTGTCGGCGGCCCGGGCCGCCGTGGCGACCCCACGTGCGATGAAGCGCGGAATCCAGGCGACGAAGTGCAGCGATCCTCGACGGCCCGGACGGCCGTCCGGCCACCGTGGCGCCGGGTGGCGGATCAGGCGCCCGGCAGGCCCTCGAGCGCCCGCGCCGGCAGCAGCGCCCGGGCGGCCGCACCCTCGGCGCGCTGGCAGCCCAGGCCGCGCAGCAGCGCCAGCTGCGACGGCGACTCCACGCTCTTGCCCAGCGTGGCGATGCCCAGCTGCGTGGCCAGCCGCACGGTGGACTCGAGCAGCACCCGGTGGTGCTCGACCTCGTGCGCCTGCGGCACGAAGCGGCCGTCGATCTTCAGCAACGCCAGCGGCAGCCGCGACAGCACCGACAGCGACGAGTGCCCGGTGCCGAAGTCGTCGAGCGCGATCGCCACGCCCAGCCGCGACAGCGCCTGCAGCCGGGCCGGCAGGTTGCGGTCCTGCAACGGCAGCGTGGGCGGCAGTTCGAGCTGCAGGTCGCCGCCGGCCACGCCGGCGTCCTGCAGCCAGGTGCCCAGCTCGTCGGCCCAGCCGGCACGCCGCACCAGCGCCGCGGACACCGGCAGCGCCAGCCGGCAGCTCTGCCGCGCACCGTCGGCGCTGCGCCAGGCCATGAAGGCCGGCAGCGCCAACGACAGGCTGCGCTGCAGCAAGGCCTCGGCCAGGCCGTCGTCGTCGCCGGCGTCGGCGGGCTCGACGCGCCGCGCCGGCGCCTCGCGCCAGGCCAGGCGGGCGCCGAGGGCGCGGATGCGGGCCGCGGCGAGGTCGACCTGGGCGACGAAACCCAGCTCCAGCGCCTCCTGGCCCAGCGCGCGCTGCAGGCGCTGGGCGTCGGGCCGGCGCGTGCCCGGGCCGGCGAGCTGCCAGCCGCCGGGCTCGCACGCCGCCAGCGCCCGCTCGGCCAGCTGCAGCAGCGCCTCGGCCGGCCGCGGGGGCTGGCCAGGCGCACAGAAGACCACCCCCAGGCGCGACGGCGGCTTGACGGGCTGGTAACCGTCGAGGAAGGGCTCGGCCAGTTCGGCCTGCACGCGGGCGACGATGGCACGCAGGTCGGCCTCGTTGGCCACGCCGTCGAGCACGGCCGCAAACGACGCCGGGGCGGGCAGCGGCGCCAGGGCATCGCCCGGCCGCAGCGCCAGTTGCAGCCGCCGCTCGGCCTGGCGGCCGACGTCGGCACCGCGGCCGCCACCGGCGCCGGGCGGCAGGTCCAGCTGCACCACCAGCAGCGCAAAGCCGAAGCCCGGGTGGCGCACGGCATGCGCCACGCCGCGGCGCAGCCGTTCCTGCAGGCCCGGCGGCAGGCCCGGGCCGGTGTCGGCCGGCGGCGGCTCGTCACGGGGCGCCGCCGCCGTGGCCGGGCCCGTGGCGGGCGGCTCGTCGATGGCGGCCGTGCCGGCCTGCCACCAGCGCCGGGCCGAGGCCAGCCAGCGCGCGCCCGGCACGGCTGCGGCGGGGCGCGCCCAGGCCGGCAGCGGTTCGGCGGGCGCGGGAGGCGGTGCTGGCAGGTCGGGTTCGGGCATGGACGGGCGCGCCGGCGAACCGGCGCGTCAAGGAGACGCCAGTTCGCTTATCGGCGCCGCGCTGGCGCGCTTGAGCGCCGGCTCAGGCTTCGACGGTGGCCCGGGCTACGCAGGCCCGGCCGCGGCCCCGGTGCTTGGCCTCGTAGCAGGCGGCGTCCGCCGCCGCCAGCCAGGCGGCCACGGACACGTCGCGTGGCGGGTCCAGCGCGGCCACGCCGATGCTGGCGCCGATGCCCAGCCACTGGCCGCCATGGGCCAGGCCCAGGCGGCCGATGGCCTCGCACAGGCGCTGCGCCACGCCCAGCCCGGCGGCGGCGTCGGCGTTGGCCAACAGCAGCACGAACTCGTCGCCCCCCAGGCGTGCCGCGGCATCGCTGCCGCGCAGCTGGCCGTGCAGCACGTCGGCCACCTCGCGCAGCGCCTGGTCGCCGGCCGCGTGGCCGGCGCTGTCGTTGATCTGCTTGAAGCGGTCCAGGTCCAGCGCCAGCAGCACCGCCGGGCCGGCGCCGGTTCCCTCGGCCAGCCGCACCTGCAGCCGGTCTTCGAAGGCCGCCCGGTTGAGCAGCCGCGTCAGCGGGTCGTGCCGCGCCGACCAGGCCAGCCGCTCGCGTTCGGCGCGCTGGTTCGTCACGTCCTCGAGCAGCCAGATGGTGCCGGCTGCGGGGTCGGCCGGGTCGACCGGCCGGCCCGACAGCCGGCCCCAGAACGGGCTGCCGTCGCGGCGGCGGAACTGCAGTTCGCCGGAGAACGGTTCGCCGGCCGCGAAGGCCGCGCCGACCCGCGGGCCCAGCGCCTCGTACTCCTGCTGCGAGCCGAAGATGTCGCGCGCCGGCCAGCCGGTCAGCGAGCCCTCCGGCCAATCCAGCAGCGCGCAGAACTCGGCGCTCACGAGCTGGAAGTGGCGCTGCTGCGTGATGGCGATGCCGATCGGCGCCGCCGCCATCACCGAGCCCAGCTGGCGCATCAGCGCACGCTGCTGCTGCTCGCCGGCGGCACGGTCCATCAGGGCCTTCTGCAGCACGCGTCCGAGGTGCCCGATCTCGCCGTCGGCCTGTGGCCAGTTCTCGAGCGTGGTGTCCACGTCGAGCCGGCGCACCCGCTCGCGCAGCCGCGCCAGCGGCCCCAGCAGCACGGTCAGCAGCGCCAGGATCAGCAGGCCGCCAGCCACCGCCACACCGGCGGCCCAGGCCATGGCCTCGCGGTTGGCCTGCTCGATGCCGCCGAGCAGTTGAACGCCAGGCACGGCGCGGAACAGCACCCAGTCCGGGCCCGGCACGCCGACCACGGCCACGAAGTGGTCGCCCAGGCGCCAGACACTGGCCGTAGGCTCCACCGGCCGCCCCTGCGCCACCCACCGCTCGGCGGCATGGGCCATCAGCGTCTCGCTGGCCACGTCGGCCATCAGCCGCTCCCGCTGCGGATGGGCGACGATGGTGCCCAGGGCGTCGGTCAGCAGCGTCGTGGCCCGTTGCAGGTCATCGCGCGCGTTGTAGGTGAGGTCATCGAGCAGGTTGCGCTCGTCCAGGCGCATCGTGCCACCGAAGACCGCACGCACCTCGCGGTCGGGCCCGAACACCGGCATCGTGAACACCACGACGCGGGCGTGGTCGCGGCGGCCGACCAGCGGCGACGACACCACCGGAATCCCCGTCAGCGTGTGCTGGAAGTAGTCGCGCCCGGCGATGTTCAGGTCGACGGCGCGCACCTGTTCGCCGTCGTGGACAGCGATGACGCGGCCTCGCGCGTCGGCCACGAAGAGGGTCTCCAGCGTCGTCAGCAGCGCGAGGCGGGCCTTCAGGTAGTCGATGGCCGCGGCCGGCTCGCGGCTTGCGGCCTCGGGCATGCGGTCGGCGGCGCCGCGCATCATCTTCTGCAGCATCACGACGCGCTGGCCCAGCATGGCGGCCATCTGCTCGATGTGGCTGGATTCCAGGTCGAGCAACGCCTGCTCGCTGCGTTGCTCGACGCGGTCGAGCAGCACGCTGGCCGACACCAGCACGCTGGCGGCGATGACCAGCGTGCTGGCGAGCATGAGCCGCGCCTTCAGCGTGCGCAGCCAGACCAGGGGCAGCAGGAACCGTGAGCGGGTGGGCATGGAGACAGGGCCGGGCCCGCCGCGAGTCCGGGCCCTGTCGGCGTTGTCGGCCTCAGTCCGCCTTGCTTGAGGCCCGGGGCGTGCCAAGCGCACGGCGCGCCGCGCTGGCCGCGCCCAGCGCCAGCAGCGCACAGGCCGTGGCCGCCCAGAACACCGCCGGGAAGCCGGCGCGCTCGATCAGCCAGCCGCCGCCCACGCCGCCGAGCACGCCCGAGATGCCGTAGCCCAGCGTCGTGTACAGGGCCTGGCCGCGCCCGCGCAGGCGCCCCGGGAACAACCGGTGCACGAGCGCGATGCAGGCAGCGTGGTGCGCGGCAAAGGTGATGGCGTGCGTGAGCTGGGCCAGCACCAGCACCGGCGCCCACGCGCCGCCACCAGCGGTGAGCGCGAAGCGCAGCGCGGTGACGCCGGCCACGAGCTGCAGCCAGCGGTCGGGCGCCAGCAGCGGGAACCAGCGACCCTGCGTCCAGAAGAACACGATCTCCACCGCCACGCTCACCGCCCACAGCGCGCCGACCGCCGTCTTGCCGTAGCCCAGGTGCACGAGGTAGAGCGAGAAGAACGCGTACAGGCTGCTGTGGGCCAGCACCGTGAAGAAGATCGACGCGAAGAACCAGGCCACGCCCGGCGCCCTGAGCAGCGGCAGCACGGGCGGCGCAGGCTCGTCGTGGGCCGGTTCCTCGTGCGTGCGCGGCAGGCGCAGCGCGGCGGCCAGCAGCAGCGCGTTCATCAGCGCCACGAAGGCCGGGAAGACGGCGATGCCGTAGCGCTCGAGCAGCGCGCCGAAGCTCGTGACGGCGGCCAGGAAGCCCACCGAGCCCCACACGCGCACCCGGCCGTAGCGGCGGGCGTCGATGCCGCCGTCGGGCGTGGCCAGCGCGCGGGCCAGCAGCGCCTCGTAGAGCGGGACGACGCCGCTGTTGGCCACGAAGAGCACCACGGTCACCACAGCCACGGGCACCGCCGCCGTCACGCCCAGCAGCCCCAGCGACGACAGCAGCGCGCCACAGGCGGCGATGCGGATGAGCTTGACGCGCTGGCCGCTGTGGTCGCCGGCCCAGCTCCAGGCGTAGGGCGCGAGCACGCGCGTCCAGCTCTGCAGCGACACGATGCCGCCGATCACCAGCGTCGACAGCCCCAGGCTCTGAAACCACAGCGGCGCATACGGGTTGAACAACCCGATGGCGGCGAAGTAGGTGAAGGTGAGCGCGCCGAAGGGCGCGAGACTGCCCGCGGCCACGGCGCCGGGATCAGGCCTGCCCGGCCTGGCCCGCCTGGCCCGCCTGCCCTGGGATGGGCGGCACCGGCAGCACGACGTCCCCGCACTGCGCGCGGTGGCGCAGCACGTGGTCCATCACCACCAGCGCCAGCAGCGCCTCGGCGATGGGCGTGGCGCGGATGCCCACGCAGGGATCGTGGCGGCCGAGTGTTTCCACCACCGTGGGCTCGAGCGCCCGCGTGATGCTGGGCTTGGGCGTGCGGAGGCTGCTTGTGGGCTTGATGGCGATGCGCACCACCAGATCCTGCCCGGTGCTGATGCCCCCCAGCACGCCACCGGCGTGGTTGCTGGCAAAGCCCGCCGGCGTGAGCGCGTCGCCGTGCTCGCTGCCGCGCTGCGCGACGACGCCGAAGCCGTCGCCGATCTCGACGCCCTTCACGGCATTGAGACCCATCATGGCGTAGGCGATGTCGGCGTCCAGCTTGTCGAACAGCGGCTCGCCCAGGCCCACCGGTACGCCCC
>JAIXTY010000280.1 GCA_027483705.1 Rubrivivax sp.
CGCGCGGCCTGTCGCAGCGCCGGGGCGCTGCGCGCGCCAGCCGGCGACGATGGCGCCATGAATCCCATCACCCGCCTCACCCATGCCCGCCTGCTCGTGCTGGCGGCCCTGCTGGCCGCGGCCTCCGCGGTGTCGGCCAACGAGGGCTTCGGCCTTGAACTGCGCACCACGGCCTCGCCGCAGGATGTGCAGATGCCGATCTACCCGAAGGCGGTGGAGCGACCACCGGCCGCGGCGCAGCCGGCCGGCAAGGACAGCGACGCCGGTGCCGTGCGCCTGGGCCTGTGGAGCCCGAGCTTCGGTTTCCGGCTTGCGGCGCTCAAGCTGCACAGCAACGACAAGCCCGAACAGGTGCTGGCCTTCTACCGCCAGGCGCTCGCCACGCACGGCTCCGTGATCACCTGCACCGCCGACACCCCCGTGGCCGATCGCCAGCCCCGCGACGACAAACAGTTGCGCTGCGACGACGACCGCCCGCGCCCCGGCAGCGTGGTGCTCAAGGTGGGCACGCGCGAGGACTTCCGCGTCGTCGCCATCCAGCCCCAGGGCACCGGCACGCAGTTCGATCTGGTGCGGCTGGCGATCCGCCGTTAGTCCCGATCCGCCCCGGCCGCGGGCAGCCGCACCGTGAACGCCGCGCCACCACCGTCGGCGCTGCCGGCGAGCAGCTCGCCACCGTGGCGCTCGAGCAGGTTGCGGCTGATCCACAGGCCCAGGCCCGTGCCACCGGGCTTGGTGGTGACGAAGGGGCTGAAGAGGCGCTGGCGCAGCTCGGGCGCGATGCCGGTGCCGGTGTCGGCAACGACGATCTCGACGTGGTCCCCGTCTGCATCGCGCGTGGCCAGCGTCAGCGTGCCGCCCTCGGGCATGGCGTGGATGGCGTTGACGATGAGGTTCACGCACACCTGCTGCAGCTCCTGCCGGTTGGCGGCGGCCGGCCGCGTGGCCAGGTCATCGCGCACGACCACGATCTGCGTGCGGGCCAGCAGGTGCGCGGCCAGCACGAGGCAGTCCTCCAGCACCGCGCCCAGAGCCACCGGTTGCAAGTAGCCGGCGTAGTCGCCCGGCCGGGCGTACTGCAAGAGGCGCGTCACGATCAGCCGGATGCGTTCGATCTGCTGGTCCACCAGCGCCAGCTCGGCCTTCACGGGCGCCGCGGCGGGACCCAGCAGCTGGCGCACGAGGTCGAGGTTGCCCTGCATCACGGCCACGGGGTTGTTCACCTCGTGTGCGATGCCGGCCGTCAGCTGGCCGACGGTGGCCATCTTCTCGCTCTTCACGAGCTGCGCGTGGGCGGCCTGGAGCTCGCGCGTGCGCTCGGCCACGGTAGCGTCGAGCGCGGCGTTCAGGCGCTGCAGCTCGGCCGTCTTGTCGCCCACGGCGTCGAGCAGCTGGTCGAGGTGGCGGGCCAGCGAGCCGATCTCGTCGACGCTGTCGACGGCGCCGACGCGCGCATCGAGCACCCCGGCCTCGATGCGCCCCATCGTCGCCTCCATGCGCTCCAGCGGCGCGAAGATGCTGCGCGCCCACCGCAGCGACAGCCAGGCCGCGGCGATCATCACCGCGAAGTACACCGCACCGATGGCCGTGAGCGCGCCGTACTTCAGCCACACGAACGGCCGCTCGAGGAAGCCCACGTAGAGCATGCCCACCCGCTGGCCGGCGTGGTCGAGCAGCGGCATGTAGCCCGACACGTACCACTCGTCGACGACGAAGGCGCGGTCCAGCCAGGTGCGGCCTTCGCCGAGCACGGTGTCGCGCACGGTGCGCGAGACGCGTGTGCCGATGGCGCGCTCGCCGCCGCGGCCGGCGGCGTCGGCGAAGAGGCGCACGTTGGTCGAGATGCGCACGTCGTCGAGGAACAGCGTGGCCGTGCCGCGGCTGCCGAACGGCAGGCTGCCCTCGGGGTAGACGATGGCGTTGACGTGGTCGATGAAGTCGAGGTTGCGGTTGAGCAGCACGCCGGCCTGCACGTGGCCCAGCAGCTGGCCGCTGCCGCTGCGCACGGCGCGGGTGGACAGCAGCACCAGCGCGCGGTCTTCCGCGGTGCGCGTGGTGGGCTGTGCGTTGCGCGTGGGCACCAGCGGCACGGCCGCGCGCTCAGCGCCGGCGGGGTGCAGGCGCTGCAGCTGCGCCAGGCTGAGCACCTCGACGCTGGTGTGGTCGCCGCCGTCCACGGCACGAAACGCCGGCGACGCCGGGTCGGCGCCCGAAGCCGCACCGTCCTGCGTGGCGCGCAGCGTGCCGTCGGCGTGGCGCAGGTTCACGAAGTCCAGCCGCTCGCGACGCCGCAGCTGCTCCAGCAGCGGCGCCACGGCGCCGGCCGGCTGCGCCAGCGCCTCGTGCAGCGCGCGCG
Source organism: Rubrivivax sp. (assembly GCA_027483705.1). Lineage (GTDB taxonomy): Bacteria > Pseudomonadota > Gammaproteobacteria > Burkholderiales > Burkholderiaceae_C > Rubrivivax. The sequence goes on from JAIXTY010000280.1 coordinate 2,357, forward strand.
ATTCGGCGATGGCCCCCGCGCTGGCGCCGACCTCGGCCAGCGTGCGCTCGAAGTAGCCCTGGGCGACGGCCAGGTCGGCGCGGATCTTGGTCACCAGCACGCGGTCCAGGGCCACGCTGCTCCAGCCCAGCAGGATGGCCCCCAGCAGCGGCAGCACGCCCGCCAGCGGCAGCAGCACCAGCGCCAGCAGCTTGTTGCGGATCGACAGCCGCGCAAACAGCGACGGCACCGCCGTCATCGGCCACCGGCTCCCGGGCCGCCGGCGGGTGCGCCGTGTTCGCCCCATTCGGCCACGCGGCGCTCCAGCGTGCGGCGCGAGATGCCCAGCAGCCCGGCGGCGCGGGTCTTGTCGCCGCCGACGGAATCGAGCACCGCCAGGATGTGCCGCCGCTCCAGCGTCTGCAGGTCCACCGGCGCGGCGTCGCGCGGCGCCGCGGCGCGGGGCGCGGCCGGCTGCACCAGCGCCGACACGTTGAGTGCGCCGACGATCAGCGAGCGCTCGATCAGGTTGCGCAGCTCGCGCACGTTGCCGGGCCAGCGGTGCTCCTGCAGGAAGCGCAGCTCGCCGGCCGTCACGTCGATGGGCTCGACGCCCATGCGGGGCGCCAGCGTGCCGACAAAGTGCGCCACGAGCTCGGGGATGTCCTCGCGGTGCGCGCGCAAGGGCGGCAGGCGGATCTCCACCACCGCCAGGCGGTAGTACAGGTCGGCGCGGAAGCGGCCGGCCGCGACCTCGTCGGGCAGCATGCGGTTGCTAGCGGCCACGATGCGGGCGTCGAGGTCCATGTCCTGCTGGCCGCCGAGCGGGCGCACCACGCCGGTCTCCAGCACACGCAGCAGCGCCGCCTGCAGCGGCGCCGGCAGCTCGGCCACCTCGTCCAGGAACAGCGTGCCGCCACGGGCGGCCACCAGCAAGCCCTCGCGCGCCGGCTGCCCCGGCGTGGCGGCGTGGCCGAAGAGCTCGAGCTCCAGCGCCGCGGCGTCGGTGGTGGCGCAGTTGACGGCCACGAAGGGGCCGGCCTGCCGCGGCGACAGCCGGTGCAGGCTCAGCGCCGCCAGTTCCTTGCCGGTGCCCGATTCGCCGCTGAAGAGGACCGTGCTGTCCACGGCCGCCACGCGCTGCAGTGCCGCCTGCAGGCCCTTGATGGCGATGCTGGAGCCCACCAGGCCGTCGGCCGCCGGCCGGTGCGTGGAGAGAGCCCGGCGCAGCAGCCGGTTCTCGCGCTTCAGGCGCGCGCGCTCCAGCCCCTGCTGCACGGCGTTGAGGGCCTGCGTGATGCGGAAGGGCTTGAGCAGCAGGTCACCCGCGCCGGCGCGCAGGGCCTCGATGGCGGTGTCGAGGTCGGCGTAGGCGCTGATCAGCACCACCTCGCGCGTGTCGCCATCGGCGCGCAGCTGCTGCAGCAGCGCCAGGCCCGTCTGGCCGGGCAGGGTGATGTCGAGCACCAGCAGCTCGAAGTGCTGGCGCTGCATCAGCGCCACCGCCTCCTCGGCCGAGCCGCAGGCCTCGACACGCGCCACCCGCGTGCCCAGGGCCTTGAGCAGGAAGTTGCGCATGCCCGGCTCGTCGTCCACCACCAGCACGGCGGCACCGGGCCAGCGCTGCGGCGGCGGGTCTTCAGTGGGCTCGGCAGTCGGTGTCGTCATGGCGGGCGCCCGGGGTGTGCGACAAGTTGTCGCAGCGTGCCCCGAAATCGACCGGGGTGCACCGGATTGTTTCCCATGCCACCGCAGGGGATAACCCGCATCGGTGCGGCGTGACCGCCCTCAACCTTGCAGTCGCCGGGGGCTGAGCCCGGTGGGAGTGTGACGATGGACATGAACCGGAGAGACTTCCTCCGGGTCAGCGGAGCGGGGCTGGTGGGTTCCAGCCTCGTGGCGTTGGGCTTCTCGCCCACGGCGGCACTCGCCGAGACACGCGCCTACAAGCTGGCCCGAACCACCGAGACCCGTAGCATCTGCCCGTACTGCTCCGTGAGCTGCGGCCTGATCCTGTACACGCTGGGCGACAAGGCGAAGAACGTCAAGTCGACCATCGTTCACGTCGAGGGTGATCCGGACAATCCGGTGAACCGCGGCACGCTGTGCCCCAAGGGCGCCGGCGTGATGGACATGATCCAGTCCAAGGACCGCGTCACGTTCCCGCAGGTGCGCGAGCCCGGCACGAACGAGTGGAAGCGCCTGTCCTGGGACGAGGCGCTCACGCGGGTGGCCAAGCACATGAAGGCCGACCGCGACGCCAACTTCATCGCCAAGAACGACAAGGGCACGACGGTCAACCGCTGGAACACCACCGGCTTCCTGATCTCGTCGGCCTCGTCGAACGAATCCGGTTACATCAGCGTCAAGGTCGCGCGCAGCCTGGGGATCGTCACCCTCGATACACAAGCGCGTATCTGACACGCACCGACGGTGTCCAGTCTGGGCCCGACTTTCGGTCGCGGAGCGATGACCAACTCGTGGACCGACATCAAGAACACGGACTTGGTGTTGGTGATGGGCGGCAATGCCGCCGAAGCACACCCCTGCGGTTTCAAGTGGGTGACCGAGGCCATGCAGCACCGCAAGGCCAAGCTGATCGTGGTGGACCCGCGCTTCACGCGCACCGCCGCGGTGGCCGACACCTACGCGCCCATCCGCGTGGGCACCGACATCGCCTTCCTGGGCGGCGTCATCAACTACCTGCTGAGCAACAACAAGTTCCACGCCGAGTACGTCAAGCTCAACACGGATGCGGCCTTCCTGTTGAAGCCTGACTTCAAGTACGACAACGGCTTCTTCAGCGGCTACAACGAGGCCAAGCGCAGCTACGACAAGGCCACCTGGGGCTACCAGCTGGGCGAGGACGGCTTCGTCAAGACCGACGACACGCTGCAGGACCCGCTGTGCGTGTTCCAGCAGATGAAGAAGCACTACTCGCGCTACACGCCCGAGATGGTGTCCAGCATCACCGGCACGCCGAAGGACCAGTTCCTGAAGATCGCCGAGATGCTGGCGGCCACGTCGGCCGCCGACAAGGTGATGACGATCTGCTACGCGCTCGGCTGGACGCAGCACTCGGTGGGCAGCCAGAACATCCGCACGATGGCCATGATCCAGCTGCTGCTGGGCAACATGGGGCGTCCGGGTGGCGGCGTCAACGCGCTGCGGGGGCATGCCAACGTGCAGGGCGTCACCGACATGTGCGCCTACTCCGAGGTGCTGTCGGGCTACCAGAGCTCGCCGACCGACGCCGACGTCGACCGCGCCACCTACCTGGCCGCACGCACCGGCAAGCCGCTGCGCCCCAACCAGATGGCGTTCACGCAGAACTTCCCGAAGTGGAACACCAGCCTGATGAAGGCGTACTACGGTGCCAACGCCACGAAGGAGAACGACTTCTGCTACGACTGGGTGCCCAAGCGTGACACGGGCTACGACATCATGGCGATGTTCGAGCGCATGCACCAGGGCAAGATGAACGGCTTCATCTGCCAGGGCTTCAACCCCTTGGCGGCCATGCCCAACAAGAAGAAGCTGTCGCAAGGCCTGGCGAAGCTGAAGTACCTGGTGGTGATGGACCCGCTGCAGACGGAGACCGGCGAGTTCTGGAAGAACTTCGGCCCGCTCAACGACGTGGATCCCACGAAGATCCAGACCGAGGTGTTCCGCTTCCCGACGAGCTGCTTCGCCGAGGAGACCGGCACCTTCACCAACAGCAGCCGCGTGATCACCTGGAAGGAAAAGGCCGTCGACCCGCCGGGCGAGGCCAAGCCCGACAGCGAGATCATGGCGCGCCTCTTCGTGAAGCTGCGCGACATGTACGCCAAGGATGGCGGGGCCTTCCCCGACGCGGTCAAGGGCCTGTCCTGGCCGTACATCAACGCCAACGTGCCGCAGCCGGGCGAGGTGCTGCGCGAGATCAACGGCCGAGCGCTGGCCGACCTGATGCCGCTGCCGCCCCCGCCCAAGCTCGACGCCAAGGGCAAGCCGATCCCGGTGCCGCCCCCGGCACCCGGCACGCCGCCGCCGGCCCCGCTGGTGAAGGCCGGCGAGCAGCTGGCCAGCTTCGCGCAGCTGCGCGACGACGGCAGCACCAGCTGCGGCAACTGGATCTACTGCGGCAGTTGGGGCCCCACGGGCAACCTCACGCAGCGGCGCGACACGGCCGACCCCACGGGCCTGGGCGTGTTCCCGGGCTGGGGCTTCGCGTGGCCGGCCAACCGGCGCATCCTCTACAACCGCGCCAGCGCCGACGCCAACGGCAAGCCCTGGGATCCGAGCCGCCGCTACCTGGCCTGGAACGGCACCACGTGGGCCGGCGGGGCCGACGTGCCCGACATCCGCCCGGATGCCGCGCCCGAGCAGGGCGTGGGCGCCTTCATCATGAACCCCGAAGGCGTGGCGCGGCTGCATGCCATCGGCATGAACGAAGGCCCGTTCCCCGAGCACTACGAGCCCTTCGAGACGCCGGTGGGCGTGAACCTGATGTGCCCGAGCAACCCGAAGGCCGTCAGCAACCCGGCGGCCCGCGTGTTCAAGGGCGACCTCGAGGCCTTCGGCAAGAAGGAGGAGTTCCCGTACGCGGCCACCACCTACCGCCTGACCGAGCACTTCCACTTCTGGACCAAGCACTCGCGCAGCAATGCGATCACCCAGCCCGCGCCGTTCGTGGAGATCGGCGAGGCGCTGGCCAAGGAGAAGGGCATCAAGAACGGCGACACCGTCAAGGTGCGCAGCAACCGCGGCGAGGTCGTGGCCAAGTGCGTCGTCACGCGGCGCATGGTGGCCATGCAGGTCAATGGCAAGCCCGTCCACCACGTCGGCATCCCCATCCACTGGGGCTTCAAGGGCGTCACGCAGAACGGCTACCTGGCCAATGCGCTGACTCCCTTCGTCGGCGACGCGAACTCGCAGACGCCGGAGTTCAAGGCGTTCCTGGTGAACATCGAGAAGGTGGCCTGACATGAGCAGCCTGCAAACCCAGAACGTGGTCGCACGCTCGGCCACCACGCTGCCATCGCCCCAGGTGCGCAGCGCGGTGCCGGCCGTGGCCAAGCTCATCGACGAGTCCAAGTGCATCGGCTGCAAGGCCTGCCAGGTGGCTTGCATGAACTGGAACGACCTGCGCGACGACATCGGCGAGACCGTCGGCGTCTACGACAACCCCTCGGACCTCACACCGGCCAGCTGGACGGTGATGAAGTTCTTCGAGGTCGAGCCCGAGAAGGGCAACCTCGAGTGGCTGATCCGCAAGGACGGCTGCATGCACTGCGAGGACCCGGGCTGCCTGAAGGCCTGTCCCTCGCCGGGGGCCATCGTCAAGTACGCCAACGGCATCGTCGACTTCATCAGCGAGAACTGCATCGGTTGTGGCTACTGCGTCAAGGGCTGCCCCTTCGACGTGCCGCGCATCAGCCAGAAGGACAACAAGGCCTACAAGTGCACCTTGTGTTCCGACCGGGTGGGCGTGGGCCTGGAGCCGGCCTGCGTGAAGACCTGCCCGACGGGCGCCATCGGCTTCGGCACCAAGGAGGACATGGTCGCCTACGGTGAAAAGCGCGCTGGCGAGCTGAAGGAGCGCGGCTTCAAGAACGCGGGCCTGTACAACCCGCAGGGCGTCGGCGGCACGCACGTGATGTACGTGCTCAAGCACGCCGACCGGCCGGAGCTCGAGGACCTGCCCAGCAACCCGAGCGTCAGCCCGATGGTCAGCCTGTGGAAGGGCATCGCCAAGCCACTGGCGGTGGCCGGCATGCTGGGCGCGGTGGTGGCCGGCTTCTTCCACTACATGAAGGTGGGGCCGATCGAAGAGAAGTCCGACGAGAAGGAAGGGGCCTGAGCCATGGGACAACGCATGCTCCAGCGCTACGAAGACGGCGACCGCATGAACCACTGGTTCATCGCGCTGATGTTCGTGCTGGCCGGGCTCTCGGGCCTGGCCTTCTTCCACCCGGCGTTCTTCTTCCTGAGCCACCTGTTCGGCGGTGGCTCGTGGGCGCGCATCCTGCACCCGTTCCTGGGAGTGCTGATGACGGTGGGCTTCCTGGGCCTGTTCTTCAAGCTCTGGCGGGACAACGTCGTCAACGACGCCGACCGCGAGTGGAAGAAGCACATGGGCCGCATGCTGCACGGCGACAAGGCCGGCATGCCACCGGTGGGCAAGTACAACTATGGCCAGAAGCTCGTCTTCTGGGCCATGGCGGTGAGCCTGCTGGTGCTGCTCGTCACCGGCCTCATGTTCTGGCGGCCGTGGTTCGCGCCGTACTTCCACGTCGACCTGCTGCGCGCCGCCGTGCTGCTGCACTCGGTGGCGGCGGTGGTGCTGATCCTGGCGACGGTGATGCACGTCTACGCGGCGTTGTGGGTCAAGGGCACGGTGCGCGCCATGACGCGCGGCACCGTCAGCGAGGGCTGGGCCAAGGCCAACCACCCGCTGTGGCACCAGGAAATGACCAAGGGCCGCTGACCCGCCCGGGTTGACACGGGCCCGCAGGGGCTCCCGGGGGCGCCACACTGGCGCCCCCTTTCGTTGACGCGATGACTGCCACCACCGCCACCGTCCGGGTGATGTCGCCCGAGGAGATCGCCGCCCGCGCGGGCGGCGAGACGCCGTACTTCGTCTGGCCCGCCCGGGCCACCGTGTTTGCCGAACGCGCGATGCGGCTGAAGCAGCTGTCACGAGGCCATGCCATGGAGGGCTACCTGGCACTGATGGCCGCGGTGGCCGAGGCCCAGCAGGCCGAGCTCGCCGCGCTGGCCGCCGCGCCCGGCCTGCCGATGCCCGACGCCGCAGCGCTGGACGCCGCCGCGCGCCGCGGCGTGCCGCCACTGGCCGCGGGCGACTGGCCGCGTGATGCCGCCTGGCACAGTGTGCTGCAGCGCCTGCTGGACCGCGTGCTGCCGCTGGCCCCCGAGCCCGCGCGAGCGCTGCTGCAGCAGTGGCGCGCCGCCGATGCCGAGGCGCTGGAGCGCCAGGCCGACGCGCTGCTGCACGGCGTGGCCGCGGGCCTGGATCTGGCCGCCGCGCCGTTCATCGGCGCCGCGCTGCAGGTGGTGTGGACGCACCTGCTGCTGGAGGTGCAGCGCACGCACGCCAGCGGCGGCCAGCCCTTCGGCCGGCTCGACGACCCCGGCCTGTGCCCCTGCTGCGGCAGCCGGCCCACGGCCAGCCTCACGCGCAGCAGCGGCGAATCACTCGGCCAGCGCTACCTGCACTGCAGCCTGTGCAGCCTGCAGTGGCACCTGGTGCGCGGCAAGTGCAGCCACTGCGGCGACACACAGGGCATCGCCTACCAGTCGCTCGACACGGCGGAGCAGGCGCCGGAAGACGACACCGAGGACGCCGCAGCCAGCCGTGCGGCCAAGGCCGTGGTGCAGGCCGAGACCTGCGACGCCTGCGGCAGCTACCTGAAGATCGTGCACAGCGACCGCGACCCCTTCGTCGACCCCGTTGCCGACGACCTGGCCACGCTGACGCTGGACCTGCTGGTGTCGGACGCCGGCAAGGCGCGCAGCGGCGTGAACTTCATGCTGCTGTTCGGTCCGCCAGAAGGCGACGCGGCCCCGCCGGGCGGGGCGGCCTGATGAGCCGGCCCGCTGAATCCGTCGTCGACGGTTCGAAGGCCCAGCCCCAGCAGCTGCCTGCCGTCGATCGCCTGCTGCGCGCGCCCGAAGTCGCGCCGCTCGTGGCCGAGCACGGCCACACGCTCGTGGCCGGCGAGGCCCGCGCGCTGCTCGAGCGCCTGCGTGCGCGCGCCCGTGCGGGCGAGCTGCCGCTGGCCGAGGTGGCGCCCTCTGCGCTGGCGCAGTCGCTCGCCAATGCCGTGGCCGCGCGCCTGGCGCCACGCCTGAAGCGCGTGCTCAACCTCACCGGCACGGTGATCCACACCAACCTGGGCCGCGCACTGCTGGCCGAGCCCGCGCTGGCGCACGTGTTGGCGATGATGGCCGGCCCCAACAACCTGGAGTACGACCTCGCCAGCGGCGGCCGAGGCGACCGTGACAGCGTCGTCGAGGAGCTGCTGTGCACGCTCACCGGTGCCGAAGCGGCCACCGTCGTCAACAACAACGCGGCGGCGGTGCTGCTCACCATCGCGGCACTGGCGCGCGGCAGCGAAGTCATCGTCTCGCGCGGCGAACTCGTGGAGATCGGCGGCGCCTTCCGCATGCCCGACGTGATGGCCGCCGCCGGCGCCACGCTGGTGGAGGTGGGCACCACCAACCGCACGCACCCGGCCGACTACGAACGCGCCATCACGCCGCGCACCGCGCTGCTGATGAAGGTGCACACCAGCAACTACACAGTGCAGGGCTTCACGAGCAGCGTCGACGAGGCCGACATCGCGCGCATCGCCCACGCCCGCGGCCTGCCGATGGCCACCGACCTGGGCAGCGGTGCGCTGGTGGACATGGCGCAGTGGGGCTTGCCGGCCGAGCCCACGCCTCAATCGAAGATCGCCGCCGGCTGCGACGTCGTCACCTTCAGTGGCGACAAGCTGCTGGGCGGCCCGCAGGCCGGGCTCATCGTCGGCGAGAAGGCGGCCATCGCGAAGATCCGCCAGTTCCCGATGAAGCGCGCGCTGCGCATGAGCAAGCTGCCGCTGGCGGCGCTGGAGGCCACGCTGCGCCTGTACCTGCGCCCCGAGCGGCTGGCGCAGGACCTGCCGACGCTGCGGCTGCTCACGCGGCCCGCGGCCGACATCGCTGCTCAGGCCGAGCGCCTGTTGCCCGCCGTGGCAGCAGCCGTGTCGCCGCGTTTTGCCGTGCGCGTGGCCGAGGCGCTGGGCCAGATCGGCTCGGGCTCGCTGCCGGTGGAGCGGCTGCCCTCGGCCGCGCTGGCCATCGCGCCGCTGCAGAAGAAGGGCGCCGGGCGCGCGCTGGACGAATTGGCTACGGCGCTGCGCGGCCTGCCTCTGCCGGTGATCGGCCGCGTGAAGGACGACGAGCTGTGGCTGGACCTGCGCGGCCTGGAGCGCGACGCCGATCTCACCGGCCAGCTGGCTGACCTGCAATCTGCACTGACATGATCGTCGGCACATGATCGTCGGAACAGCAGGCCACATCGACCACGGCAAGACGACGCTGGTGCGCGCGCTCACCGGCGTCGACACCGATCGCCTGCCCGAGGAGAAGCGCCGCGGCATCAGCATCGAGCTGGGCTATGCCTTCCTGGACGACGGCGCCGGCGGCCGCATCGGCTTCATCGACGTGCCGGGCCACGAGCGCCTGGTGCACACGATGCTGGCCGGTGCCACCGGCATCGACGCCGCGCTGCTGCTGGTGGCGGCCGACGACGGGCCGATGCCGCAGACGCGCGAGCACCTCGCGGTGCTGTCGCTGCTGGGGCTGTCGCGCGGCGCGGTGGTGGTGACCAAGACCGACCGCGTCGACGCCGAGCGCCGCCGTGCCGTGGCCGCCGAGGCTGCGGCGCTGGTGCAGGGCACGCCGCTCGAAGGCGCGCCGCTGTTCGAAGTGGCCGCGGCGGCCGGGCAGGGCCTGGAGCCTCTGCGCGACTGGCTGCGCGCGCAGGCCGTGGAGACAGGGCCGCGCGCGGCCGACGACGGCCGTGCCTTCCGATTGGCCGTGGACCGCGCCTTCACGCTGGACGGGGTGGGCACGGTCGTCACCGGCACCGTGCATGCCGGCCGGGTGCGCGCCGGTGACGAACTGCGCCTGATGCCGGGCGACGAGACCGTGCGCGTGAAGAGCCTGCACGCGCAGAACCGCCCGCAGGGTGCCGCGCAGGCCGGCGAGCGCTGTGCGCTGGCGCTGGCCGGCGTGGCCCGCGAAAGCATCGAGCGCGGGCAGTGGCTGGTGTCGCCCGCCGCGGCAGTGGCCACCAGTCGGCTCGATGCCGTGCTCACGCTGTGGCCGGCCGAGACGGCGCCCTTGAAGACCGGCCAGCGTGTGCATGTGCACCTGGGCTCGGCCGACGTGCTGGCTACCGTGGCGGTGCTCGACGGCGGCGATGCGCTCGCGCCCGGCGGCACGGCGCGGGTGCAGCTGGTGCTGTCGCAACCCGTCGGCGCCTGGCATGGCGACCGGCTCGTGCTGCGCGACGCCTCGGCCACGCGCACGCTGGCGGGCGGCACGGTGCGGGATCCGTACGCGCCCGTGCGTTACCGCCGCAAGCCGGCGCGGTTGGCCGAGCTGGATGCCCTGTCTGGCAGCGACGCGGCTGCGCGCGCCGAGCGGCTGCTGGCGGTGTCGCCGCAAGGGCTGGACCTCGTGCGCTTCAGCGCCGCGCAGGGCCTGGCGGCATCGCTGCCGGCCCCGGCGGGCGCGCTGCTGGCGCCGGGCGGTGCGGTGCTGGGTGCGCAGGCCCGGGACGAGGCCACCACGGCGCTGCTGGCCGCGCTGGACGCCTTCCATGCCCAGCATCCCGACGAACTCGGCCCCGACGCCGCCCGCCTGCGCCGCCTGGCGCTGCCGCGGCTGCCCGAGCCGTTGTTCCGCGCGCTGCTGGCGGCCTTGCAGGCCGGTGGGCAGGTGCAGCAGAAGGGCGCCTTCGTGCACCGGCCCGAGCACGGCGTGCGCCTGTCGGCCACCGAAGAACGCATCGCGCAGAAGGCCGCGCCCAAGCTGTCCGCGGCCGGCTTCGAAGGCGCCTGGGCGCGCGACCTGGCACGCGACTGCGCCGAGAGCGAGCCGCTGATGCGCACCACGCTGTCGCGCCTGGCGCAGCGCGGCGAGCTGCACCAGGTCGTGCGCGACCTGTTCTACGACACGCCCACGATGGCGCGGCTGGCGGCGCTGGCGCGCGGCGTGGCGGCGGCGCAAGCCGGCGAGGTGACGGCGGCGCACTTCCGCGACGCCACGCAGCTGGGCCGCAAGCGCGCCATCCAGATCCTCGAGCACTTCGACCGCGTGGGTCTGCTGCGCCGCGTGGGCGACGTGCACCGGCTGCGCGCCGACTGCCAGCTGTTCAGCGAGGCCCTCGGGGAAGGTCCCGGGGCCGCGGGGAAGGGACAATGAAGGTCATGGAGGGGAAACGATCCTGGTGGGTCGGCCGGGCTTCAAACCCGGTGGGTGGCGCCATGCGTTGCCGGGAGGGTTCGACTCCCTCTCCCCTCCGCCGTGGGGCATCCGCTCGCCTGCTGCGCGACGCGCTATGGCGAGTGCGCTTCTCGCCGTACGGGAGTACGGCTGCGATGCTCGTCGCCATATCGCGCCGCTCGCGACGGCGATCGGACACCCCACGCATCGTGGGGCTCGACGGGTCATGAACGTTGCGGGGTGCGAGTTTCCTGAGCTGCTCTGGTACCACGTCGAACACCAGGTGTGGGCGCGTGTGGAGGGCGACTTGGCCGTGGTGGGCATCACCAGCATGGGCATCCGGCTCGCGGGCGAGATCTACATGTGCCGGCCCAAGACGGTGGGGTCGGTGGTGGAGCAGGGGCGGTCGGTGGCGGTGGTGGAACTGGCCAAGAGCATCGTGTCGGTGAAGTCGCCCGTGTCGGGCACGGTGGTGGCCGTCAACGAGGCGCTCGCTGCGCGGCCGGAACTCGTTCACGAGCAGCCTTATGGCGACGGGTGGATCGCGCGGGTGCGGCTCGCGGGCTGGCCGGGCGAAGCCGCTGCGCTGCTGCGCGGCGACGATGCGGCCGGGGCGCTTCAGCACATGGCCTGGCTCAATCGGCTGCAGGGGGAACTCGGCTCGTGAGCTTCGTGGCCGACCCCGTCGACGGTCTCGCGCTGCTGCTGTGGGCCTGCGATCCCGATGAGCCGCAGCGGCTGGCCACGCCGTTCTTCCAGGCGGCGGCCGCCGGGGCGATGGACGTGCCGGTGGAGATCTACTTCACCGCGCGCAGCGTGCACCTGCTGGTGCCGGGGGTGGCCGAGCGGCTGCGGGCTTCGGAACGTTTCGACAAGAGCGTGCTCGATGCTCTGCGCGAGGCCGTGTCGCACGGCGCGCGGCTCTATGCCTGCACCGATGCACTGCACGCGCAAGGCCTGGACCCGGCGCACCTGATCCCCGAGTGCGCCGGCCACGGCGGCGCGGTGCAGTTCATGGCCCGCGCCACCAGCCTGCGCTGGCGGGCGCTGGTCTTCTGACAAGGCCCACGATGACCGACGATCCCCGCAGCGCCCACGGCGCGCTCTCGCAGCTGCTGGCGCGCCAGAGCCTCGGCGGCAAGCACCTGGCCGAGCCCGGCCCGGGCGACGACGATCTGGCGCAGATGGCCGCCGCCGCGCTGCGCGCGCCCGATCACGCCGAGCTCGTGCCGTTCCGCTTTGCCATCGTGCGCGGTGCCGCGCGCGAGCGGCTGGCTGCGCTGTTCGAGCAGGCCGCGCGCGACGCCGGCAAGGGCGACGACGACGCGGCGCTCGACGCCGAACGCGCTCGGCGCGCGCCGGTGACGGTGGCCGTCATCGCGCGCATCGACCTGGGCCACCCGCTGGTGCCGGCGCACGAACAGTGGATGGCCGTGGGCGGTGCGCTGGCGAACTGGCTCAATGCCGCCCACCTGCTGGGCTATGCTGGCAAGATGCTGTCGGGCCACAAGGCGCGCTCGCCGCGGCTGCAGCAGGCCTTCTGCGGCCCGGGCGAGACGCTGGTGGGCTGGGTGGCCCTGGGCACGGCGGCTCGCGCGCCGGGCGCCCGCCGCGAGAAGGCCGTGCCCTCGGCCGTGTGCAGCGATTGGCCCGCCTGAGCCACAGGAGACCGCATGAGCGACACGCCCAAGACCGCGCTGCTGATCGTCGACACGCAGGTCGGCGTGCTGGCCGGCGCGCACGAGCCGCAGCCGGTGCTGGCGCGCATCGACGCGCTGGTGCAGCGCGCCCGCGGCGCTGGCGTGCCGGTGCTGTGGGTGCAGCACGAGAGCGACGAACTGGTGGCCGGGTCGCCCGGCTGGCAGCTCGCGCCACCGCTGGCCCCGGTGGCCGGCGAGGGGCTGATCCGCAAGCGCTTCAACTCCTCGTTCGCCGAGACGCCGCTGCAGGCCACGCTGCAGGCTCAGGGCATCACGCGCCTCGTGCTGGCCGGCGCGATGACCAACTGGTGCATCCGTGCCACGGCGTTCGCGGCGCTGGAGCGTGGCTACGACCTGGCGCTGGCCAGCGACGGCCATACCACCGAGGCCATGGACTTCGGCCAGGGCCGGGTGATCGCCGCCGACGCGCTGATCGACGAGCTCAACGCCGGCCTGCGCTGGCTGAGCGTGCCACGCAGCCGCATCGAGGTGCGTCCGGCCGCGGAGATCGAGTTCGGCTCTCTCGAAGCAACCGCGGCTTGACGGCCTGCCCCGTCGTGCCGGGCAGCATCACCACGCGACAGACCCTTGCTCAGCCGCCGATGAATCGGATCGCGCTGCCGTCCTGGGCACGAACGCTGGCGATCCTAGCTGCCACACGGGCCTGGGTGGCCAGTGGCAGCGGCGCAAAACCCGTCCCGCGCGTCAAGGCATCCCCTCGCAGGAACATCCACCACAGGAAGCGCAGCGTCGGCTCCGCGCGTGTCGAGGTGGGCGGCTCACGGTCGACCAGCACGAAGCTGGTCAGCGTGATCGGCCATGTGGACTCGCCCGGTCGGTCCAGGAGACTGGCGGTGTCGTCGCCCAGTCGGTGAAGGTCGCTGGCACGGATGGCCGAACGGAAGCCGTCCTCGGAGGCCGCTTGTGCGTTCCCTTCGGCATTGCGCAGCCTGACCGCGGCCAGGCCGTTGGCGGCGACCCGATCGAAGCTGACATAGCCGATCGCCCCTTCGGTTTCGCCCATCAGCTTGACCACGCCGTCGTTGCCTTCGCCTTCCAGGACCTGACCGGGCCACTTGGGCTTCTGCGAAGCACCCACGAGCGAATCGAAGGCGGGCGACTGGGGCGCCAGATAACGCGTGAAGCCGTCCGTCGTCCCCGACCGATCGGCACGCACCACGCGGCGCACGGGAATCGGTCGAAGGCCGAGCTGCGGGTTCAGGGCCGCGATGCGCGGGTCGTTCCAGCGTTCGATCCGGCCCGCGAACAGGTCGGCGAGCACGGGGCCATCCAGGATCAGGCGCTGAGCCGGCAGATCGGGAAGCCGGACCACCGGCACGATGCCCCCGACCAGGGTCGGCACCTGGATCAGCCGCCTCTCGGCCAGCTGGGTGGCCGTGAGCGGGCTGTCCGAGGCGCCGAAGTCCACTTCGCGCGCCGAGATCAGACGCAGGCCTTCGCCGCTGCCGGTCGGTCGGTAGCTGACGCGGATGGAGGTCTCCGCCGAGAACGCCTGAGCCCACTTCTGGTAGACGCGGGACGGGAACGATGCGCCGGTTCCGCGGACCTCAAGCGTCGCGCCGTGAGCCGTGGACAAAGGAGCCGAAGCGCCGAACAACGGCAGCACGGGGGCCAGGGCGCACGCGGTGCCGCCCCCGAGCACACGCCGTCGAGAGAACGTGGACATGTCGAACGTGGTTGTCGATGAAACGAAGATCACCCGTGGCGCCGAGTGCGCAGGGGTGGGTGGGCGACCACAGGAACCGGGAGGGTCGGTCTCCAAGGTCTAGGCCGCGGTGGCATCGGACAGGCGCGTGGCCGCAGCGGCGGGATTCTGGCGCAGCCAGGCCTCGAACTCGTCGACCGCCATCGCCCTGGCGATCAGCCAGCCCTGAGCCGAACTGCAGCCCGCCTGCTGCACCACCCGCATCTCGCCGCTCGTCTCGACGCCTTCCGCCGTGGTTTCCATGCCCATGCTCTTGGCCAGCTGGACGATCGCCTCCAGCAAGGCGCGTCGCGAAGGCGGCAGGCCATCCACGCCCCGCACGAACTGGCGATCGATCTTGACCGTCTGCATCGGCCAGCGGTGCAGCTGGGAGATCGCTGTCTGTCCGGTTCCGAAGTCGTCGATGGCCAGATCCACACCCAGGGCCCGCAGGTCCCTCAGGCGTCGGATCGGCTCGTCGCCGGCGTCCACCAGGCTGCTCTCCGTGACTTCCAGCTGCAGAAGCTGCGGCGAGAGCCCGGCATCGGCGAGGTGGTCGGCTATCCGCTTCGCCAGGGTGGGGTCGCGCAGGTCGTGCGCCGAGAGATTGACGGCCACCTGCACGGCGTAGCCCGCATCGCGCAGGCGCCGCGCCGCGTCGATGCCTTGTCTGAGCATCTCGCCGGTGATCAGCCCGATACGCCCGGCGCTTTCGGCGAACGGCACGAACTCGGAGGGGGGCAGCCACCCTCGGATCGGGTGGCGCCATCGCACCAGGGCCTCGGCACCGACCACCGCACCCGTGCGGACATCGATGCGAGGCTGCAGGAATGCGACGATCTGGCCTTGCTCGCAGGCACGCTGCAGATCCGACAGCAAGCTCAGGTATGAAGGACGGACGTCCTCCAGGGCCTGACTCCAGACGGCGGCCGGCCGGGACTGCTGCTGAGCCTGCTGGAGCGCGCGCTCGGCGCGCTTGAGCAACAGGGCCGCGTCCGATGACTCGCCCTGCACCGCCGCCACGCCGACGGTGAGGTGCAGGTCGACCGCCTGTTCCCGCCAGATGCTGCGTTGCTCCAGGCGTTGCTGCAGTTCCTCGGCCCAAGCCATCAGGTCTGCCGCGGGGGTGGCGGGTCCGCGGATCTCGAGGGTCAGCGCAAAGCGGCCACCGCCGATGCGGCCGATGGGTGCCGCTGGGCCGACCACCGTTCGCAGATGGGTGGCCACCATCTGCACCGCGGCGTCACCCCCTTCGAAACCCAGGAGCTGGTTGATGGTGCCGAGCCGATCGAGATCGACGACGACGATGGCCACACCCGAGGCGGCACCCGACAGCACCGCCGATGCCAGGCGCAGGAAGCGGTCCCGCTCGGCGAGGCCCGTCAGGGCATCGGTTTCGACGAGGTCGATGAGCCGGGCCTCTCGACGACTCACCTCGTCGGCCAGCAGATCGAGGGCGCGCGTCAGGTCTCCGATCTCGTCCTGCCGCGTGCTGGCCAGCCGCTGGCTGTAGTCGCCCTGCGCAAACGCCTGGGCGGTGACGGCAGCCGCACGCAGGGGCCGGGCGGCCGACCGCCAGATCCAGACGGCGAGGCCGCCGCCAGCCAGCAGCACCACCACCAGCATCGCGGCGTAGACGAACAGGTCGTCACGCTGCCGGCCCCTCAGTGCCCCCATCGCGAGCTCGAGCTCGTGCTGTTCCGACCGGTCCAGGGTCTCGAGCGCGCTCAGCAGCATCGACAGTTCGAAATCGGTCGCCAGGACCAGGCGGTCGCGGGCGGCGTCCAGGTCCCCCTGGCGGACGTCGTCGGCCAGCGACTGGAAGGCCGCCGCATAACGCCGCCTCGCGTCGAGCACGGTCTGGAGGCGGGGGTGATCCGGGTCAGGCCCGAGGCTGGCGCCCAGCAGGGTGAGCGCCGAATCCAGGCGCCGATTGGCGGCTTCGCTCTCCTCGCGGGCGCCGGCACGGGCTTCCGGGGGCGCCGTGACCAGGATCAGCATCTTGCGCGCCGCGTCGTTGGCGTTTTCGTTGGCTTCCCAGATCAGGAGAACCCGCTGCAGGCCCTGATCGGCCAGCTTGTCCAGCTCGGACATGAGCGCATTCTGTCGCCACACTGCATAGGCGGCGACGGCGAGCGCCAGCGCCAGTGCTGCCGAGATCGCAGCAACCAGTCGGAAGGCCACGCCGTGCCAGAAGGCCCCGAGTCGTCGCTGGCGCTCAACGGCGTTCTGCAAGGGCAGTGCTCCGGTTCACCAGCCGCGTGAGTCCAGGAGAGCGCTTTCGAGCTCGCTCAGGCGCCCACGAGACGGCGGAACGAGCCGATGACGGCCGGCCCGTTGAAGGGCTTGACGATCCAGCCCTTGACGCCGGCCGCCTTGCCGCGCTCCTTCATGGCCGGCGAGTTCTCGGTCGTGAGCATCACGATGCTGACGCTCTGGTTCTTCAACTCGTTGCGGACCTTCTCGCACATCGTCAGCCCATCCATGTTGGGCATGTTCACGTCGCAGACGATGAGCTTGATGGCCCGGTCGGACTGCAGCTTGCTGAGACCGTCACGGCCATCGACCGCCTGGGCCACGGTCAGGCCCTGTGACGTCAGGAACTGGCCGACCTCGTTGCGCACGGTGCTGGAGTCGTCAACGACAAGAACTTGGGCCATGGGTTTCTCCCGGAAGGTTGGTAGTCAGGAAAGGGGTCGGACCGCACTCAACCGCACCGGGCGCCGCACGGTGCCGGCGCACCAGCGGCATCCGCCTTGCTGAAGGCACTGTGTTCTCGCTTGATGACGGTCTGACTTCAATCGATGCGGCGAGGCTAGAGCAATTCCATCTCGCCGGTGGATGCGGGGCATTCGTCCAGCTTGTCGAGCGGTGGCGCGGCGAAGTCCAGGCGGTCCTTGGCGGCCACGCACAGGCTGGCGGCCAGGGCCGGCCCGGCTGCGGGACGCGCCTTCACATGCAGTTCCAGAGCCGCGCCGGGCAGTCGCGACAGGTGCCTCAGCACGTCGCGCGACAGCACGCGGGGCGTCGACATGCCCAGGTGTGGATACACGCGCCCAAGCTCCCGGCTCATGGCCCCGCAGAACAGGTTCGCCATCTCGCACACGTGGTCGCGAAGTTCGTGCTGGCCGAGGTCGCCGGCGTCGACGCCCAGGCCCCTGGCGATATGGCTTCGCAGCGCCGGCCCTTCGTCGACATGCAGCAAGACCGCCATGCGGAAGCCGTACTCGGCAATCGACAGCATGACGCTGAGCCCGGGGCCGTCGCCTTCGGCCAGCACGTCCGACAGCTGTGCACGCTCGACCGGCAGGACGGGCACGCCGTACGCCGCCGACATGGGAACACAGAGCGTGCTCCGCAGTGCGTGCGAGCAGATGGCCTCGAAGGCCTGAGCCGCCTGTACCGAGATCACGGGTCGACCCTGGTGTCCAGCAGGTCGTGGGTGCGCCGCTGGGACAGGTCCAGCTGCACCAACGCGTTGGTCATCATCTTTCCACCGGCCTGGAGATCCTGGAACGTGGCGGTCGTGAGGAGGTCGTTCTCGTGCAGCCCCGCCTTGTACTCGGCGGACAGCACCGCAGCCCGCTTGGTGAGGTTTCGCATCTCGTCGGCCACCACCGCGAAGCCCCGGCCCGCGGTACCGGCGCGGGCGGCCTCGATCGAGGCATTGAGCGTCACGATGGTCAGCTGCATCACGATCTGGTTGAACTCGTCGTTCTTGCGATGCATGTCGCGGTTGTGGTCCAGCAGGCCATCCATCGACTGGTGCCAGCGCTCGAAGGTCTGCTCCATGCCGAGCAGGCGCCGGGCGTCCACGGAAGCCTGCTCCACCAGGCTGCGCGCTTCGCCCTGCGCGCGCGAGACCGTGGCCAGCCGGTGATCCAGGGCCTCGGCACGGGCATGGTGGCCGGACTCCAGGCGGGTCTGTTCGGCTTCGAGGCGCGAGACGGTCTCTCTCAGCATGTCCGCCTGGGCGCGCGACTCATCGACGTCGGCCTGGAGGCTGCGGATGCGGCCATCGGCGGCCTCGCGCTCGGCCGAGACCAGGGCCTGCCCATCGCGTCTCGCGCGCCGGCTGGCCGCTGCGTAGCCGGCCGCCGACCCGACCAGCATCGCCATCGCGGCGAGGCCGGCCAGCTCCCAGGGTCCGACGGCCTCAAGCACGGCTGGTCTCGCTGGTGAGGGCCATGCCCGCGGGCAACGCCGCCTTCGGCAGCCGGATGACCACCCGGAAGGCCGCGAAGGCGCGGCCCTCGGGCGGCTCCAGGAACTCGAGCCTGACGGAGCCACCCTCGGCCTTCGCGAAGGCGCGCACCGCATCCATGCCCACGCCACGGCCCGAGACGTCGGTCACGGCCTCGGCGGTGGAGAAGCCGGAGTCGAAGATCAGTTCCGCCAGGTCGGTTGCCGAAGGCACGACGCCGGCGGGAATCAGGCCTCGGGCCTGCGCCTTTTCGCGGATGGCGGCCAACGCCAAGCCGCGGCCGTCGTCCTGCATGCGCAGGACCAGCCCGGCCTCGTCGACCGCAGCGCTGATCTGGATGCGGCCCGACAGGGCCTTGCCGGCCTGAACGCGGGCATCGGCCGCTTCGATGCCGTGATCGATGGCGTTTCGCAGCAGGTGGACGAAGATGTTGCGCAGCACACCGCTCGCCTGCTGCCGCACCCGGATGCCGGCGCCGTCGATCGTGACCACCGGTGCCGGCTTGCCCAGGCCGCGGGCGACGTCCGGCAGGCCCGTCAGCAGCGGCTCGAGCGAATGCTCGAGCCGCTCGGTCCCCAGCATTTCCAGGTCGGCCCGAAGCTGCTGCAGCAGCGTGTTCTGCAGCACGTCGCCGTTCCTGTCGGCCGAGCGCAGCGTCGCGAGCATGCGCTCCACCTGCTCGCGCGGCACCAGGTGGAACTTCTCGGGATCACCACGCCGGCCAGGACCCCGCCGGCCCAGCTTGTTCTCGTTGACGTGGACATGCTGGCCGAGTTCATCCGAGACGCGCTTCAACTCGTCGCCCAGCGCGGACGGCGCCCAGGGCGCCAACCCCTTGCGAATACGGTCGAAGGCCTCTTCAGCGTCGTGCGCGCGGGCGGCGATCCGGCTCAGGCCCAGCTGGCGGGCGTTGCCCTTGATGGTGTGCATGTTGCGGAAGAGTTCCGCCACAGCCTGGTCGTGCGCCTGCGGGCTGCCGCCCGTCGTCCGTGACAGGACCTCGAGGCTGCCGGAGACCAGCAAGCCTGCGGAGTCGGCAAACGACTGGAACTTCTCCTGCGGCACGGCCAGCAGTTCGCCGATGAGGGCCAGCTCGCGCTGGCCGGCCTCCGCCGCCTTTGCCAGGGCCTTCATCTCCGTGACGTCGCGAGCGCACAGGAGCAGCCGCTGAACGACGCCGTGGGTGTCCGGCATCGGTGCCCAGTGCAGTTCCAGCTGCTGGCTGCGCCCGGCCGTGGGGTGCACGCGCTCCAGGCTGCGCGGCAGGAGGTGGGCGTTGAACTCGAAATTCATCTCGTCCTCGCCCACGATGGCCGCGATGGCCGCCTCGATCTGCGAGCGGGCGTCGGCTGCGAGCGGCGAGCGCTCGAAGAGCAGGGCGTGCACGCTCTGGCCCGCGAGTTCCTCCTGCTCCAACAGTTCGAGCGCGAAGGGGGAGTACTCGCCCTGGATCGTGCCGGCGCCGTCGATCGTCAGGATGCCCTCCGGGATGGCCTGCAGCATGGCGCGGATGTCGGCGTTGCGCTGGGCCACCAGCTCGGCACCTTCCTGGATGCGGGCGATCATCGTGTTGAAGGCCTCCATCGAGCGGCCGACCTCGTCGCGACGCGTGATCGTCAGTCGCTGGCTGAAGTCCTGGCTCGTGGCGATCTCGGTCATCTTGCGTTCCATCCGCGACAGCGGACCGATGATCTGCCGGTACAGCAGCGCACCCAGTCCGCCCAGGGCCACCAGTGCCAGCACGCTGGCAATCGACAGGGTCGCCCGCGTGTCGTCGAGCCCGCGGTTCAGGGTGTTGATCGCCTCGTCCTTGGACCGGTTCTTCTCGACCTGCAGTGTGTTGAGCATCTCGCCCTGTTCGCGCAGGTACTGGGTCGCCGTCGCGGCGAGCGTGGCGGCGGCGAGTTCATGCTGGCCCTGGGCCTTCAGGCGGCCGACCTCGTCGATCGACTCGAAATACGAGGCCAGGCCCTCCTGCGCGATCTGGACCAGGCCTTTCTGGGCGGTGGAGTCGGCCTTCGCGAGCTGTTCGGCCAGGGCGGCCTCGACGTCCGTCTTGCGCAGGTTGACGACACGTGTCGCCTCGGCGACTGCAGCCGGATCCTGCGCGTCGAGGATGGCGCCCGCCGCCAGGTGCACGTCCTTGAGCTGCCCCAGCAAGGCCACGGACTTGGATGCGCTGGGCACCACGCCCTCGGTGACGAGCTTCACCTCGCGGGCAGCCGACGTCGACTGGATGACCGCGTAGATGCCGGTGCCGGCGAGGGCGACCAGCGACAGCAGCACGAGCAGAGTGATGCGTTGACGGATGTTCATGTGCGCGAGAAATGACGATGAGGGCGGCGGCCATCGAGGCCGTGACTCGCGGGTTCTCGGCACGGTGTTGGCGGGCTTGATGATCGTTACGACCATGTCCGTTCCATGACGGAAGCCTGCTGAATCTGATGATCCAGAGAGCCCAGGGCGCGTGCCGTTGGCGCACCCTTTTGGGCGCCATGCAGTACTTTGGTGCCGCAGACTCCTAGTCGAACGACGCCTCGAGCTCGTCGATGAGCCGCCCCACGTGGGCCACGGCGTCGTGGATGGGCTCGTGCGACCGCAGGTCGACGCCAGCCCATTGCATCAGCTCCAGCGGCGTGCGCGTGCCGCCGGCCTTGAGCACCTCCAGCCAGCGCGCCAGCGCCGCCGGGCCCTCGTGCTGCGCGCGCAGCGCCAGCGCCGTGGACGCCACCAGGCCCACCGAGTAGGTGTACGGGTACAGCCCCATGTAGAAGTGCGGCTGGCGCATCCAGGTCATGCGCGCGCCGTCGTCGAGCTCGACGGTGTCGCCCCAGAAGCGCGCGAGGATGCGTCCCTGGATGTCGTCCAGCACCGAGGCAGTGATGGAGCCGCCCTGTTCGGCCAGCGCATAGACCTGGCGCTGCAGCTCGGCCTCGAGCAGGTGCGTCACGAAGTTGTGGTGGTAGGTGCCCAGCACCTGCATGATCACCGAGCGCCGCAGCCGCCGCTCGGTGCTGCCGGCCAGGATGTGCTGCGCCAGCAGCATCTCGTTCATGATCGACGGCGCCTCGATGAAGGGCATCGCCGGTCGCATGTTGGTGTAGCGCTGGTGCTTCATCGCCAGCGCGAAATGGCCGCCGTGGCCTAGCTCGTGCGCGAGCGTGAACACGTTGCGCATGGTGTCGGACCAGGTGATCAGGATGTACGGGTGCACGCCGTAGGGCGACGAGCAGAAGGCCCCGGACGACTTGCCCACGTTGTCGGCGCGGTCCACCCAGCGCTGCGTGAGCGCGCGGCGCACGAATTCGCCGTACTCCGGCCCCAGCGGGGCCAGCGCCCGCTGCACCAGCGCGCAGCTCTCGTCCCAGGGCATCGGTGGGTTGAAGGCCGGGTCCAGCGGTGCCTTGATGTCGCAGTAGAGCAACCGGTCCAGCCCCAGCACGCGGCGCCGCAGCCGGGCGTAGCGCTGCATGTGCGGCGCGAGCTCGGCCTGGATGATGTCGAGGATGTTGCGGTACAGCGCGTGCGGGATCTTGTGCGGCTGCAGCAGGTGGGCCTCGGTGCTGGCGTGGCCACGCAGCCGCGCCATCGCCACGTTCTTGGCCATCTCGGTGGCGAAGGTGGCCGCGCTGGTGTGGTGGTGCGCCTTCAGGCCCGCCGTGAACGAGGCCCAGGCGCCGCGGCGCACGCTCGCGTCGCTGTGTGTCTCGTAGCGTGACTCGAAGGCGTTGAAGGAGTTGGGCTGCGTGCGGCCGGCGGCGTCGGTGAAGGGCGCGAAGCGCATGTCGCCGAACTTGCAGCGGCCGTAGACCATGTACGGCGCGTCCAGCACCTCGCCCAGCGCGGCCAGCGCGCGCTCGGTCTCGGCCGAGAGGCGGTGCGGGCGCAGGGCCAGCAGGTCGTCCAGCATCACGGCGTAGTCGGCCAGGCCGGGCTCTTCGGCCCGGAAGCGCTGCAGCACGCCCTCGGGCAGCGCCAGGATCTCGGAGTCGACGAAGCTGATGGCCGCATCCGCACGCGCCTGCAGCGCCGCCACGCGCGCGACGCCGGCCTGGTGCGGCGGGTGCGTGGCGTCCTGCGCGTTGCGCAGGTAGGCGAAGGTGGCCACGCGCGTGAGACGCTCGCCCAGGGACTCGGCATCGCGCAGGCCGGCCAGCATCTGCGCGGCGCTGCCGCCGAGCCGGCCCTCGTGCGCGGCCATGGCGTGGCAGGCGGCCTCGACGGCGTCGAACTCGGTGTCCCAGGCGGCCTCGTCGGCGAAGAGGTCGCGCAGGTCCCAGGTGGTGTCGGCGGGCACGTCTGCGCGGGTGGGCAGGGATGACATCGGGGGCCCTCGGGTGGGTTCAGGGGCGACGAGTTCGTCGGGTGGGCGCGCAGGGGCTGCCATCGGCCCGACTGTAGTGGGGCGCCGGCCGACGCCCGGGCCGGTGGCGCGGCTCTGCCCCCTGACTCGGCCGGCAGCGGTGCAGCTGCGGCGGAGCGCGGCTTGTGAATAGGGCGCACGCGCAGAGCGCACTGGCGCACCGCGGCCGGCAGGGCCGAGTCCTACAGTGCATTCACAGGCCCCAACCGGAGAACCTCATGTACGCACCGACCTCGACCCAGACGTCCTTCCATGTCGCGGTGGGTTCCGCCGTGCCGCCGCGGAACCTGCTCACCACGGGCTCGTGGACGCGGGTGCAGGTGGTGCTGGCGCTGGGCGCGGTGGCCGTGGCAAGCCTGTGGGCCGATCCCCAACGGGACATGCCCACGAGCACGCTGACGCAGGACGTCCAGGCGTTCCAGCAACGCGTGGCTGCGGGTTCGGCCACCGAAGCAGACGCCGCCGCGCCCGAACGGCTGGCCCGCCGCTACCTGGGCAGCCTGTCGCCGGAGCAGCGTCAACGCATCAGCCAGCAGGTGCGCGCCGAGCAGCAGGCCGGGCTCACGGCCGCCGGCAACGATGCGTTCGTGATGCGCCGGCTGGCCTTGTACGAAGAGGCGCTGCAGCAGCGGGTGGCGGTGGCGCGTGTGCCGATGGCGGGTGGCGCGGATGCGCAGTGACGACGGGGAGGGCGCTGGCGGCCGTGCCGGCGTGCGCCGCTCCTCGAGCGCCCACACGGCTCGGCCAGCGGGCTGAGCACGATCAGCCAGGCCCGGTGGGAACCGCGGCCTGGTGACGATCGGTTGAGGGCGGCCGCCCGGCCTGTCCATCCCCAAGGTCTGTGCCCGGGGCGTGCGCAACAATGCTCCGCTCCCCATACCCCGGCGCCGCGTCGCGCGCGGCCGCCAGCCTTGCACAGCCCATGAAGCCCGCCATCCACCGCCTGCTGCTCGCCACCCTCGGCCTGGTCCTTGCCATCCTGGCAGGCTGCGCCACCAGCCCGCCGCCCATCGGCAGTGCCCAGACGCTCTCGGGCCCCGAGGGTGCGGTGGTGATCCGCCTCATCACCAACGGCGCCGAGGCCAACGACCCGACGGAGACCCTGTCCTCGCTGACCCTGAAGCGCGAACTGCCGCCCGGCGTGCAGGCCTCGGCCGAGGACACGGCCATCCTGCGGCGCACGCGCGAGATGACCAACAGCACCGCCGTCTTCAGCGGCATGGTGGCGCCGGGGCGCTACCGCCTCTCGCACGCCAACGGCTTCTTCGCCAACACCACCTACACCTTCCCGCTGGCCGGCCGGCTGGGCAGCTTCGAGGTCAAGGCCCGCGAGGTCTCGCTGCCGGGCACCTTGCTCGTGCAGCCGCAGCCGGGGCAGCGGTTCCTGGTCGGCTATCTGGCGCCCGATGCCGAGCTGACCAACACCTTCAACACCCTGTTCCCCGCGCTGGCCCAGCAGACACGCGGCCAGGCACCGAACCAGTTCGGGCCCAGCGACGAGCTGACGCGCAGCGCCGCGCTCGCGCCGATCATGCGCAACCTCACCACGGCGCTGAACGGCATCGAGTCGACCGCCGACGGCAGCCTGCTGGCGGGCAGCAAGATGGGCCGCGTCATCTGGCGCAAGCCCGGCGAGCCGCTGGCCCGCGCGCTGCAGATCGACAGCTGGCTGGAAGTGCTCAGCGTGCGCCCCTACCGCCAGGGCCTGCTCGCCGCCGGCGAAGAGGGCCTGCTGCGCTACACCAGCGACGAGGGCAAGACCTGGCAGACGCTGCCCGCACCGGCCGCCGGCATGATCGCCGCGGCCGAGCCGCTGGCCAACGGCAAGGTGCTGGCCCTGGTGCGCCGCGGCACCCAGTGGTCGGCCCACCTGAGCGACGATCCGTTCGTGGGCAACTGGCGCGCGCTCGCCACCTTCGAGCAGGAACGCTCGATCAACATGCCCTGGCAGAACGCCATCGTGCTGGCCGGCCGCGACCGCGCGGGCGTGTTCATGCCCAACGGCGAGTTCCTCGTGGTCGACGGCAGCACCGGGGCGCTGGAGCGCCGGTCCATCGGCGTCACCACCTCGGGCGCGCAGCTGCTGGCCGATGGCACCCTGCTCGCGCAGGGCGGCAACCTCACCCGCACCACCTACATCTCCACCGACGGCGGCCGGCAGTGGCGTGACCTCGACACGAGCCGCTTCGTCACGGCCATCACGGCCACCGACGCCAAGACCTTCTTCGCGGTGGCGCCCGTCGACCCCGGCATCTTTGCCGGCACCTACGCGCTGATGGTCAGCCGCGATGGCGCGAAGACCTGGAAGAAGTCCGGCGAGGTGCCCGGCGGCAACGCGGCCCTGGTGCGTTCGCTGATGGTGGACCGGCAGGACGGGGCCCTGCTGGCCGTCCTGTCGCAGGGTCGCGTGATGCGGTCCACCGACGAGGGCGTCACCTGGACGCGCGTGC
Organism: Rubrivivax sp.; assembly: GCA_027483705.1. GTDB lineage: Bacteria > Pseudomonadota > Gammaproteobacteria > Burkholderiales > Burkholderiaceae_C > Rubrivivax. Next base: position 27,756 of record JAIXTY010000280.1, read on the forward strand.
GCTGAGCGGCAGCGGGCGGCTGCGGGCAGCCGGTGTCCGCCGACGACGGGCCCTCTTCCGGAAACCCGTGCAAGCATCTCTCATCCGCACCCTCGCCGCGGCTGCTGCCGCGCTGTCGCTCCAGGCCAGCCTGGCCGCCCCGGGCACCCGCGTTGCCGGCGTCGTGCTGCCGCCGCCCTACGCCCCGTGCCCGGTGGTCGACACCCACTGGGGCGAGAAGGTCGAAGACCCATACCGCTGCCTCGAGAACACCGCCGATCCGGCCGTGCAGGCCTACATGAAGGCGCAGGCCGACGCCGCCGCGCAGGTGCTCGCGCGGCTGCCCGGCCGCGAGCGGCTGCTCAAGCGCATCCAGGAAATCGAGGCCGAGGTGCCGGCCAACGTGTCCGACCTGTCGCGCGACAACCGCGGCAACCTGTTCTACGAGAAGCGCCTGGCCGGCGAGAACCAGTTCAAGCTCGTCATGCGCCGTGGCGTCGACGGGCCGGAGACCGTGCTCGTCGATCCGGATCGCCTGGCCAAGCCGGGTGGTCCGCCGCGCGCCATCGGCGGCTACGCGGCCAGCCGCGACGGCCGTCGCGTGGCCTACAGCATCTCGGCCGGGGGTGCGGAAATCGGCTCGCTGCACGTCATCGACACCGAGACGGGCCGCGAACTGCTGCCGCCCATCGACCGCGTGCGCGGCGGTGGTGCGGTGAACTGGCTGCCCGACGGCAGCGGCTTCTTCGTCTCGCGGCTGGCGCCGGACTGGAACCAGCGTCCGCGGGCCGAGCGCTTCATGGACAACACGGTGTTCCTGCGCCGGCTGGCCGAGCCTGACGGCGACGTGCCGGTGTTCGGCCCGACGGTGCACCCCGAACTGGGCCTCACGCGCTCGGACAACGCCTTCGTCGCCCTGCTCGACGACCAGCCACTGGCGCTGGCGGTGGTGTCGCACGGCGTCAGCCGGTACCGGTCGCTCTTCGTCGCCGATCGAGCGGCGCTGCTCGCCGGCAAGCCGGTGTGGCGCAAGGTGTTCGACCAGACGGCCCAGGTGGGCAGCGTCACCGCCTACCAGGGCTGGCTGTACCTGCGCACCGCGCGCGACGCGCCGCGCCACCGGGTGCTGCGCGTGGCCCTGCCCGCGGCCGACCTGGCGCGCGCCGAAGAGCTTGTGCCGGCGGGTACCGGCGTCGTCACGGCCATCGCCGCCACGCCCGAGGGCCTGTACATCACGCGGCGCGACGGCGTGGCCGAGAAGCTGCTGCGGCTGCCGCACGGTGCACCGGTGGGCACCCAGCCCCGGGTGATCGCGCTGCCGGTGGAGGGCAACGTCTCGCTCGCCGACGCCGATTCGGCCATACCCGGCGTGGTGCTGGGCCTATCGGGCTGGACGCAGGCCCTGCGGCACTACGTGCTCAACCCGGGCGATGCCGCGCCGCGGCCGCTGGCCCTGGTACCGCCGGGCCGCTTCGACGTGCTCAGCGGCGTCACGGCGCGCGAGGTGATGGTGCGCAGCCACGACGGCGTGGAGGTGCCGATGTCCATCATGGCGCGCAGCGACATCAAGCTCGACGGCTCGAACCCGACGCTGCTGTACGGCTACGCCGCCTACGGCACCGTCGAGGAGCCGTCGGCCAGCCCGCGGCTGCTGGCCTGGCTGGAGCAGGGTGGGGTGTTCGCGATCGTGCACGCGCGCGGCGGCGGCATCTTCGGCGACGCCTGGCACCAGGCGGGCCAGAAGACGACCAAGTTCAACTCCTGGCGCGACGGCATCGCCGCCGCCGAATGGCTCATCGCGCAGGGCTACACCTCGCGCTCGCGGCTGTCGGTGCAGGGCGGCAGCGCCGGTGGCATCTTCGTCGGCCGCGCGGCCACCGAGCGGCCCGACCTGTTCTCGGCGGCCGTCATCAGCGTCGGCAACCTCGACCAGATCCGCAGCGAGACGCGCGCCAACGGCGCGGCCAACATCCCGGAGTACGGCACCGTCAAGGTCGAGGCCGAGTTCCGCGCGCTGCGCAACAACAGCACCTACGAGAACATCCGCCCGGGCACCGACTACCCGGCGCTGCTGTTCGAGCACGGTGTCAACGACATCCGCGTCGACGTGTGGATGAGCACCAAGACGGCCACCCGCTTCCGCGCCGCCAACCCGCAGGGCCGGCCGGTGCTGATGCGCCTGGAAACCGACGCCGGCCACGGCGCCGGGGCCACGCGGCTGCAGGCGCAGCAGCGCGTCGCCGACCGCTGGGCCTTCCTGCTGTGGCGGGCGGGGGTGCCGGCGTTCCAGCCGGCCGACGCGCCGCGCTGAGGCGCCGGCAACGCCGGGAAACGCCCGAGCAACGCCCCCTTCGCACACTGCCGGCACGGGCTCGCCGCGCCGGCCGGCGCGGTGGCCCGCCACCTCGAAGCGAAGGGAGCCTTGCCATGCCGATAGCCCAGCCTGTCCGTCCGTCCCGCACCGCTGCCGCCGTGCGCGGCATCACCGCCACCGTGTTCCTGAGCCTGGCCGCGGCCCTGGCTGCCCCGGGGGCACAGGCCGCCGCGGTGGTCATCAACTCGGCGTCGTACTTCGGCGGCCGCTCGGCCGACATCGACTTCGACACCGTCCCCGGCGGCGGCGCAACGGTCGCCGGCGCGCTGCTGGACCTGCAGTACGCCAGCCTGGGCGTGCGCTTCGCGTCCGAAGACGTGCCCGACACGCTGCAGACCACCGACCTGGCCGACGCCAGCGGGCGCTTCGGCTTTGCCATGCGCGTGCTGACCGCCGTGGGCGGTGGCGGCGTGCCCAGCAGCGGCCCGCACTACGCCAGCGGCCGCTTCTTCACGGGCGCCGGCGTCTCGGACCTGCGCATCGACTTCACCGACCCCGTGACGGCCTTCGGCATGCAGATCATCGACAACGACTTCAGCACGGCCCGGCTGCAGGCCTTCGACGACGCCGGCGCGCTGCTGGGCAGCGTGACGGTGCCGCAGGTCGGCGAGGGCGGCCGGGCCTTCTGGGGCCTGGATGTGGGCAGCGGCGCCCGCGTGCGCTACGTCATCCTCGACGGCGCCGGCGGCGCAGCGCTGGACAGCACTTTCATCGACGACCTGTTCTTCACGCGCGGGGCCGGCACGGCGGCCGTGCCGCTACCGGGCACCGGCGCGCTGGCCGCCCTCGGCCTGCTGGCGCTGGCCGCGCCCGCGGTGCGGCGCCGCGCTCAGCGGCCGTAAAGCCGGCACAGCTCGGCCAGCCGGCCGGCGTGCCAGGGCTGCACCTGGCTCCACTGGAAGCGCCAGCGCCACCAGCCGCTTTCCTGGCCCGGGTAGTTCATGCGGCACTCGGTGGGCAGGGCCAGCACGTCCTGCATCGGGTGCACGGCGGTGTCGGCCACGCTCTTCATGGCGGAGCGGATCATCGTCCAGGGCATGTCGTGGCCGTCGGTGGCGAGGTAGCCGCGCGCGAAGTGGCGCTCGTGGTCGCTGGCCGTGGCCCACCAGCCGGCGACGGTGTCGTTGTCGTGCGTGCCGGTGTAGACCACGGTGTCGGGCTCGTGGTTGTGCGGCAGGAAGCGGTCGGTGGCGTCGCCGCCGAACGCGAACTGCAGGATGCGCATGCCCGGCAGGCCGAACTTCTTGCGCAGCGCGTCGACGTCGGGCGTGATCACGCCCAGGTCCTCGGCAATGATGGGCATCGGCCCCAGCGCCTTGGCGATGGCCTTGAACAGCGGCTCGCCCGGGCCGGGCACCCAGCGGCCCTTGACGGCGGTGGGCTCGCTGGCCGGGATCTCCCAGTAGCCGGCAAAGCCGCGGAAGTGGTCGATGCGGACGATGTCAACCAGTTCGAAGGTTCGGCGGATGCGCTCCACCCACCAGGCATAGCCGTCCTTGGCGTGTTCGCTCCAGCGGTACAGCGGATTGCCCCAGCGCTGGCCGGTGGCGCTGAAGAAGTCCGGCGGCACGCCGGCCACGACCGTGGGCTTGCCGGCGGCGTCGAGCTCGAACAGGTGCTGGTTGGCCCAGACCTCGGCCGAGAGGTAGGCGATGAAGATCGGCGTGTCGCCGACGATCTGCACGCCCTTCCCGTTGGCGTAGGCGCGCAGCTTCATCCACTGGCGGAAGAAGCGCCACTGCGCGAACTCCCAGAAGTGGATGCGCTCGGCGTGCGTGGCGCGCGCCGCGGCCAGTGCCGCGGGCTCGCGGTTGCGCAGCGGCGCAGCCCAGGTGTGCCAGTCGGCCCAGGCGAGGCTTTCGCACAGGCTCATGAAGAGGCTGAAGTCGGGCAGCCAGCTGGCCTGCTCGGCGCGGAAGCGTTCGAAGTCCTCGCGCTGCGCGGCCGTGCCGGCGGCGGCAAAGCGCCCTGCGGCCTTGTGCAGCCGCTCCATGCGGAACGGGTAGACGTGCGCGTAATCCACGGCCTCGGCCACCAGGCCAGCGACGGGCTCGAGATCGGCCGCGTCGAGCCAGCCCTGCTGGTGCAGCTCGGCAAGTTCGACCAGCAGCACGTTGCCGGCGAAGGCCGAGTTGCTCATGTAGGGCGCGTTGCCAGGCCCGATGCCGGCCAGCGGCAGCACCTGCCACAGCTTCTGGCCGCCGGCCACGAGCCAGTCGACGAAGTGGTAGGCCTCGGCGCCGAGGTCGCCGCTGCCGTGCGGGCCGGGCAGGGAGGTGGGGTGCAGCAGCACGCCGCTGGCACGGGGGAATCTCATCGGGACAGTCTCCGTCGGTTCAGGGAGCCTCGTCGCGCAGCAGCATCACGCTGCGCGCGGGCAGATCGAGTTCGTGCCGGCCGCCGCGCACCCAGTTGCTGCGGCCGTCGGGCTGCGAGCTGTCGAGCTCGCACACCCACTGGCCAGGCGGCAGCCGGAAGCTGGCGTCCATGTCGCGGCCGTTGATCAGCAGCAGCAACGGCGCGCCGCCACGCCCCGGTGCGCCGATCCACGCGGCCATGATGCGCGACATGCGGTTGTTCCAGTGCTCCGGCGTCATCGGCTCGCCGGTGCGGCGCAGCCACGCCAGGTCTTGCCGGCCCTTGGCGTCGAGCAGGCCGGTGTACCAGCGCGGCGCCAGCGGCAAGAGGCGCTGGCGCAGGGCCACGACGTGCGTGGTGTAGGCCAGCAGGCTCTGGTCGGCCGCGGCCCAGTCGATCCAGGTGATCGCGTTGTCCTGGCAGTAGGGGTTGTTGTTGCCCTGCTGCGAGTGGCCCAGTTCGTCGCCGGCGGCCAGCATCGGCGTGCCCTGGCTCAGCAGCAGGCTGGCCAGCAGCGCGCGCTGCAGCCGGGCGCGGCGTGCGAGCACGTCGGGGTCGGTGGTGGGGCCCTCCCAGCCGCCGTTCCAGCTGAGGTTGTGGCCGTGGCCGTCGCGGTTGCCTTCGCCGTTGGCCTCGTTGTGGCGCAGGTCGTAGCTCACCAGGTCGGCCAGCGTGAAGCCGTCGTGGCTGACGATGTAGTTGATGCTCTCCAGCGGCGAGCGTTGGCGCGGCTGGTAGAGGTCGCTGCTGCCGGCCAGGCGCAGCGCGAACTCGCCGCGCGTGCAGTCGCCGCCCAGCCAGAAGGCGCGCGCCGTGTCGCGGAAGCGGTCGTTCCACTCCTGCCAGCCGCGTGGGAACTGGCCGAGCTGGTAGCCGCTCGGGCCCACGTCCCAGGGCTCGGCCACCAGGCGCACGCCCTGCAGCACGGGGTCCTGCAGCACGGCCTTGAAGAAGGGGTTGCTGCGGTCGAAGCCGTGGTCGCCACGGCCCAGCACCGGGGCGAGATCGAAGCGGAAGCCGTCGACGCCGTAGTGCTGCACCCAGTGGCGCAGGCTGTCCATCACCATCTGCAGCATGCGCGGGTGGCGGATGTCGAGCGTGTTGCCGCAGCCCGTCCAGTTCTCGTAGTGCTGCTTCGAGTGCTCCACCAGGCGGTAGCAGCTGGCGTTGTCCAGGCCGCGCCAGGCCAGCGTGGGGCCGCGCTCGTCGCCCTCGGGCGTGTGGTTGTAGACCACGTCGAGCAGCACCTCGATGCCGGCTTCGTGCAGACGGCGCACCAGGGCGCGGAACTCGTCGCGCACGCCAGCCCCGGTGGTGGCCGCGGCGTAGCGCGGCTCGGGGCAGAAGAAGCCCAGCGTGTTGTAGCCCCAGTAGTTGACGAGCCCACGTGCCGCCAGGTGCGCCTCGTCGAGGTGCTGCTGAACGGGCAGAAGGCACACGGTGCTCACGCCCAGGCGCTGCAGGTGCGCGATGGCCGCGTCGTGCGCCAGGCCCGCGTAGGTGCCGCGCAGCGCCTCGGGCACGCCCGGCAGCTGCTTGGTGAAGCCGCGGACGTGCAGCTCGTAGATCAGCGTGTCGGCGCCTGCGGCCTGCGCAAGCCGCGCCACGGCGGGTTCGTCGCTGCCCACGACGCGGGCCTTGAACGCGAACGCGGCGTTGTCGCGCGTGTCCAGGTGCTGCGGGTGCTCGCGGTCGGCGCCGAAGTGCGGGCCGTTCCAGTCGAAGCCGCCCGGCGGCGCGACGATCTCGCGCGCCCAGGGGTCGAGCAGCAGCTTGTGCGGGTTGAAGCGGTGGCCGCGGTCGGGCCGCCAGGGGCCGTGCGCACGCAGGCCGTACACCAGGCCGGCGCCGGCTTCGGGCAGGCGGCCGTGGAACACGTCGCCGCTGCGGCCCGGCAAGGGTAGGCGCTGCTGCTCGATGCGGCCGTCGGCGTCGAACAGGCACAGCTCAATGCGCGTGGCGTGCTGCGAGAAGACCGCGACGTTGACGCCGTCGCCGTCGACCGTCGCGCCCAGGGGCCAGGCGCGGCCCGCCTCGAGCACGGCACCGGCGGCGGCATGGCGCGCCGTGTCCATCTCAGCGCACGAGCTCCAGGTAGACGGTGGCCAGCGGCGGCACGTTCAGCACCACGCTCTGCGGCCGGCCGTGGCTGTGGACGGCCTCGGTGCTGCACTCGCCCAGCGGCGTGCCGACGTCGCTGCCGCCGTAGTGGCGGCTGTCGGTGTTGAGCCGCTCGACCCAGCGCCCTGCCGCCGGCACGCCGAAGCGCTGGCCGTGGTGCACCACCGGCGCGAAGTTGCACACCACCAGCATCTGCTCGCCGCCGCGGCCGTGCCGCACGAAGACCAGCAGGCTGCGGCGCGCGTCGTCGTGCTCGATCCACTCGAAGCCGGCGTGCGAGAAGTCCTGCGTGTGCAGCGCCGGGCTGGCCCGGTACAGGCGATTGAGGTCGCGCACCAGCTGCTGCACGCCGGCGTGGCGGCTGTCGTGCAGTTGGTGCCAGTCGAGGCTGCTGTCGTGGTTCCACTCGCGGCCCTGCGCGAATTCGCAGCCCATGAACAGCAGCTTCTTGCCCGGGTGCGCCCACATGAAGCCGTAGTACGCGCGCAGGTTGGCGAACTGCTGCCACGCATCGCCCGGCATGCGCGCAAGCAGGCTGCCCTTGCCGTGCACCACCTCATCGTGGCTGAGCGGCAGCACGAAGTTCTCGGTGAAGGCGTAGACGAGGCCGAAGGTCATCTCGCCGTGGTGATACGGCCGGTGGATGGGATCGCGGCCCATGTACTGCAGCGTGTCGTGCATCCAGCCCATGTTCCACTTGTAGTGGAAGCCCAGGCCGCCGGCATAGGTGGGCCGGCTCACGGCAGGGAAGGCGGTGCTCTCCTCGGCCAGCGTGATGGCCTGTGGGCGCTCGCCGCCGACGACCTCGTTCACGCGCTTGAGCAGCGCGATGGCCTCCAGATTCTCGCGACCGCCGTGCACGTTGGGGATCCACTCCCCAGCCTTGCGGCTGTAGTCGCGGTACAGCATCGAGGCCACCGCGTCGACACGCAGACCGTCGATGCCGTAGCGCTCCAGCCAGTACAGCGCGCTGCCGACGAGGAAGTTGCGCACCTCCGTGCGGCCGAAGTTGTAGATGAGGGTATTCCAGTCGTTGTGGTAGCCCTCGCGCGGATCGGCGTACTCGAAGAGCGCCGTGCCGTCGAAGCGGGCCAGGCCGTGCGCGTCGGACGGAAAGTGCGCCGGCACCCAGTCGAGGATCACGCCCAGGCCGGCCGCGTGCGCGCGCTCGATGAAGCGCGTCAGGCCCTCGGGCCCGCCGAAGCGCGCCGTGGGCGAGAACATCCCCAGCGTCTGGTAGCCCCAGCTGCCGTCGAACGGGTGCTCGCTCACGGGCAGCAGCTCGAGGTGCGTGAAGCCCATGTTGGTGGCGTACGGCACCAACTCGTCGGCCAATTCGTCCCAGGGTAGCCAGCGGTTGCCGTCTTCGGGCTTGCGGCGCCACGAGCCCAGGTGCACCTCGTAGATGCTGACCGGCGCGTCCAGCGCGTTGGCGGCCTGGCGTGCGGGCGAGGGCGGCACGACGGCCGGCAGCGGCGCCACGCGGCTGGCGGTGGCCGGGCGCAGCTCGCTGGCGCGGGCGTAGGGGTCGGCCTTCTGCGGCAGCAGCTGGCCTTCGCGCGTGAGCAGCTCGAACTTGTACGCCGTGCCCTCGGCCACGCCGGGCACGAACAGCTCCCACACGCCGCACTCGCGGCGCAGGCGCATCGGGTGGCGGCGGCCGTCCCAGTGGTTGAAGTCGCCCACCACGCTCACGCGGCTGGCGTTGGGCGCCCACACCGCGAAGGCCGTGCCGGCGACGCCGTCCATCGTGCGCGGGTGCGCGCCCATCACCTCGAAGGGCCGCAGGTGCGTGCCTTCACCGAGCAGCCACACGTCCATCTCGCCCAGCACGGTGCCGAAGCGGTACGGGTCTTCGACCACGCTCTCGCCACCGCCTCCCCAGCGCACGCGCAGCTGGTAAGGGCCGCGCACGGCGGTCTCGCCCTCGAACAGGTCATGCAGGCCATCGGCGTCGCGCCGCTGCAGTGGCCAGGCGTGCGGGCCGGCCACCACGCTCACGGCCACCGCGTGCGGCACGAAGGCGCGCACCCAGGTGGCGCCGTCGCCGCGGGCGTGTGGGCCGAGCACGGCAAACGGATCGCCGTGGCGGCCTTCGATGAGGGCGCGGGCTTCGGCCTTGTCCAGCTTCATGCGGGCGTCGGCGCCGTCAGGCCTTGGGCACCAGGCCCCAGACCTCGCGTGCGTACTCGCGGATCGTGCGGTCCGACGAGAAGAAGCCCATGCCCGCCACGTTGAGGATGGCCTTCGCGGCCCAGGCGTCGGGCTGCTCGTACAGCGCATCCACGCGGGCCTGCGCGGCCACGTAGCTGTCGAAGTCGGCGAGCAGCATGTACGGGTCGCCGCCCCACAGCAGCGAATCGACCAGGCCGCGATAACGCCCGGGCTCGTCGTCGCTGAACTGGCCGCCGGCGATGGCGTCGAGCACGGCCTTCAAGCGCGGGTTGCTCTCGTACAGGCGGAAAGGCTGGTAGCCCGCGGCCTTGCTCTGTGCCACCTCGGCCGTGCTGAGGCCGAAGATGAAGATGTTGTCGTCGCCCACCTGCTGGCGGATCTCGATGTTGGCGCCGTCGTCGGTGCCGATGGTGAGCGCGCCGTTCAGTGCCAGCTTCATGTTGCCGGTGCCCGAGGCCTCGGTGCCGGCGGTGGAGATCTGCTCCGACAGGTCGGCCGCGGGCATGATGACCTCGGCCACCGAGACGCCGTAGTTGGGCACGAACACGAGCTTCAACTTGCCGCCGATGCGCGGATCGTGGTTGATCACGCTGCCCACGTCGTGGATGAGCCGGATGATGCTCTTGGCCGCCACGTAGCTGCTGGCCGCCTTGCCGGCGAAGATCACCGTGCGCGGCGTCCAGTGCGCCGTGGGGTCGGCCAGCATGGCCTGGTAGCGCGCCACCACCTGCAGCGCGTTCAGCAGCTGGCGCTTGTATTCGTGGATGCGCTTGACCTGCACGTCGAACAGACTCGTGGGGTCGACCACGATGCCGGTGGTGGCACGGATGTGCTCCGCGAGCCGCCGTTTGTTGGCCTGCTTCACGGCCAGGAAGGCCTGGCGGAAATCGGCGCGCTCGGCGTGCGGGGCCAGGCGCTTGAGCTGGTCGAGATCCAGCCGCCAGCCGTGGCCGATGGTGCTGTCCACCAGCGAGGCCAGGCCGCCGTTGGCCTGCGCCAGCCAGCGCCGCGGCGTGACGCCGTTGGTCATGTTGGTGAAGCGATCGGGCCACATGCTGGCAAAGCCCGAGAAGATGGTCTTCACCAGCAGATCGGAGTGCAGTGCCGAGACGCCGTTGACCTTGTGGCTGCCCACCACCGCGAGGTGCGCCATGCGCACGCGGCGCTCGCCGCGCTCGTCGATCAGCGACAGCTCGCGCAGGAACTCGTTGTCGCCCGGGCGGTGTGCGGCGGCCTCGGCCAGGAACTCGGCGTTGATGCGGAAGATGATTTCCAGGTGCCGCGGCAGCACCTGCTGCATCAGGCTCACCGGCCAGGTCTCCAGCGCCTCGGGCATCAGCGTGTGGTTGGTGTAGCTGAACACCTTCTTCGTGATGGCCCAGGCGGCGATCCAGCCGAAGCCGTGCTCGTCGACCAGCAAACGCATCAGCTCGGCCACGCCGATGGCCGGGTGGGTGTCGTTCAGGTGGATGGCGACCTTGTCCGACAGGTTGGTGAGCCGGCCGTGCTCAGCGAGGTGGCGTCCGAGGATGTCCTGGATGCTGGCGCTGGTGAAGAAGTACTCCTGGCGCAGGCGCAGTTCGCGGCCGGCCGGCGTGCTGTCGTTCGGGTACAGCACCCAGGAGATGTTCTCGTACTCGTTCTTGAACTCGGCGGCACGCGCGTAGTCGCCGCTGTTGAAGGCGTGCAGGTCGATCTGGCTGGGTGCGACGGCCTTCCACAGGCGCAGCGTGCTCACGCGCTCGGTGCCGTGGCCCGGCACGACCATGTCGTAGGCCTTGGCGTTGACCTCGCCGGCGTGGCGCCAGGTGGGCACGAGGCTCGGGTCGGTGGCCGGCTCTACCCAGCCGCCGAAGCGCACGCGGTAGTGCACGCCGCCGCGCGGGAACTCCCAGGGCGTGCCGTCCTCGAGCCACGGGTCCGGGTACTCGACCTGGCGGCCGCCCTGGATGTGCTGCTTGAACATGCCGAACTCGTAGCGGATGCCGTAGCCGTAGCTCGGCAGCTCCACGGTGGCCATGCTGTCCAGGAAGCAGGCCGCCAGGCGGCCCAGGCCGCCGTTGCCCAGGGCCGCGTCGGACTCGGTGGCGGCCAGGTCTTCCAGGCTGGCGGCATGGGCGCGCGCGGCGTGGCCCATCTCGCCCTTCAGATCCAGCGCCGCCAGCGCGTTGCTCAGCGTGCGGCCGATCAGGAACTCCATCGACAGGTAGTACACGCGGCGCGCCTTGGCGGCACGGTCGGCGGTTTCGGCGGCCACCCAGCGTCGGGACAACTGCTCTCGCGCCACCTGCGCCACGGCGTGCATGATCTCGGTCGGGCGCGCCTGGCCGGGCGTGGCGCCCACGGTGTTCAGCAGGTGGTGCTCGACGGCGGCGGCGCCCGAGCCGACGGCCGTGGCGGTGGAAGACGGGGAGAGGGAGGAGTCGGTCATGGTCGGGGCGGCGCAAGGTTTGCTTGACACCGTGTCGGCCGGGGTTGGCGGGTGCGGTGAGTGTCCTGAACGGGGCGTGCAACGTCAACCCAAGCCCGGTGTTTTCTTTGTAGTTGCGCTACATGGCGTTCGCCTGGGCAGCCCTTGTCGAGCGCACGATGAAGTCAAAATAGTTGTTTTTTATCAGCAGGATAGCCTGCATTTCTAGCAAGCAACATCAACAACACAACGTGCACGACCCCTCGGATGCGGAGTTTCCTGGTTTCGGGATTCCTGTAGTTTTGCTGCATTCACGGGTGGGCCGGCTGCACCAGGAGACAGCATGAAGTCCATCGACGTCGCGGCCAGCCTCGACCTCCCGCGCCGCGCCGTGGCGCTGGTGCTCGCCGGCGGGCGCGGCAGCCGCCTGAAGAACCTGACGGACTCGCGCGCCAAGCCGGCGGTCTATTTCGGCGGCAAGTTCCGCATCGTCGACTTCGCGCTCAGCAACTGCATGAACAGCGGCATCCGCCGCATCGGCGTGATCACGCAGTACAAGTCGCACAGCCTGCTGCGCCACCTGCAGCGCGGCTGGGCCTTCCTGAAGAGCGAGATGAACGAGTTCGTCGACCTGCTGCCCGCGCAGCAACGGGTGGACGAAGAGAGCTGGTACCGCGGCACCGCCGACGCCGTCTACCAGAACCAGGACATCCTGGCCGCCTACCGCGCCGAGTACGTGGTGGTGCTGGCCGGCGACCACATCTACAAGCAGAACTACGCGCTGATGCTGGCCGACCACGTGGCGCTGCACCGCGAACTGGGCAGCGAGTGCACGGTGGCCTGCGTGGAGGTCAGCTCCGAGGAGGCCCGGGCCTTCGGCGTGATGGCGGTCGACGAGAACCGCCGCATCACCGACTTCGTCGAGAAGCCGCCCGAGCCGCCCGAACTGCCCGGCAAGCCCGGCCGCAGCCTGGCCAGCATGGGCATCTACATCTTCAACGCGCGCTACCTCTACAAGGAGCTGCAGCGCGACATGATGGATCCCAACTCCAGCCACGATTTCGGCAAGGACATCATCCCGCGCGCCGTGCGCGCCGGCGTGGCGGCGGCGCACCCCTTCGACCTGTCCTGCGTGGGCCGTCGGCCCGGGCACGAGCCCTACTGGCGCGACGTCGGCACCATCGACGCCTACTGGGACGCCAACATCGACCTGACCGCCACCGACCCGCTGCTGAACCTGTACGACACGCACTGGCCGATCTGGACCTACCAGCCGCAGCTGCCGCCCGCGAAGTTCGTGCACAACCTCGAAGACCGCCGCGGCATGGCCATCGAGAGCCTGGTCTCCGGCGGCTGCATCGTCAGCGGCAGCGTGTTCCGCTCGGTGCTGTTCTCCACGGTGCGGGTGCACTCGTACTCGCAGGTGAACTGGAGCGTGCTGCTGCCGGGCGTGCAGGTGGGGCGGCACGCGCGGCTCACGCGCTGCGTGATCGACCGCGACTGCGTCATCGAGGACGGCATGGTGATCGGCGAGGACGCCGAGGCCGACGCCGCGCGCTTTTTCCGCACCGACAGCGGCATCACGCTCGTGACGCGTGAGATGCTGCGCGCGCTCGGATGACGACGGGCGCGGTGCCGGCCGAGATGCCGACGTCGGCGCCGCAGCGCGTGCTGCACGTCGCTGCGGAGGTGTTCCCGCTCGTCAAGACGGGCGGGCTGGCCGATGTGGTGGCGGCGCTGCCGGTGGCGCAGACCGAGCTCGGTGCCGACGTGCGGCTGCTGCTGCCGGGCTACCCGGCGGTGATGGAGAGCGTGCGCGGCACGCGCACCGTCATCGACATCGGCGCCTGCTTCGGCGCGCTGCGCGTGCGGCTGCTGCTGGGGCGCATGCCGGGCTCGGGCCTGCCGGTGTATGTGATCGACGCCCCCTACCTGTACCGCCGCGCCGGCGGCCCCTACCAGGCCCCCGACGGCGAGGAGTGGCCCGACAACCTGCAGCGCTTCGCCTTGCTCGGCTGGGTGGCCTCGCACCTGGCGGCCGACGATGCCGACCCGGCCTGGGTGCCCGACATCGTGCACGCCCACGACTGGCACGCCGCGATGAGCTGCGCCTTCGTGGCCGAGCACCTGCCCACGCGCGCGGCCAGCATCTTCACGGTGCACAACCTGGCGTTCCAGGGCCTCTTCCCGATGCACGACTGGTCGCTGCTGGGGCTGGCCTCGCGGCTGATGTCGCCGGCGGGCCTGGAGTACCACGGCCAGCTGAGCTTCATGAAGGCGGGCCTGAAGTTCGCCGACCGCATCACCACCGTGAGCCCCACCTACGCGCAGGAGATCGCCACGCACGAGTTCGGCTGCGGCCTCGACGGCGTCATCCGCGGTCGCGGCGCCGCGGTGAGCGGCATCCTCAACGGCATCGACGAGGCGGTGTGGAACCCGGCCACCGACGCCGCGATCGCCGAGCGCTACGACGCCGAGCGCCTGGCCGGCAAGCAGGCCTGCCGCCGCGCGCTGCAGGCCGAGCTGGGGCTGGCGCGGGACGACGCGGCGCTGCTGGTGGTGGTGGTGAGCCGGCTCACGTCGCAGAAGGGCATGGACCTGCTGCTCGCGGCCCTGCCCGAGCTGGTGGGGCAGGGCGTGCAGCTGGCCGTGCAGGGCACGGGCGATCCGGCGCTGGAGGCCGCCTTCCGCATGGCGCAGCAGGCCCACCCGGGCCGCGCGCAGGTGCACATCGGCTACGACGAGGCGCGTGCGCACCGGCTGGTGGCCGGGGCCGACGTGATCGCCGTGCCCTCGCGCTTCGAGCCCTGCGGCCTCACGCAGCTCTACGGCTTGCGCTACGGCACGCTGCCGCTGGTGCGGCGGGTGGGTGGGCTCGCCGACACGGTGGTGGATGCCGACGAGGCGGCGCTGGCCGCCGGCACGGCCACAGGCTTTGCGTTCGACGCCGCCACGCCGGGTGCGCTGCTGAAGGCCGCGGCGCGCGCGCTGGCCCTGCGAGCCGCGCCCGCCGCCTGGCAGCGCGTGGTGCACACGGCGATGGCCCAGCGCAACGCCTGGGCGGGGCCGGCCGAGCAGTACCTGCGGCTGTACGCCGACGCCCGGTCGGCCAAGGTCGGGGGCGGCGCCTGACCGGTCAGCGGCCCGGCGTCGTGCCGGCCCAGGCTGTGCCTGCCGGCACGCGGGGCCACGGCGGGATCTCGAAGCGGGGCAGTTCCTGCATCAGGAAGCTCGCCGCGATCACCAGCGTCGGCAGGTGGTACATCAGCAGCATCTGCATCGGCGTCGGCCGGAACTCCAGCGCCGCCGACAGCAGCACCAGGCCGACCAGCCCGAGGGCGGTGAAGCTGGGGATGCCGCGGCGCAGGAACACGCCCCAGCGGGCGCGGCGCCAGCGCGCGTGGTAGCGGGCCGGCGGCTCCGACCACGTGCGGGCCAGGTGCCGGGCGGCCTGTGACGCGGCGGCCTCTGCGCGCCGCGTGCGGGCTTCCGCGCCGCTGGCGCGCAGGCGCAGCCGGCCCGACCAGCCCTGGCGCGTGGGCACCAGTCGCGACCAGTTCCAGCCCAGCACGGCCAGCAGGTCCTCGGGCAGCGCGGGGCGCGTGGCGCCTTCGTCTGGGGTGATCGCCAGCGTGGCGGCCAGGCGCGCGCCGGTGGGCACGGTCATCAGCAGCTGCAGGCCCGGCAGGGTCATGGCGGCCCGTTGGAGCACGGGCTGGCCATCGGCTCCCAAGGTGTAGTCGCGGGCCAGGACGGCAGGCCCGACGGCATCGAAGTGGCGCGAACTCGGCACCGCGAGCATGCGGCCCAGCAGAGGCGCCGCGTCCGGGCCGCTGGCGTGCAACACGGCTTCGGTGCCATCGGCATGCCGGACGGTGCGCGTCAGCTGCACACGGCCGCGCGCGGCGGCGTCCAGCGACCAACGGCTTCCATCGTCGGCGTCTTCGGGTGGCCGCAGCACGAGGCGGCGCTGCACCCGGTCGCTGGCCACCATGTCCACCCTCAGCCCGGCCCGCGCAAACGGCTCGGCCAGCACCAGCATCTCGTGGTGCGACAGCGGTGGGAGGATGGGAGGGGCGGCCACGACAGTGCGGGTGGCGCCGAGATGGCGGACAGGGCGGGATTCGAACCCGCGGAGGGCTGTTAACCCTCACACGCTTTCCAGGCGTGCGACTTAAACCGCTCATCCACCTGTCCGGGGCCTCGTGCGAAGCGGGCGCGATTCTAGCCCTGGGGCGAGGGCGCGGCCGCGTGCTTGCGCAGCCACTCGATCAGCACGTAGTCCAGCGCCTTGGCGTGCGTGCTTTCCAGCACGACCGGCGGCGCGCAGCCGTGTTCGTAGGCCTCGCGCCAGCGCAGCGCGCACACGCACCAGCGGTCGCCCGGCTTCAGGCCGCGGAAGCGGTGCTCGGGCCGCGGCGTGATGAGGTCGTTGCCGCGCTCCATCTGGAAGTTCAGGAACTCCACGGTCACGCGCGCGCAGACGACGTGGCTGCCGTGGTCGTGCTCGTCGGTGTGGCAGCAGCCGTCGCGGTACCAGCCGGTCAGCGGGTCGTAGCCGCAGGGCACCAGGGCCGTGCCCAGCACGTTGAGCGCGCGGTCGCGGCGGGTCTCGGTCATGCGGCGGGGCTCACTTGCCGGCCGGGTTGCCGGCGGCCGGCGTACCCTTGCCGAGCAGCGCCATCGCCGTGCCGATGAGGCCGGCGACCTCGCTCATGTTGCCCGGCACGATCATCGTGTTGTTGGTGCGCGCCAGGCCGGCGTAGGCCTCCACGGCCTTCTCGGCCACCTTCAGCTGCACCGCCTGCTCGCCGCCGGGTTCCTGGATGGCGGCGGCGATCTTGCGGATGGCCTCGGCCGTGGCCTCGGCCACGGCGCTGATGGCGGCGGCCTCGCCCTGCGCGTTGTTGATCTCGGCCTGCTTTTCGCCCTCGGAGCGCGCGATGAAGGCCTCGCGTTCGCCGGTGGCGATGTTGATCTGCTCCTGGCGCCGGCCCTCGGAGGCCGCGATCAGTGCGCGCTTCTCGCGCTCGGCGGTGATCTGCGCCTGCATCGCGCGCAGGATCTCCGCCGGCGGCGTGAGGTCCTTGATCTCGTAGCGCAGCACCTTCACGCCCCAGTTCATGGCCGCCTCGTCGAGCGAGTTCACGACGCTGGCGTTGATGAGGTCGCGCTCCTCGAAGGTCTTGTCGAGCTCGAGCTTGCCGATCACGCTGCGCAGCGTGGTCTGCGCCAGCTGGCTGATGGCGGTGAGGTAGTCGCTGCTGCCATAGCTGGCGCGCATCGGGTCGGTGACCTGGAAGTACAGGATGCCGTCGACCTGCAGCTGCGTGTTGTCGCGCGTGATGCACACCTGGCTCGGCACGTCCAGCGGCACCTCCTTCAGCGAATGCTTGTAGGCCACGCGCTCAACGAAGGGGATCACGAACTTCAGGCCCGGCGTGAGCGTGCGGTCGTACTTGCCCAGCCGCTCCACGACCCAGGCGTTCTGCTGCGGCACGATCTTGAAGGTGCGGACGATGAAGATCACCGCGATGACGGCGACGATGAGGGCGATTTCCATGGCTCGTGAGGGCGGGTTTCGAAGGGGGAAGGGCGCTCAGCGCGCCGGCGCGGGCTGCACCGCGAACTCGTTGCCGCGCACGGCGACGATCACGTGCTCGCCGGCCGCCGGCTGGCCGGTGCCGGCGAAGCGCACCGACCACATCGCGCCGCGGTAGCTGACGCGGGCCGAGCCGTCGGGCAGCCACTCGGGCACCTGCAGGTGCTGGCCGATGTCGAGGTTGACGTCGCGGTTGGACTCGACCGGGGCGCTCTTCGGCGAGCGGGCGCGCTTGAAGTGCCAGGCCGCGGTGGCCCCGGCCGCGCACAGGGCCGCGGTGGCCACCTGGGCGGTGCCCGACAGGCCGGCATGGGCCGCCAGCGCACCGGCAGCGGCGCCCAGCGCCACCATCAGCAGGTAGAAAGTGCCGGTGGCCAGCTCGGCGGCGACGAGGGCGCCGGCCAGCAGCCACCACAGGGTCGAGCTCGACAGATCCATCGACGGGGTCCTCCCACGGCCAACAACGCCGTCAGTGTAGGCGCGGCCCCGCGCCGGACACGCGGCCGACCCGATCGGCCCCTACACTGCGCGGCTTTCCAGCGGCCGCCGGGCCGCCCCCGCAACTTCCACCCGTTGGCCGCCATGCTGCGTTTCCGCTTTCCCATCGTCATCATCGACGAGGACTACCGCTCCGAGAACACCTCGGGCCTGGGCATCCGCGCGCTGGCCGAGGCCATCCAGAAAGAGGGCTTCGAGGTGCTCGGCGCCACGAGCTACGGCGACCTCAGCCAGTTCGCGCAGCAGCAAAGCCGCGCCAGCGCCTTCATCCTGAGCATCGACGACAACGAGTTCACGCCCGGCCCCGAACTCGACCCGGCGGTGGTGAACCTGCGCAAGTTCATCGGCGAGATCCGCTTCCGCAACCCGGACATCCCGATCTACGTTTACGGCGAGACGCGCACCAGCCAGCACCTGCCCAACGATGTGCTGCGCGAACTGCACGGCTTCATCCACATGTTCGAGGACACGCCGGAGTTCGTGGCCCGCCACATCATCCGCGAGGCCAAGAGCTACCTCGACAGCTTGGCGCCGCCCTTCTTCAAGGCGCTGATGGACTATGCGCAGGACGGCTCCTACAGCTGGCACTGCCCGGGGCACTCGGGCGGAGTGGCCTTCCTGAAGAGCCC